>NZ_JAYFES010000065.1:0-935 GCF_055795045.1 Pseudanabaena sp. PCC 9330 | reverse complement strand
TCTTGTAAGTCTAGGGATAAGACGCTGTTCAAAGCCCTTAATTCTCCTATGTTTGATGACTACGTATTTGTACTTATTGCAAAACTGGGATGCACCCGTAACACCCCAGTCTTTTTCATTCACTCTAAATAGGGTGATTGCATCAAAGCAGTCCTTAACAACTCCATAATTAGTCAACTCCTCACCTCTATTAGTCAACTGCTGCATAGGCGCACTATCAGTAATATGATTACTAACTTTCTCCCTAATAGACTCAGTTAAAGTCATCAATAAAACCTCAATCTAATTCACCTTTGGTGTTCACCTTCTAGTCATCTTTGGCGTTCACTCTCTAGTCACCTTTGGTATTCACCCTCTAGTACCGGTTGGCAGAAAAAGTCCTACTATTAAGGAGTAGGGCATAGGAGGGAACTTCCCATGCCAAGACTGACCGCAGCCCCCATCACCTTGACCGCGTCAGAACAGTCAAAACTCGAGACATTAGCCAGACGCCCCAGCACCGCTCAGCAGATCGCGCTGCGGGCGCGGATCATTCTGCGGGCCAGTCGAGGCGAAGGCCACGGCCAGATATCGCGAGAGTTGGGCATCAGTAAAGACATGAGTCGGCTGTGGCGGACTCGCTGGCTCGAGGTCAGTCCCCGAGGTATCCCCGTGGTGGAGCGGCTGCGGGATGCGCCGCGACCGGGCACGCCGGCCACATTTAGCTTGGAGCAAATCACGCAACTCTATGCCCTAGCCTGTGTGATCTTGACTCAAGAAAGTGGACAGGTAATTTAAGCTGCCTTCAGGCCCTTTAGAGAGAGCCAATAGTTGTCTTCAAACTGCACTGGTGACAGGTATCCAAGGGTTGAGTGCAACCGCTGTCGGTTATAGAAAACCTCAATCCATTCAGCAATAACGGTGCGGGCCAGGGCACGGGTTGAGAAGATCCTGGG
>NZ_JAYFES010000064.1:0-28899 GCF_055795045.1 Pseudanabaena sp. PCC 9330 | reverse complement strand
GCAGGTTGTCATGGCTTTTCGTCCAAGATCTTCTAGCCTGACCCTACCCCTTTCCTACAAATTCAGCCCCTGCCTCAATCCTTTGTGATCTACTGAGTCTCACTGGCCCCCAACGGCATGCCCCAGCCCAGCCACCACCGTCTGTTTCAAGACAAGACCCTCACCCAGGCTCTAAAAGGGTTTCTGTTTCCCGCCGATATTGCTGATCGCCACCAAAAACTCTTGCAGTGGGTACAGACCTTAGAGAGTGGCACCCTCGATGCTGTCAAAGAAACCTCCCTCCACGGCGACTTTCTCAAAGATGTCTTTCAAGATGCCCTGGGCTATCGCTCGGTGATTGGCGGCGCGGGCCACCAGTGGGAGCTACACGCCGAGCAGACCATTTCTGATGGCGGCGGCTCTGCCGATGGGGCGCTGGGCTTTTTTAATGCCGTCAGCAACCAAAAGGGCGGCAAAAAGCTAGAGGGGCGGGTGATTGCCCCCATTGAGCTAAAGGGGGCCAAGAATGATTTAGATCGCGCTGCCCCAGGGCGCAAAGAGTCTGCGGTAGACCAGGGCTGGCGCTACGCCAACTACACCGCCGACTGCCGCTGGGTGCTGGTGTCGAACTATCGCGAGATTCGACTGTACCAAACCAGCAAAACCCCAGCCTATTACGAAGTCTTTCGGCTAAAGGATCTGGAAGACCTGGCGGCCTTTAGAACCTTTTACTTTGTGCTGTGTCGGCAAAACTTTTTGCCCCCCAGCGCCGACCCCAAGGCCCGCTCTGTCATCGACCAGCTCTTGGTCGAGTCTGACAAGGCCGAGGTAGCGGTGACCAAGGCGCTCTACGCAGAGTACAAGCAGGTGCGGCTCAACCTGGCCACCCACTTTCGCGCCACTGGCCCCGCTGACCTGGCCGATCGCGATATTGCCCTGATCGAAAAGGCCCAAAAAACGCTGGATCGGGTGCTGTTTATCGCCTTTTGCGAAGACAAAGACCTGCTGCCCAAGGAAACCATTCAGCAGGCCCACGACCACCAAGACCCGTACAATCCGCGCACTATTTGGGAGAACTACAAGGCTGTATTTCGCGCTGTGGATCAGGGCAACGCGGCGCTGTCGATACCGGGCTACAACGGTGGCCTGTTTAAGCACGACCCGCTGCTAGACGAGCAGCTTCAGGTGTCGGATATTCTCTGCACCCAGCTCAAAACGCTGGCCCGCTACGACTTTGACTCGGAGGTGTCGGTCAACATTTTGGGCCACATCTTTGAGCAGTCGGTGAGCGACCTGGAAGAACTCAGGGCGCTGTCGGCGGGGGAAGCCTACGACCAAAGGCGTGGGCAGCGCAGAACCCAGGGGGTTTACTACACCCCGGCGTTTATTACCCAATACATTGTGGCGGTGGCGCTGGGTGGGTATCTGGAGCGCAAAGAAAAAGCCCTCTGGCAGGAAATCGGCATCGACCAGATTCGCGCCAATGCGGTACGCCAGCGCCGCGCCGCCGAAATACAGTTTTGGGAGCGCTACCGCGATGAGGTGCTGGTCAAAACCCGCGTGATTGACCCGGCCTGTGGGTCGGGGGCGTTTTTGATTGCGGCGTTTGACTATTTGAATAGTGAGTATGAGCGGGTGAATGAGCAACTGGCCGCCCTCAAAACCGCCGACGATACGGGGGAGTTTGTGGGCCAGCGCAGCCTGTTTGACCTGACCAAAACCATTCTCAACCAAAACCTCTATGGGGTAGACCTGTCGCCGGAGTCGGTGGAGATTACCAAGCTGTCGCTGTGGCTAAAGACGGCGGAGCGGGGCAGGCAGCTCACCTACCTGGATGACAACATTAAGGTGGGCAACTCGATTGTGGCTGACCCGGCAGTGGCCCCCCGTGCGTTTGATTGGCGGGCCGAGTTTGCGGAGGTGTTTGCCGATGGTGGGTTTGATGTGGTGATTGGCAACCCGCCCTATGTGCGGCAAGAGCTGCTGACACCGTTTAAGCCCTATCTGCAAGCGCACTATGCGGCCTACGATGGCGTAGCCGATTTGTATGTGTATTTTTACGAAAAGGGGCTGAAGATTTTGCGGCCCAATGGGGTGTTGTCGTACATTGTGACGAACAAGTGGCTGCGGGCTGGGTATGGGGAACCGCTGCGAAAGTTTTTTGCCGAAAATAGCGTCTTTGAACAAATCATCGACTTTGGCCATGCGCCGATCTTTCAGGATGCTGATGTGTTTCCGTGTATTGTGGCGGTGCGGAAGCCAGTAGCTGAAGATAAGGAAGATCACGAGAATATTGAATCTTCGGAACCTGTTCAAGTGTGTTCTGTTCCAAGAGACAAGCTAGAGAGTATAAACCTCCCTCAATTTGTAAATCAGGAAGGTCATAGTGTTCCCTGGGATAGATTCTCGCCTGAGGCCTGGAGTCTAGAACATCCTGCTGTTGATGAATTGTTAGAGAAAATTAGGGTTGCTGGAAAACCACTAAATCAATTTAATAACTCTAAACCGCTTTATGGGATAAAAACTGGTTTTAATGAGGCTTTTGTCGTTGACAATAAAGCCAGAGAGAAATTAATCAGAAATGATCCTAAAAACCTGGATATTATCAAGCCATTTTTGCGTGGTCAAGACATCAAAAGATGGCTCCCTGACTGGGGAGAGGACTTGTGGATTATTCTTCTGAAGTCTAGTGGAGATTATCCTTGGCCTTGGGCTGGCGAGTCTCCTGATGTGGCAGAAAGGATCTTTTCTCAAGCGCTTCCCTCGATTTATGATCATATGACAGGCTTTCGAGAAAAGTTAATAAAACGAACTGATAAAGGCCATTACTGGTGGGAGTTAAGATCCTGTGCTTACTACAATGTTCTTGAGCAGCCTAAAATCATTTATACAGACATAACTTGGCGTCCTGAATTTGCGCTTGACTTGGTCGGAGCGATTCCAGTCAACACAGCTTATCTCCTAACTGTAAGTAATCTATATCTTCTTGCCGTTCTCAACTCTCCATTAATTTGGTCGTACATGTGGAGAAATACAGCTCATGGTAAGGATGAAGCTTTGAGACTCTTTACGCAATTTATTGAACATCTCCCCATCGCGCCACCTACAGACGAAATCCGTGCTGAGGTCGAACCTGCTGTTCAGCAGCTCATCGAGTTTACCAAAGCCAACCAGCAGGCCACCCGCGACATGCTCCACTGGTTTCGCATCGAGCACGGCATCGACAAAGCAGGCAACAAACTCAGCGACTTTGCCATCCTTTCCCTCGACGACTTTTTGCAAGAAGTCAAAAAACGCCGCCCCAAAGGCGCAGGCAACCTTGGCCCCAAAGATCTCAAAACCCTCACCGATTCCTACGGCGACTATGCCCTGCCCATTCAGCAGCGCCGCCGCGATGGTCTGGTGCTAGAGCACCGCATTTCTGATTTGGTCAACCAAGCCTACGGCCTCACCCCCGAAGAAATCGACCTGATGTGGAAGACCGCCCCGCCGCGTATGCCCTTTAGCCGTCCACATATATAGTAATTGGTCGATTACGATGCAACTTCAAGAGATCATTACTAACCCAATAGTAGTTGCGGCATTAATTAACGTATCTGCTGTTGTTTCAATCTCTACCTTAAGCCCAATCTTTCAGAATAAGCGCGACAATAAGCGATGGGAAAGAGAGAAGCTATACGATCTACATCTAGAAACCTACGAAGCCTTAACAGACTTGTTAAGATCAGTTTCAACCGCCAACCATAAATCTGGCAATGAAATGCCTTCATTTTTTTATGCCTCAACAGGTGCGTTGAATAGACTAAAGCTAGCATATTCATGTGAGCAGGCAGAGACTATCCTATCTGTCGATGCTGCTCTAAGATCCATCTATAAGGGTTTCATGATTCAAACCAGTGAGTTAGAAAATCTCGAAAAATTAAGACAGCAGATACTTGAGATCGCCCAGAGCGACCCACGATTAAAGGATCTATTCAAATAGGAGAGGCTAATGAGTGCAGCAGACACTATCTATGAACTGGTGAAGCAACTGCCAGAAGAAGAGGCAAGTTTGGTGTTGATGTTTGCCGAGTTTGTACAGCAATATGCCAAGTCTGAGACGAATTCAGGGCGTTCTTCTCTGCTGTCCTACTTTGGCATTCTCAAAGATTCGCCTAACTTTAATGGAGATCCCGTTACCATTCAAAGGCAGATGAGAGATTATAATTCTGGTGAGTTTCAAGCCGTGTCTCTCAATACTCAAGACTTCAAGTTTAATCGAGACGAAGCGAATGAGCGCTAAAGTATTTCTCGATCATAAGTTTCTGTCCTACCGCTGTTCGCCCGATCGCACCAACTCCCACACCGCAAGCTCCCAATCAGGAAACGCCAGGGGTGCGATCGCACAGCTCATCTGTCGCCAAAAGGCCCGCTGCTAGCATGGGGGTGTCTTGTACACTCAGCGATCGCAGGCCGGTGACAGCCGTCATAGAATCATAAAGCCGCCACCGCCGCGCCCAGCTCGCCAGCGTTCTTGAGGCTCGTTTTTCCCTGATGTCTAGCCCGTGGCGGTTCTCGATCGACATTTTTCATCATCTTTAAACTAATCTTAAATCGTGCTTTAGGTCACAATTGGCGATCGCCTGATTTGATCTGATCAATACAATCCTTCTCTACACCCTGACCCAGGGCCGATCACCTATGGATATTCCCTCTCCGGTAGATGTTGCTGCGGCTACGGCCCTGGCCAAAGAGCGCACTGCCAACGACATCGAGAGCATCAAGCGGGCATTTTTGAACAACCTGTTCTACGTGCAGGGCAAGCCCGTGTCGCTGGCCACCCAGCACGACTACTACATGGCCCTGGCCTACCTGGTGCGCGATCGCATGCTGCACCGCTGGAACGGCACCGCCGAGCGCTATACCCAGCACAAGTCGCGCACGGTGTGCTACCTCTCGGCGGAGTTTCTCATGGGGCCACACCTGGGCAACAACCTGATCAACATGGGCATCTACGATCTCGTGAAGCAGGCCATGGTCGACCTGGGGCTCGACTTTGACACCTTGCTGGCCCAGGAAGAAGAGCCCGGCCTGGGCAACGGGGGGTTGGGGCGGCTGGCGGCCTGCTACCTCGATTCCATGGCGAGTCTAGAAATTCCTTCGGTGGGCTACGGCATTCGCTACGAGTTTGGCATTTTTGAGCAGGGCCTGCGCGACGGCTGGCAGGTCGAGCGCACCGACAAGTGGCTGCGCTACGGCAACCCCTGGGAAGTGGCCCGGCCCGAGTGGTCAGTCGAGGTCAAGTTTGGCGGCCACACCGAAACCTACACCGACGACCAGGGCCGCTACCGGGCGCGCTGGGTGCCCGCCCGCGAGGTTCTCGGGGTGCCCTACGACACCCCAATTTTGGGCTACCAGGTCAATACCGCCAACACCCTGCGGCTGTGGAAGGCCGAGGCGATCGAGTCCTTTGACTTTGAGGTGTTTAACCGGGGCAACTACTACGGCGCGGTGGAGCAAAAAGTGGCCTCTGAGAATATCTCCAAAGTGCTCTACCCCAACGACGAAACCCAGGCGGGCAAACAGCTGCGGCTAGAGCAGCAGTTTTTCTTTGTCTCCTGCTCGCTGCAAGACATGTTTCGCATTTTGGCGGGGCAGCACATGGCCGTAGAGCAGTTCCACGAGAAGTTTGCCATTCAGCTCAACGACACCCATCCGGCGATCGCTAGCCCCGAGCTGATGCGCCTGCTGCTCGACGAGTACGGCCTCGACTGGAATCTGGCTTGGGAGATCACCCAAAAGACCCTGGCCTACACCAACCACACCCTGCTGCCCGAAGCTCTAGAGAAATGGCCGGTGGCCCTATTCGGCAAGCTGCTGCCCCGCCATCTAGAGATCATCTACGAAATCAACAACCGCTTCCTCGACCTGGTGCGGATGAAGTTTCCCAAAGATAGCGATCGCCTGGCCCGCATGTCGCTGATTGACGAAAGTGGCGATCGCTACGTGCGCATGGCCAACCTGGCCTGCGTCAGCAGCCACACCATCAACGGCGTCGCTGCCTTGCACAGCGAGCTGCTCAAAGAGACGGTGCTGCGCGACTTCTACGAACTCTTCCCTGAGAAATTTTGCAACAAGACCAACGGCGTCACCCCCCGCCGCTGGATGGTGCTCAGCAACCCGCGATTGAGTACGCTGATCTCGAGCCGTATCGGCGATCGCTGGATCAAGCACCTCGACGATCTCAAGCAGATCGAACCCCTCGCCGACGATGCTGGCTTCCGCGACGAGTGGCGCGAGATTAAGCAGGCGGTCAAGCGTGACTTAGCCAGCCGCATCCACAGCCAGCACGGCGTGTTGGTCGACCCCGCCTCGCTGTTTGATGTGCAGGTCAAGCGCATCCACGAGTACAAGCGTCAGCACCTCAACGCGCTGCACATCGTCACCCTCTACAGCCAGCTCAAGCAAAACCCCAATTTAGCGATCACCCCCCGCACCTTTATCTTTAGCGGCAAGGCGGCCCCCGGCTACTCGATGGCCAAGCTGATGATCAAGCTGATCACCGCCGTGGGCGACATGGTTAACAAAGACCCCGACCTGCGCAACCAGATCAAGGTGATTTTCTTGCCCAATTACAACGTCACCAACAGCCAGCGCATCTATCCCGCCTCCGACCTCTCCGAACAAATTTCCACCGCTGGCTACGAGGCCTCGGGTACCGGCAACATGAAGTTTGCCATGAATGGAGCCCTCACCATCGGCACGCTGGATGGGGCCAACGTAGAGATTCGCGACGCCGTCGGGGCCGAGAATTTCTTTCTCTTTGGCCTCACTGCCCCCGAGGTGGTGGCCCTTAAGCAGGAGGGCTATACCCCCTACAGCTACTACCAGCGCAACCCCCTGCTCAAAGATGCCATCGACCTGATCGCCTCGGGCCACTTTTCCCACGGCGATGGCGATCTGTTTAAGCCTCTGCTCGACAAGCTGCTCTACCACGACCCCTTTATGCTGCTGGCCGACTACCAGGCCTACGTCGACTGTCAACAGACCGTGGGCCACGCCTACAGCGATGCCGACAGCTGGACCCGCATGTCAATTCTCAACGCCGTGCGCATGGGGAAATTTTCGAGCGATCGCTCTATCGCCGAGTATTGCAGCGACATCTGGAAGGTAGCCCCTTTCCCCATTACCCTGGTCGACTACGCTGAGTACTGCGACGACCCCGGCGGCAAGCTCACCTGCCAGCTGGGTTAGGCAGGGGCGTACAGCTGTGCGCCCCTACGAATCGCGCTCGGTGCGAATCCAGCTGGTCTCGGGCTTGGCCAAAAACCGAGAGAATATAGACACCTTGCTCAGCATGTAGACCGGCAGCCCAACCATGTCTCGCAGGGATAGGTCGCTGCGACCGTAGCCCAGCCAGGCCAGGCCAACGCCCACCACCAGACAGCCCAGCGCCCCGAGTGCCAGGTAGGCGGGTAGCCAGCCCAGGCCCACTAGGGTGGCCAGCAGGGTAAGCGATGCGATCGCCCCAGTGGTCATCACCTGCAATGTCAGCGGCAGTACCGACAGCTCTAGGGCGAGGGCCAGCAGATCGATTCGCCCTTGTCGCAGAGCCTGACCCAGCAATTTGGGCACATACTCTGTCAACATTTGCAGGTGGCCATGCTCCCAGCGGGTGCGCTGGGTGGCCGCTGCCTGATCGCCGCTGGGCAGGCGGCTGGTCACCCAGGCTGTCTGGCAAAACCGGGGAGCATAGCCCGCTAGAGCCAGGTCTAGGCCTAGCTTCATGTCTTCGACGATGTGGCCACTGGCAATATTCACCGCCGTGGCCGCCTGCCAGGGCAGGGCGATGCCGGTGCCGGTGAGCAGGCAAGGCTGCCCCAGACGATAGAGCCCCAGGGGGCGCACCCAGTTTTTCACCTTAAAGGCAAAGGCTGAGATGCCGTCTTTCAGGCCGGGGTGGGCGGGTTTTTCCATCAGGTAGACGGCTTGGGCGGGGCGGTTGGTGCGGTAGGCCTGGTGGGCCAGCGCCGCCAGGCTGCCGGATTGAAGATTGCAGTCGGCATCGACCAGCACCACCACATCGGGGGGATTGGGGGCGAGGTAGCTCAGGCCAAAGTCAAGGGCATAGCCCTTGCCCCTCTGGGTCAGATTTTGGCGCTCAATTACCGTAGCTCCGGCTTGGCGGGCCTCATCGGCGGTGGTGTCGGTGCAGTTGTCGGCGACGACCACCAGGCGATCGCCCGATCGCAGCTGAGGAGCAATAGTCGCCAGAGTCAACCCAATGCCAACCGCTTCGTTGTGGGCAGGCACCAGCACCGCCAGGGTGAGATCGGCAGGCAGGGTCGCCGCTGGGGATGGTTTTTGCCCCGCTACTGCCAGCAGGCACTCTAGGGCGAAAAAAGCCGATGTCACCAGCAGCAGCAGGGGTATGATGGCCGCGACTCCGGTGATCAGTTCTGTCCCACTCAGTGTCATAGTTATCAACCCTTTTGCCTTTGCTGATCTCAACTTTAGACTACCCAACCCCCAGGGTTGCTCCGCCCTAGGCTCTGGGAGGCGATCAACTTTGGGCTAAAGCGGCAGTCTACCTGTGTAATCTATCGGGCAGATGAGGCGGCGATCGCCCCAGGCCAAAGGATTTACCGGAGCTTTAAGACTTTGTGTGAAAAGAGTTTGAGGTGACAAAAGCCTCGCCATCCCACTCAGGGCACTAGCCACCAATCTCAGTCAACAACGCCTCTAGGGCTAGGCTCCAGCCCTCGGGAGCCGGGGCCGGGGCGATCGCCCAGCCCCGGTCAGCCAGTTGGGGGTGAGGCCCACGGGCGCCGGGCAGCACAATGGGATAGTCAACATTTTCGAGCATGTCTAGGTCATTGGGGCTGTTGCCCAGACCGATGGTGGTCACCCTAGAGCCATCCCCCTGGTATCGCCTAACCAGCTGGTGTACAGCATTGCCCTTACCTGCCTCAGGGCCAATCAGATGGGAAAAGCGATCGCCCAGCACCACTTGAAACCCCATGGCCTCTACGGCCTCCCGCAGCTGGTCGGCGGGCACATTTTTGGGCGTCATAAAAGGTTCAGAAAATTCGCGGGCCTTGGCCTGCTTGGCTTGGGCCGGTGATAGCCCGGTCAGCTGCACAATTTGATCCACGCTCCAGTCGCCAAAACCCTTGAGCGGGCGACCTAGATCTTGTGCGATCGCCTTGAGTCCAGCCCTGGCTGTTACATAGTTGCAGCCCAGCTGCAAAATATAGTGGCCATCCACAGGCTCTCCTGTCGGCAGCGAGAAGGCCGTCTGGGCGATGGGAATACACACCGCGCTGCCGTTCTCGACCACAAAGGGGCCGTCAAGCCCCACATCTTGCCGAAGTTGAGCCACCTCTTGGCGAGTTTTACTGGTCACCGGCACCACCGGAATGCCGCGCTCCGCCAGCCGCGCCAGGATCGGCAAGACAGCCTCGTAGGCATAGGTCTCACTGTTGAGCAGAGTGCCGTCGAGGTCGGTAAACACGATGCAGGTCATAGGTCGCAGGGGAGCAGAACAGCGTCAACCTTTCCCAGACTACTGCGACGACACCGGTTCTTAACAGGTCAACCTGTAGGGGCAAATGGCATTTGCCCTGCCGAATCAGAGGTAACTCAGCAGAATTTGGCCTAAATCATCAAGTTTCCTGTCCCTAAGCGCCATGGCCAGCGCTACAACTCTGGCCTAAATCAGACCTACACTAAAGATTGCCAGCCTAGATTGTGAAAGCCCATTCCATGACCGCTACCTCCACCCTTCCCGGCCAAGACCAGGCCCGCAGCACCGACAGCGACTGGCGGTTGTTTTTGCGCATGTGGCCCTACATCTATGCCCACCGGGCCGCCCTAGTGCTGCCGCTGGTGTTGCTGGTGCCGCTGGCGCTTTCTAACGCCCTCCAGCCGGTGTTGATTGGTCAGGCAATCTCCCTCATTCGCCAGGAGCCGGTGATGGGGTTCTTAGACGGGCGCACCCTGCAAGGGGGGCTCAACCTGCTGGTGGGGCTGCTGGTGGTGACCGTGCTGGTGCGGCTGCTACTGGATGGTTTGCAGAGCTACCTGGTGCAGGCAGTGGGGCAAAAAATTACCGCTGACATTCGCACCGATCTGTTTACCCACGTCACCTCGCTGGCGGTGCGCTTTTTCGATCGCACCCCCGTGGGCAAGTTGATCACCCGCATTACCAGCGATGTCGATGCCCTGGGCGACGTATTTTCTACCGGTGCGGTGGGCATCATCACCGATGTGATCTCCATGCTAGTGCTGGTGGTGGTGATGTTTACCATGCAGTGGCAGCTCGCCCTGATGCTGCTGGGTCTGCTGGTGCCCGTCACCTGGCTGATTATTTACTTTCAGCAGCAGTTTCGCAAGGCCAACTACAAGGCCCGTGAGTATCTCTCTGAGCTCAACGCCACCCTGCAAGAAAACGTGGCCGGGATCAACGTCGTGCAGCTATTTCGCCGCGAACGCTACAACGCCGAGGTGTTTCGCACCACCAACCAAAAGTACATCACCGCCGTTGACAAGACGATTTTCTATGACTCGGCGGTGTCGTCAACCCTGGAGTGGATCTCGCTGGTGGCGATCGGCGGCGTGCTCTGGCTCGGCGGCCTGCTGGTCATGGAAGAAGCCCTCACCTTTGGTACCCTGGCCACCTTTATTCTTTTTGCCCAGCGTCTGTTTGACCCCCTGCGCCAGTTCGCCGATAAATTTACTGCGATTCAGGCGGGGCTGACGGCGGTAGAGCGCATCACTGACCTGTTTACCGTGCCGGTGGATATTCGCGACCCGGAAGCGGCGGTGACTGCACAAGTGGGGAGTGAGGCCGTTGACCTAGGCGTTTTTCCCACCACCTACCCGACCCTGCAAGCAACCCCTAGAGAGGCTGCCACCCATCCCCCCATTCACCCATCCACGCCCTACCCATCTACCCCTTCTGAGATCTGCTTCAATCATGTCACCTTTGGCTACAAGGCCGATGAGCCGATACTCAAAGACCTCACCTTCACTATTCGCCCAGGGGAAAAGGTAGCGCTGGTGGGGCCGACCGGGGCGGGCAAGAGTTCGATTATTCGCCTGCTGTGCCGTCTGTACGACATTGACCAGGGGGCCATTTTGCTGGATGGGGTCGATATTCGCGATCTGCCCCAGGCGGAGCTGCGGCGGCGCATGGCGGTGATCTTACAGGATGGTTTTTTGTTTGCCGGAGACGTAAAGAGCAACATCACCCTAGGGGAGAAATATCCCCTGGAGGCGGTGGTGGCGGCGGCGAAGAAAACCAACATCCACGACCTGATTGAGCAGCTGCCCCAGGGCTATGACACAGAGCTACGGGAGCGGGGTACCAACCTATCGGGCGGTCAAAAGCAGCTATTGGCCTTTGCCCGAGCGGCGATTCGCGATCCGGGCATCTTGGTGTTAGACGAGGCCACGGCCAATCTCGATGTAGGCACTGAGGCGATGATTCAGGAGGCGCTGGAGCGGCTGCTGGAGGGGCGCACGGCGATTATTATTGCCCACCGGCTGTCAACGATTCGCAATGTCGATCGTATTTTGGTGCTCAGGTATGGCGAACTGGTAGAGCAGGGGAGCCACGACGAGCTGCTGGCCCAGGAAGGGTTGTATTCCAGCCTGTACCGCTTGCAGCGGCTGGGGGGATGAGGGCGGGGGCATCGCGGACGGCTAGCCCGACATGGCCCGCTTAAAATGACGCGTAGGGCGGCGATCGCACCCCCAGCGATCGTGAGCGATCGCAAAGTTTTTATGCCAGGTCTCAACCCTTTACGGTAGAGTTTGCCCAAGGATCGATCACCACAGGATTTCACTATGGCTCAGCCGCGCCGGGGACAAAGGGCGACCACCAGCCCCAGAGATTTATCTTCCCTAGTTAAGGCCTTGGCTTGGCTGGGGGGCATTGGTAGCCTGGTGCCGCTGGCTCTGCCGGTGTTGGCCCTATCGGAGTCGGTTAGCGCCCTGGGTATAGACGCGCGCCGACTCCACACCGCCCCCTACTCGTTAACGGGCGAAAAGATTGCCATTGGCCAGGTAGAAATTGGTCGCCCCAGCCAGTTTGGCATCGACAAGGTAGCCCCCGAAACGCTGCCGGTGGCGGTGCGGCGAGTGCTGCTCCTCGATCGCGTGGCCACCGCCAATGAATATGTCGATGGCCACGCCGCCAACGTCGCCAGCGTTATGATCAGCCAAGAAAAATTTCGCACCGGGGTAGCCCCCGAGGCGATGCTCTACTCTGGGGCCGTTGGCCCTCTCAGCGGAGACACCGCCCAGCCCGAAGAGTGCCTTGCCGCCCAGGCCGTCGCCCTGCAAAACGGCGGCGATGTGCGCGCCATCAACTTTAGCTTTGGCGAACCCCTCACCCGCGATCCGCGACCCAACCCTGTGCTCGACGGCAATGCTCTGCTCACCCGCTGCATTGACTGGTCATCACGGGTGCATGGTGCCCTTTACGTGATTGCGGGCAACCAGGGCCGAGGCGGCATTCCCATTCCCACCGACAACTTTAACGGCATCAATGTGGCCTACTCGCGCCAGGACAGCCACGGCGAGTTTAACAAAATCGATTTCTCTAACCTGGGCAGTGAGCCCGCCGCCGCCGCCCGGCGAGATGCCCCCATCGAAACCAATGAAGGCCCCCGGCGATCGATCAATCTGGTGGCCCCAGGCAGCAATATTGAGCTGATTGACCCCGATGGTCGAGTGCGCACCTCCAGCGGTACCAGCTTTGCCTCGCCCCACGTAGCGGGCACCATTGCCCTGATGCAGCAGCTGGTCGATCGCCAGTTTCGTGCGGGGGCCAACATGCCCCTCACCGGTCGCCACCCCATGGTGATGAAGGCGACGCTGCTCAACTCTGCCGACAAGATCAAAGACAGCGGGGACGGCCTTCGCCTCGGTATGACCCGCACCTTAGTCGATACTGCCAACCGCTCTTGGCTAGAGGGCGATGCCTACCGTGACCCCAAAATTCCACTGCACAAAGATCTGGGTACTGGCCACCTCAACGCCTACCGAGCTTACCAGCAGCTCTCGGCGGGTGCCTTTGGCTCTGACCAGGCCATTCCCGCTCAGGGCTGGAATTTCACCGAGCTTCAGACTCCGGCTGGGACGGGCAGCGTCCACGACTATGAGTTTGACAGCCCTCTCCAGGCCGGCAGTTTTATCTCGGCCACTCTAGTCTGGGAGCGAGTGGTAGACCTGGTCGACGCCAACCGCAACGGCCAGTACGATGTCGGAGAGGGCTTTACTGACAAAGGGCTCAACGATCTCAACCTCTACCTGATGCCCGCCGATACCGACGACATTGCCCAGAGCGTATGGTCGTCGGTGTCGGCGGTTGACAGCGTGGAACATATTTTTTATCAGATTCCGACCACGGGACGGTACAAGCTCAGGGTGGTCTATCAGCAGCAGGCGCACGACGAGCCTACCCAGCCCTACGCGCTTGCCTGGTGGGCGGTGGCGGCACCCTAGGTCACAACAGTTTGTTAAGGGCCATAGGACCGCGAAAGCTCCGGCCATCCTCACCGTGGGATGGCCGGAGCTTTCCTTTGGGGTTGTAGCGCTGGGCATACCGACAATCACTGCTGGGCTACCTATGCAGCAAACTTTCGATCGCCCAAGGACTTTACATACCTGGGGTGGCCAGGTTGCGGAAACGGGTAAATTGCGGCTCGAACAGCAGCTTGATGGTGCCAGTGGGGCCGTTGCGGTGCTTGGTGATGATGATCTCGGCAATGCCGCGATCGGGAGTGTCGGGGTCGTAGTACTCTTCGCGGTAGAGCATCATGATCAAGTCGGCGTCCTGCTCGATCGCACCTGATTCCCTCAAGTCGCTCATCATCGGGCGCTTGTTGGTGCGCGACTCGACGCCCCGGCTGAGCTGAGAGAGGGCGATGATCGGCACGTTGAGTTCGCGGGCGAGGCCTTTGAGCGATCGCGTCATTTTCGACAGTTCTTGCACCCGGTTGTCGCCGCCGCCCTCCATCAATTGCAGGTAGTCGATCAAAATTAGTCCCAGGGCACCGCCCTGCTCAGCTTGTAGGCGACGGCAGCGAGAGCGAATTTCGGTGACCGAAATGCTGGGGGTGTCGTCGATGAAAATGGGCATCTGGGAGAGCACGCTGATAGCGTGGCCCAGCTTTTCCCACTCGTTTTGGGCGATGCGGCCAGTGCGCAGGCGGCTGCTCTCCATCTCCACTTCGCTAGAAAGCAGGCGATAGACCAGCTGCACTTTAGACATTTCCAGGCTGTAGATCGCCACAGGAAGCTTCTGTAAAGCGGCGATATTGCGGGCAATATTCAACACAAAGCTGGTGTTATGGACGCAGATGTCGTTGGCGACAAAGTTATGAGTGTCGGGAATGGTGAGGTCGTAGACCTGCTTGAGTCCCTGGGGTTCGATCGCTACGATTTCGTCCCAGTAGACATCGCTGGTAGCGATGTTCTGGAGTTCTGGGTGCTCTAGGGCGGTAGCCAGGGCAAAGAGGCGATCGCGGGTGGGCGCGCGTTTGCCAGCGTGAATATTGCTGGTGCTCTGGAATCCGGCGCGGGTGGCCAGGGATGCCCAGGATTCGGCCCCCTTAGCGACGCGGAGGGAGTCCCAGATTTCCACCGGAATCAGATCGCGGTTGGTCTGGTAACGGCGGTTTGCCAGAGCGGCTTCAACGGCGGCAGTGGCCGCCTCCTTACCAAAGATGCCAATCTCGCTCAGGAACGTTTTGATCGAGGGGGCATCGGTGATGTCGAGCTGCCAGGCGGGGCGACGGCCACCCTGATACTTCACCGATCGCAACCTGAGCTGAGCCAAAATGCCGAACCGTAGCAGCAGGTGTTGCACCTGGCGGGCCAGGGTTTCGCTGACGCTGGCAAAGCCCAGTTGCGCCTGCCCAGAGGTGAGGACGGTGGCCCAGCCATCGGTGGAGAATAAACGGTTAAGGAAAAGGGCCAGCAGCGATCGCTTCAGCCGAAACATCCCCGCTGGAATCGTCTTTTGATGGGCTGACTTGCCCCAGATACCTAGGTCTTGCAGCCACAGCGTCAGATTGTTCTGGCTCATCCAGCGGATGGTGGCGAGGCCACCGGGGGCCAGGGTTTCGGGATCAACCTGGAGAAGTTCGCACAGGCGCTCGAAAGTCTTTGGACTGGGCGCACAGATGCCCTGTTGCCACAGAGTCACCAAGCCAGGGGAGACCTCAAGGGTTTGGGCTAGCCAGCGAGCGGGTTGGCCACTGGCCTTGATCAGCTCTCTGATCTGTTGACCAAAGATTTGACGGGCCTGCTGCAAGTCTTCGCTGTCGGAGGTGACGTAGAACGCGGGTGTGCGGGTGCCCTGGGAGGTTTCCTCCCGCACCTTAACCCCTGGGAACTGGAGGGCAGCGGCGGTGAAGTCGGCCTGAATGGCCGGGTTTTCGTTGGTGAATTGGGGAGAGGTGCCCGTCAGGCAGCCATCGCCAATCAGGTAGGCCAGCAGCTTGACCTGATGTTCAGGCAGGGTGTCGGTGCCGAAGACGGGTAGCGCTCTGGGCACAGCAATTTTTTGGCTCACCGCCAGCTCTGCCAGGGGCCGCCAGCCCTGAATGGTCAGGTAGGGGTGGCTCAGAGTGGTCTCGATTTCTCGCCCCGATCGCGTCCTCACCCGATACACAGGCTTGAGGCCATCGTCCACGTAGGCACTGGGCTGAGTGAGTTGAAAGCGCCAGTTATTCCTGAGTGTCAGCAGCGAGGCAGTTTTCTCCTGATAGATCTCGCTAATGGTTTTCAGGCTGCCGTCGGCCACCACAATCTGGGCGTCGGCACTCAGGCATTTCCCCATGGAGGGGCGGGCAGCGGCAATAATCAGGTCAGATCGCTGAAAACCCTGGGTCATGGCATCCAAGTCGTAGAAGCCGCAGGGAATACCGGGGAGCACGACACCGAGCGATCGCTGCTCGATCTCTGAAAACGTCTCAATCAAAATATCTGAGGTGGCCGTCAGACCGCCCTGGGGCCGCGACTGGGTAATGCCAAACAGCCGCTGCTCCGACTGATCCATCACATTCTCGATGGGCAACGTCGTGTCGTAGCCCAGCTGGGCAATGTCGCCCCCGGTTTGAATCAGCAGGCGGCGGGTGTACTTGTCCATCACCAGGGTGGCGTACTGGTCGATGTTGGCGGCGCTGACGGTGCGATCGACCAGCTGAGCCAGGCGGGTTTGGCCCCCCACCTGTTCTAGCTTGCCGTTGTCCTTCAGCCACACCGCTAGGGTCATCAGGTCGGCGGGCTGGCCCTTGGCGTGCAGGGCCAGGGCACCCTTGTAGAGGTCGCGGTGGGCACCAATATAAAACGCATCGGGGGTGAGAATCTCCATCACCCGGCCCAGGGCTTCAGGATCTAGCAATATGCCGCCCAGTATGGCCTCTTCGGCCTCGATATTTTGGGGCGGCAGGCGATCGCTGACCGCATCAAACTTGAGATTTTGAACCATAGCCCTGGGGGAGTGAAGTAGTCTTAATTGTGCGGCAAACCTGCCGCCTCTGGGGTACAGAGAGTGGCACAGTTAGAGCGATCGCCCTGGGGGTACCATCCATTAAGATGGAGTACTAAACCGCAACGGGGTTAAAGGTAGGGCTATGGGGCAGAGGGTGCGCTGGTTTTGGAGCGTGGCGGCGATCGCCGCTGCGGCAATGGCTCTGCAAGGCGGATCCTTGGGTGGGGCTTTGTCTCCCTTGGGGATCGCCCCCGCCCAGGCCCAGGATGGCGGCACCATCACCCTGCGATCGGATGTGCAGGAGGCCAATGCTGCCACTGGCATCATCACCGCCCGGGGCAACGTGCAGATTGACTACCCGGCGCGGCGCATTCAGGCCACCTCGGCCCAGGCCGACTTTTTTAGCAATGAGCAGCGCATTGTGCTCAGCGGCAACGTGGTAGTTACCCAGCAGGGCAACACCCTGCGGGCCGAGGTGGTCACCTACCTCATAGAAGAAGACCGGTTTGTCGCTACCCCGCGCCCCAACGACCAAGTCGAGGCCGTCTACACCCTACCCCCATCACCTGCCGCCGCTTCCCAGACCCCTGGCCCCGGCAGGCCCCCGGCTCGCCCCCCCGCCGTGTTAGATGTTAGCCCTATTGAGGGCAGCGCCACCCCAGAGAGCGATCCCTCAGCCCCGCTAGGCAACTAGAAGCCCCTGTGGCTTGATAGAATTTTTGTAGTTTTGTTCGTTGTTTCGGCCCCGGCGCGCCTTTGAAAATCGTACTCGACAACGTGCAGAAGACCTACGGCAAGCGCCAGGTGGTGAACCGGGTTAGCCTGTCGGTGGCCCAGGGAGAGATCGTGGGACTGCTGGGGCCAAACGGCGCTGGTAAGACCACTACGTTCTATATGGCCACTGGCCTAGAGCGCCCCGATGCAGGCAAGGTTTGTCTCGATCAGATCGATATTACCGACTTGCCCATGCACCAGCGGGCCAGGCTGGGCATTGGCTATCTGGCCCAGGAGCCGAGCATTTTTCGCAATTTGTCGGTGGCAGACAACATTCTTTTAGTCATGCAGCAGACTCGGGTACCGCCGGAGGAGTATGGCGATCGCCTCAGCGACCTGCTGAAAGAATTTCGGCTAGAGAAGGTGGCCAATACCCTCGGCATTCAGGTGTCGGGGGGGGAGCGGCGGCGCACAGAACTGGCCCGTTCCCTGGCCTCTGGCCCCGAAGGCCCCAGCTTTTTGTTTCTCGATGAGCCCTTTGCTGGGGTTGACCCGATCGCCGTGGCCGAGATTCAAGAGATCGTGGCCAAACTGCGCGATCGCGACATGGGCATTCTCATCACCGACCACAACGTGCGCGAAACCCTGCGCATCATCGATCGCGGCTACATCATGAGCGACGGCCAAATTCTCGCCTCCGGCAAATCTGACGACCTCTCCACCAACCCCCTCGTGCGCGAACACTACCTGGGCAAAGACTTTGCAATTTAGCGAGGGGCCTTGCGCCAGCCTTGGGCAGTTGCCTCTGCCTCATTGCAAAACCACTTTTCTCCCCTGGCTGGGTCAATGACTGTATTGTCATAATCTTCCATGCCGGGTATATGGTAGAGCCTGTCGCCCGAGCTATGGGAAATATTGCCCTTAACCAGACAGTCGGGCTGGGCCGTAATGGTGCCCGATGGCGATATGGTGACTGGCGGTGGCGTAGTTCTAGGCTCAGTTTGAAATTTCCACAGTATGAGACCTGCCAGTGCCAGCACCGTGGTAACGGCGGCCCACAGATTATTTTGTCTAGTTTTGGGTGGCCTCTGGCGAGGCGCTTTAGTTGGCAAAGTCGCCACCCCCTGAATCGAGGCATTGGCAGCCCGAATCTTGCCGTCTGGCTGACTCATCGGCTGATAGGTAATTGTGTCACCGATCTTGGGCCGACGGCTAACTCGACCCAGGGCAGTGATGTGCAGGAATACTCGCTGGCCCCCCGCTGCTGGGGTGACGAAGCCAAATCCTCGGTCATCATTCCAAGTGGTTAGCTGACCTTGACGAAATTGAGGTGTCATAGCGTAGCGGTAGCGGATTGTGGCCCTAGGTTTCCCGGTTAGAAGACGCGAGATTGCCATAATGTTAAGGCAGATGCATTTTCCATACATCATGGCTTCCGCCTCTTCATCCGTACCCTACAAAGCTCCCCGGCTGCGATCGCCCCTGCTGACGGTGATGGATCGCTACATCGCCAAAGAGCTGACTATGCCTTTTCTCTTTGGGGTAGGGGCGTTTTCATCCATTGGCATCTCCATTGGGGCGCTGTTTGAGCTGATTCGCCGGATCACTGAGTCGGGGCTGTCGATCACCCTGGCGGGGCAGATCTTTTTGCTCAAGCTGCCCGAGTTCATTGTGCTGGCCTTTCCGATGTCAACGCTGCTGGCCACCATGATGACCTACAGCCGTTTCTCTAGCGACAGTGAGCTGATTGCCCTGCGGGGGGTGGGGGTGAGCATTCGCCGCATCATTGCCCCGGCAGTGGTGCTGAGTTTACTGGTGACGGGCCTCACCTTTGTGTTTAACGAGTTGATTACCCCCGCGGCCAACTACCGGGCCGCCATCACCCTAGAGCAGGCGCTGAAGTCAGAGCGGCCCCCCTTTCAAGAGCGCAATATTTTCTATCAGGAGTTTCAGCCTGCCCAAGACAACCCCGAAGCCCAGGAGCTGAAGCGACAGTTTTATGCCCGCCGCTTTGACGGCACCACCATGCACGGTCTGACCATTCTTGACTTTTCTCAGGAGGGGCTCAACCAGGTGGTCAGCGCCGAGTCGGCCCAGTGGGAGGTAGAAAAAAACACCTGGACCTTTTACAACGGCACCATTTATGTGGTGGCCCCCGACGGCTCGTTTCGCAACATTGTCACCTTTGAAACCCAGGAATTGCAGCTGCCCCGCACCCCCCTAGACTTGGCGGGCCGCACCAAAAACGACACTGAGATGAATATCTCTGAGGCCACCGAGCAGCTCGAGCTGGTACGCCAGGGCGGCGACGAAAAGATGATTCGCCGCTGGCAGATTCGCATTCAGCAAAAGTATGCGCTGCCCTTTGTGTGCGTGGTGTTTGGGCTGGTGGGGTCATCGATTGGGGTGCTGCCCCAGCGCACCAGCCGGGCTACCAGCTTTGGGGTCAGCATTGTGATTATCTTTGGCTACTACCTGCTGTCGTTTATCACCAACGCCATGGGCGAGGTCGGGGTGCTGTCACCGTTTATGGCCGCCTGGATACCGACCATGCTGGGGATGGCGATCGGGATTTATTTGCTGCTGCGGGCCTCGAAGTAGCCGCCAGCGATTAGCCGTTGACCAGGCTTAGGGCTACGGCCTCTGCCACGCGAATGCCGTCGATGCCCGCCGAAAGAATGCCCCCAGCGTAGCCCGCCCCTTCGCCAGCGGGGTATAGCCCAACGGTGTTGAGGCTCTGAAAGGTCTCGTCGCGCTTGATGCGAATGGGTGATGAGGTGCGGGTTTCGATGCCGGTGAGCACCGCGTCAGCCATGGCAAAACCGTGGATTTTTTGGTCAAAGGCGAGAATGGCCTCGCGCAGGGCGGCGATCGCATAGTCGGGCAAACTCTCGCTTAAATCTCCCAGCTTGACCCCCGGCTTGTAGGAGGGCTGCACTTCGCCAAAAGCTGTAGAGGGTCGCCCTGCCAGAAAATCGCCCACCAGCTGCCCCGGGGCCTCGTAGGTGCTGCCCCCCAGGGCAAAGGCCCGCTCTTCCAGTTCTCGCTGCAGGGCAATGCCCCCGAGCGGCCCTGGGGGGTAGTCTTCTGGGGTGATGCCGACGACGATCGCACTGTTGGCGTTCGACTCGTCGCGGGCGTACTCGCTCATGCCGTTGGTCACCAGGCGACCCGGCTCTGAGGCCGCCGCCACCACCTTGCCGCCGGGGCACATGCAAAAGCTGTAGACCGATCGCCCACTGGCGCACCCACTGACGCAGTGGTGCACCAGCTTGTAGTCGGCAGAGCCCAGCCGGGGGTGGCCCGCC
This sequence comes from Pseudanabaena sp. PCC 9330, assembly GCF_055795045.1. Taxonomy (NCBI): domain Bacteria; kingdom Bacillati; phylum Cyanobacteriota; class Cyanophyceae; order Pseudanabaenales; family Pseudanabaenaceae; genus Pseudanabaena; species Pseudanabaena sp. PCC 9330. The sequence goes on along the minus strand of NZ_JAYFES010000064.1, from coordinate 8,412 downwards.
TGATCGCCCAGACGGCAGCGATCGATCAGCGCCTGGGGATGCTCGACTCGAAAGCCGATGGAAAAGGGCTTGGCCTCGATGTAGACGCCGCGATCGTGCAGCATTTCAAAGGTGTCGCGGGCGCTGTGGCCCACGGCCAGCACCACGTGGTCGCTAGCTAGATAGTCACCGTTGTCGAGGCGCACGCCGCGCACCCGGCCCTGGTCAATGTCCAGATCGACCACGCGGGTCTGAAAGCGAATCTCGCCGCCCAGAGACTCAATCATGGCGCGCATGGTCTGCACGATTTTGACCAGGCGGTAGGTGCCAATGTGGGGCTTGTTGATATAGAGAATCTCGGGGTTGGCCCCGGCATTGACCAGCTCGGTGAGCACCTTGCGGCCGTAGTGCTGGGGGTCGCTGACCTGGCTGTAGAGCTTGCCGTCAGAAAACGTGCCCGCGCCACCTTCGCCAAACTGGGCGTTGGACTCGGGGTTGAGATTTTTCTTCAGCCAAAAGCCAAAGGTGTCAACGCTGCGATCGCGCACTGACTTGCCCCGCTCTAGAATAATCGGCCGAAACCCCATCTGGGCCAGCAGCAGCCCGGTAAACATGCCGCACGGCCCCATGCCAATCACAATTGGCCGGTTCTGAAACCCCTCGGGAGCCTGGGCCGCCGGGCGGTAGGTCATGTCGGGCGTCACGCTCACCGTGGCGTCTTTCTTAAACCGCTTGAGCAACGCCTTTTCCTTTGGCGTTTCTACATCGACGATGTAGACCAGGGTGATGTGGCCCTTTTTGCGGGCGTCGTAGCTGCGCTTGTAGATGGTGAAGCGGGTCAAATCTGCCGCCGCCAGGTGCAGCTTTTTGAGAATCGCTTCCTCCAGGGCGGCTTCGGGGTGGTCGAGGGGCAGTTTGATTTGACTGAGGCGTAGCATACCAAAACAATTGAAGTTTTCTAAGTTCTGTCGATTAAGCCATTCTCCTTGATTGGCTACTAGACACACACAAGTCGCCCATGCCGACCTTGCCAGAGATTGATCCCCCCTAGCCCCCTTTTTAAGGGGGGAACCAGAGTCAAAGTCCCCCTTGTAAAGGGGGATTTAGGGGGATCTGCCAGAATTTGGCCGTGACAACAGGATCTGTGTACTTAGTAGCCTTGATTGGGTAAGAATTTTGCTGCTTCCAGAGGCCTCAGGGCCTGCGCCCCGATCTCGGGGTAGCTGCTTTTGCCGAGCCCGCTGCATCACCCATCTACATTCCAACATACTCCTGAAGCGATTTGACTGCTAAGGGGTGCTGTTGCAGAGAACCGATCGCAGCGGTGGTTGCCTTTGCCCCGGCAATGGTGGTGATGATCGGCACCTTGTAGGCCAGGGCGGTGCGACGAATCGAGCGATCGTCTTCGATCGCCGTGCTGCCCGCCGGAGTATTGATAATCAGCTGAATTTCGCTATTTTTGATCGCATCTTCGATGTTGGGTCGACCTTCGTGCACCTTCAGCACCAGATCTACCGCCAGCCCTTCATTCATCAGGGCGGCGCGGGTGCCAGAGGTGGCGACCAGGTGCAGGCCCATCTCGGCCAGCTGCTGGGCGATGGGGATGACGGCGGTTTTGTCGCGATCGTTCATAGAGATAAACACGCTGCCCGTGAGGGGCAGCTTTTGGTTGGCCCCCAGGGCCGCTTTAGCAAAGGCTTTGCCAAAGTCGGCATCGATGCCCATGACTTCGCCGGTCGATCGCATTTCGGGGCCAAGCAGGGCGTCGGTACCGGCAAACTTGTCGAAGGGCAGCACCGCTTCTTTCACCGAGATGTGCGTAGGAATTACCTCTTCGGTAAAGCCTAGCTCGGCCAGGGTTTTGCCCGACATGACCCGCACCGCGATCTTGGCCAACGGATGGCCGATCGCCTTTGACACAAAGGGCACCGTGCGCGAAGCGCGAGGGTTGGCCTCAATGATGTAGACCTCGTCGCCCTTGACCGCAAACTGAATGTTCATTAGGCCGATCACCTTGAGGCGCTTGGCCAGCTTGATCGTCCAGTCGCGGATGGTGGCGAGAGCCTCGGGGGGCAGGGTCATGGTAGGCAGTGAGCAGGCCGAGTCGCCGGAGTGAATGCCCGCCTGCTCGATGTGCTCCATAATGCCGCCAATCACGACCTGGCCGGTGTGGTCGGCGATCGCATCTACATCCACCTCGATCGCATTCTCCAAAAACTTGTCGATCAAAATCGGGTGGTCAGGCTCTATGTGCACCGCATAGGTCATGTAGTGTTCGAGGTCTTCGTCAGAGTAGACAATTTCCATGGCGCGACCACCGAGCACATAGCTGGGGCGCACCACGACGGGGTAGTCGATCTGCTGGGCGACGCGCAGGGCGTCTTGGTAGCTGCGGGCCATGCCGTTGGGGGGCTGCTTGATGTCTAGCTCGCGCAAAATGGCCTCAAAGCGTTCGCGATCTTCGGCCATGTCGATAGAGTCGGGAGAGGTGCCCCAGATTTGGGTGGGGGGTGTCCAGGCGGCAACGGAGGGATTTTCTTCAATCCCTGAGAGGTACTGCTGGAGAGGAACGGCGAGCTTGAGGGGGGTTTGGCCGCCAAACTGGATGATGATGCCGATGGGGTTTTCGGCCTCGATGATGTTGAGCACGTCCTCTTTGGTCAGGGGCTCGAAGTAGAGGCGATCGCTGGTGTCGTAGTCGGTCGACACCGTCTCGGGGTTGGAGTTGACCATGATCGTCTCGTAGTCGTCGTCGCGCAGCGCGAACGAGGCGTGGCAGCAGCAGTAGTCAAACTCAATGCCCTGGCCAATGCGGTTGGGGCCACCGCCCAAGATCATCACCTTGGGGCGATCGCTGGGCAGCACCTCGGTCTCGTCTTCGTAGGTGGAGTAGTAGTAGGGGGTAAAGGCCTCAAACTCGGCGGCGCAGGTATCGACGGTTTTGTAGACAGGGATGACGCCCAGGCCCTTGCGGAACTGGCGCACGGTGTCTTCGTGGGTGTTGGTGGCGTAGGCGATCTGGCGATCGCTAAAGCCCTGGCGCTTGACTGCCCGCATTTGCTCGTAGGTGATCTTGGTCAGCGGCGTGCGCTTGAGGAATTTTTCGGTTTGCAGGAGGCCCGCCAGCTGGTTGAGAAACCAGGGGTCGATGGCGGTGAGATCGTAGATGTCGTTGACCGTCAGGCCGAGCTGCATGGCGTGGCGCAGCTCAAATACCCGCTCTGGGTTAGGGGTGCGCAGCTTGGGGCGAATTTCGTTGAGGCTGGGCAGCTTTTCGGCCATGTCGCAGCCCCAGCCCGCCCGGCCCACTTCCAGCGATCGCAGCGCCTTTTGGAACGACTCTTGGAAGGTGCGCCCGATCGCCATCGCCTCGCCCACCGACTTCATCTGGGTGGTGAGAGTGGTGGAGGTGCCGGGAAATTTCTCAAAGGCGAACCGGGGAATCTTGGTCACCACGTAGTCGATGGTGGGCTCGAAGCTGGCCGGGGTCTTCTTAGTAATGTCGTTGGAGATCTCGTTGAGGGTGTAGCCCACCGCCAGCTTGGCGGCGAATTTTGCGATCGGAAAGCCCGTTGCCTTCGAGGCCAGAGCCGAGCTGCGCGACACCCGGGGGTTCATCTCGATCACAATGAAGTCGCCGTTGTCGGGGTTGACCGCAAACTGAATGTTGGATCCGCCGGTTTCTACACCAATTTCGCGAATGATCTTGATCGAGGCGTCGCGCAGGCGCTGGTACTCTTTGTCGGTCAGAGTCTGGGCCGGGGCCACGGTGATCGAGTCGCCCGTGTGCACCCCCATGGGGTCAAAGTTCTCAATCGAGCAGATAATCACGACGTTGTCGGCCAGGTCGCGCATTACCTCCAGCTCGTACTCCTTCCAGCCCAGCAGCGACTGCTCGATCAAAATCTGCGACACCGGGCTAGCGTCGAGGCCCGAGCGGGCGATCAGCTCAAACTCTTCTTGGTTGTAGGCAATGCCGCCGCCGGTGCCGCCCATGGTGTAAGCGGGGCGAATAATTAGAGGAAAACTGCCGATCTGCTTGGCAATCTCCTTTGATTCATCCATGGTTTCAGCTAACCCCGAGGGGCACACGGGCACCCCAATGCGCGCCATCGCTTCTTTAAATAATTTGCGATCTTCAGCCATTTCGATCGCTTCTAGCTTGGCCCCGATCAGCTCGACCCCGTAGCGCTCAAGCACCCCGGTTTTGGCCAGGGTTACCGCCAGGTTGAGCGCCGTCTGGCCACCCATGGTGGGCAGCATGACGTCGGGCCGCTCCCGCTCGATCACCCGCTCCACCATCTCCGGCGTCAGCGGCTCGATGTAGGTGCGGTTGGCGGTCTCCGGGTCGGTCATGATGGTGGCCGGGTTGGAGTTGATCAGCACCACCTCGTAGCCCTCTTCCCGCAGGGCTTTGCAGGCCTGGGTGCCCGAGTAGTCAAACTCGCAGGCCTGACCGATGACAATCGGGCCAGAGCCGATCAGCAGAATCTTGTGGATGTCATTGCGGCGGGGCATAGGGTGCAGGGGTGCTTACGAAAAATCCCAATCATTCTAAGGGGTAACTGCCCGATCAGATTGCTCGGGTTGGAGGAACTAAACCGGGCTGGGACAGGCGATCGCCCCAATGTCACCGTTTAGTGAATTTAAGCAAAATTCTCGATCAGAGCTGTTGTCTGTGGCGGTCATGGCGGTGGCCAGACGCCTGCTCAACTTGCAGACCCAGGTGGAGCGATAGGCAACATCAATGGGTCAGATCGGCCTGTTGACGATGGGTGCCCGGACGCGATCGCTACTCAATCAGATGATTTTCGATAATTTGCCATTTGCCCCTACGGAGGTTGCACTTGAAGTCGGACGAAACTTCAAGCGCAACGGGCGGCTCACTCGGCATCGATGCCTTTGTTGGTCTTTAGCATCAGGCGCGTCTTAGCATGCATGGTGATTGAATTGGGTCGGCGGCGGGAGGATGCCACCCTCCTTTAACCCACAGCCGTCGAGCTTTTACGATAGACCCCTCACTGTGAAAGTCATCGTTGAGATCCAGCCTTTGGCAAGTGGCTCGACCGCAAGGTGTGATGCCTACAATCTTGAGCCCATCTGATGACCAGATAAAGTGATCTCCCCAAGGTTGCACCCTTGGGTTGAATAGGTTTACTGATTGCGCTGTTGCAGCATCAATGCCGGCGGTGAAGTTGTAGCGATAGCCATTGCAGCGTTGGCAAGCCAAGGCGAGATTGTCTGGGCTATCAGAACCACCGCGAGACCGAGGCAGGATATGGTCGATTGCAAATTGGGCCGCACTGGCATCTTCTGCCGAATGGCAGTATTCGCACAGGTAGCTGGCGCGATCGCGCACCTTCCGCCGCAATTCAGCGCTGATGGTCATGATTCAGCAATAATTTTGGCGTTTAGCAGGGTGAAAATGCGATCGAGTTCAAGAATGCCTGCGAGTTCTGCCTGTTCGGTCTCGGTTAATTCGTCGGTTTTTTGGCGTTCGGCTAGGTCGTCTAAACGAATCTGGAGAGAGTCGGTGAATTTGAATAAGCTGTGCCCTCGCACCTTGCGAAGGGTGACCCCAGAATCAACCCAGGACGAGGGTTGTACCATCATTTGAGTGATCATAGGCCAAGGGTGGGGAGGGAATGCTCATATTTTAGCTGGTTGGAGATCGGCTTTTGCTTCGGCAAACCAGGCGTCAGGCAGGTTGCTCCATCTGCGGGAATGACTGCGATGAGAGGCGCTATTGAAGCGATCGCAGCCACGGCAGGATTGCAGTGATTACTGTGGGGGAAAGGGACGATCGCCCAATTTCATGCCCTTAGGCAACGGCATAACCCGTATGTTCTCAGTCAAAATGCTGGGCAGTGCCTACCCTACTTGCCGAGCCTTATTCATAAACGTTCTTGCGGTGCTGACATCTACCCAAAATAACAATTCGCTTCTCGTCATCAATTTTGTAGCGCAGTCGATAATCACCAACCCGAATACGATATTCGGCTTCTACTCCTTTCAGTTTGAGGAATCCAGCGGGGCGAGGTTCTTCTGCTAATAACTGTATTTTTTGAGAATGCGCTGATAGACCTGTTCGGGTAATCTATCAAGTTGCTTTTGCACGCTCTTGGGTACAACGATGGTGTAACTCATGCCATGCGCTGTGCTCGTTGCGAGGTGTATTCGTCAAGAGTGACAAACTCTCCCGCCTGGTACTCGGCATAGGCTGCGGCTACTTCAGTTTCTTCCTCAGGGTCGAAGGTTTCGTCAGTGGAGTCGTGGAGATCGGTATCGAGAAACTCCCAGAGGCGTTGCTTGTCAGCGGGGCTGAGTTTGGCGATCGCTTGCAGAAGAAAGTCGAAGGGAATGGCGAGGTTGAAGGTCTTGGTCATAAAACTTACTCTGTCAGCGCTTTGAATACTGGGCTGGGCAAGGGTTTAGCCTGAATTTAGCGGCGGTGTAATTATTGTATCAATTCCCTTTGGTGGTCAGCGATCGCAGCCACAAAGCAGTCGTTGACTAAATCTGGCGAAAATAGGCTTGAAACCCAGTCTGTCCCCGCTTCACGGATATATCGCTTGATCAGGGCGCTGCTGTCTAGAAAATAAACAGTGATGATGTAGCGGCTGCGACCCATGGGCTTGTCCTGACCCGACTGGGCTATTGTCCCCACCCTCTCTCCCATCGTCCCCACGCAGAGCGTGGGGACGCCACCCTGGGTGCTCCAGCGTCGCTTGAGTCTGGGACGCTGGAGCGTCTGGGGCTGCGTCTCGACGCTGAAGCGTCGGGACGATGAAAGGTGATGAGTAGGTCGTCGGGATAGGGGATGGAGATGCTGTGCATAGCGTTAGCAGATTCCTTAGGGTGGATGAATGACGCGATCAACCAACGACCAGAGGCTAATGGAACAAATTCGAGCGGTAGTTTATGGGGTTGTGCAGGGGGTTGGGTTTCGCTATCACACCTGCCAGATCGCCCAACAGTTGGGGGTAACGGGTTTTGTACGCAACCAGCCAGGTGGCACTGTTGAAATTGTGGCTGTGGGTTGGAGCATGCACTCTTAAGACCATTCAAAGGGTGGCCCTAGCGGCTTGGGGAGGAGTAGCCATCAGGCGCTGTACCGTTTCTAGCATGGTTGTATCTCCCCGGCGATCGCGCTGGAACAGCCACCATTCAGCCCCCCAGAAATAGAGACGGGGAATACCTGCACCTACGGCGATCGCCCAGGTTTCAGTGAGCCGTTGGGGGTTCATGGTTTGGTAGGATTCCTCCGGGCTCTCGTTGCGAATGCCGGTGGTAGATGGCCCCCAGGGCTCAGCCTGTAACTCCGCCACCCACAGCTGACGGCCCTGGCGTTGGGCCACCCGATGCTGGTAGGCCAAGCGTAAGGGCGCTAGGGGGCCGAGCTTAAACATCTCCACATAGCCGGTGAAGAAGGGGCTGCGGAAGAAAAGTTTGTTGAACACCGTCACCGCAACCACATCGCTGCCAAAATCGAGGGTGGGATGGAACTGGGTGACCATCCAAGGGGCGTTGGCGTAGGAGACGACGGTGGGGTGCTGGTGCTGGTCGAGCGATCGCACCAATTGCACCTCTTCCGCTACATAGGGAATCACATCGCGACAGCCAATGCCCCAGTGTTGTCCGGCGATTTTGGCCAAAGGCTCGTTTTCAATCTGCCAGGCTTCCAGAGCCGGATGATCGCGATACCGCTCCACGATCGCCGTCACAAATTGAAACAGCCGCTGCTTGAACTCCGGTTCTGTCAATCCTTCGCTCCAGGCGGGGGCAAAACATTCGGGGTAGCGAGGGGCACGGTGACCAACGGTCAGCATGGCCTGCCGCTGGGCCTTGGCGGCAACGGTCATTTGCCAGTCTAACTCGGCCCATTCAAAGACACCGGGTTGGGGTTCTACCTCGTCCCAGCGCACTGGTAACCGCAAGTGCTCTATGCCTAGGGTCAAAATTTCCTCGTAGGCGCTTTGCCAGTCAAGCCCAAGCTCAGTGGCCATGGCCCTGCTAAAGGTCACGCCATAGGCGATCGTCGCTGGTGGTGCGGGGGGAGTGGCCGTCCATTGTAAAAACCAATCCTTGCCAGCCACCAGTACGACCACAAGCAGCACAGGGAAGAGCCGCTTTTTCACCCGTTGCCAGCTATAACGCCAAACCATTGTTATGCCTTCTTCTGTCTAAACCTGTAACCCAGCTCAAAAAGATTGGCCTTCCAAACAATGAAGTCTACATCCTGAGCTAGGTCATTACGTTCCCATACTGAGAGTGCCATGAGTTTTCTACACCACTCAATGGCAAAGCTTAGGGATGGTGAATGTCCGAGGGCAGGCCTAGGCCTGGTTGACTGACAAAAGTTGGCTGAAAGCTGCTAAAAAGCTTGTGGTACGGTAGTTTCAGGGATTGGAGGAAGAAGTGGGGAGCCAGCGT
>NZ_JAYFES010000063.1:0-284 GCF_055795045.1 Pseudanabaena sp. PCC 9330 | reverse complement strand
ATGACCATAGCAATGGGACGCGCGCAAGCCCAGCGAGGATGGTTCGACGTTCTCGACGACTGGCTAAAGCGCGATCGCTTTGTCTTTATCGGCTGGTCCGGCATCTTGCTGTTTCCCTGCGCCTTCATGGCCGTCGGGGGCTGGCTGACCGGCACCACCTTTGTAACCTCCTGGTACACCCACGGCCTGGCGTCGTCGTACCTCGAAGGTGCCAACTTTTTGACCGTGGCCGTTTCCACCCCTGCCAACAGCCTGGGCCACTCCCTGCTGCTGCTGTGGGGCCC
>NZ_JAYFES010000062.1:0-183262 GCF_055795045.1 Pseudanabaena sp. PCC 9330 | reverse complement strand
GGCAAAACTGCTCCCACAGGGAGGCAGTTTGTTGTCTTTGAAGCGTTGTGGTCATGATAAGGATAAGTGCAGTTAGGTTTGCTTAAGGCTTGCCTGAAATTACAGGCGGGGTATGTATGTCTTTACATTAACGGAAATGTTGCAGATTGTAAATAGCTTTAATAATAGGTGTACGGGTAACCTCCATAGATTCTGAAGAGATTCTCTTGTAGAAGGTGTTTGATGACCCCAGGAGGATGTGCCCTAATCGTCTTTACCTAAGGCCCCAGGTGCCCCGGCTAGGGTGCGCTGGGGCGAACAGGTGAGAATCATGATCACCAGCGTCAGAATATAAGGGGCGGCATTAAACAGGTAGTAGTATGAGTCGATGCCAACGGACTGAAAGGCTGGCCCCAGAGCTTGAGCACCGCCAAACAGTAGGGAGGCCCATAGACATTGCCAGGGCTGCCAGCGGGCAAAAATCACTAGTGCCACAGCCATGAGACCCTGGCCGCTGGAGATGCGCTCTGTCCAAACGCCGGGGTAAAACAGCGATAGACTGGCACCGCCAATTCCCGCTAAAAAACTACCCGCGACGATACTGGCCATGCGCACCCAAAAAATAGAAATGCCCATGGCTAAGGCGGCATCGGGGCTATCGCCCACCGCCCGCACGTATAGCCCCCAGCGGGTCGACTTAAAAAACCAACTCATCAGCGGTACGATCGCCACCCCGAGCAAAAACAGCGGGCTAATCTGAAGGGCCGACTGCACCTGAGGCAAACTGCTCCAGCTGCCAGCCGGTAGGGTGGGCAACTGGGGAGCCTGGGGTTGGATAAAAGGTTTGCCAAAAAAATTGGCCAGACCGCTGCCAAAGATAATCATGGCAATGCCTACGGCCACATCGTTGACCCGAGGCTGTTGCGATAGCCAGCCGTGAATAGCGCCCAGCCCCATGCCTGCAATTCCTGCGGCCAAAACCCCTAACCAAGGAGACAGGGTGGGGCCGACCATGCCAGAACTCAGGTAAGAGACGGCGTAGGCACTCATAGCACCTATGAGCAGCGTGCCTTCCAGCCCCAGGTTAATCTTGCCGCTTTTTTCCGTCAGGCATTCTCCCAGGCTGACCAACAAAAAGGGCACACTCCCGCGTAGCGTGCCAGCCAATATGCCCAGAGGTACACCCCACCAGCCGATTGCTTCTGTTGCCATTACTGTTCTCGTGTGACTGGAGCTAGTTCTTTAGTTGGAATGCGCTGATGCTTTCTTAGCCAAACTCTTTACCCGGCGGCTACGGTGCCACTGACCCGCTCGTCTCGCTCCTGGAAAATCGGGAAGCGCCCATAGAGGGATTCGCTGTAGAGCACACAGAGAAACACAATGCCTTGAAACACCAGGATGGTGGCGTCGGGCAAATTGTGGGCCCGCTGCAAAATGCCCCCAGCCGCCAGAATGCCGCCCAGCAGTACCGAGACTAGAACCGTAGCCAGGGGATTATGGCGGGCCACAAAAGCCACAAGAATGCCTGCGTATCCATAGTTTGAGACGATAGACTCGTTTAATCGCTTTTGTACGGCGGCTACTTCTACCATGCCGGCTAGCCCTGCACAGGAACCCGCCAAAAAACAGACGGCAAGGGTGAGTTTACCCACTGGCAAACCGGCAATGCGGGCTGCGCGAACGTTGCCTCCAGCGGTGCGAGCCGCAAACCCAAAGGTGGTGCGCTGGATCAAGATATAGGCTAATGCGGAAGCAACTAAACCGTAGATGAGTCCGTAGTGAATGCGGGTGGCGGGCAAGGTGCCTAGCCAGGCCGTTGGGTCGATCTCAAAGCTGGAGGGCTTGCTGACAAAGGCTGGATCGCGCAGGGGGCCTTGTACTAGGTGGTTCATGAAGGCGATCGCAATGTAGTTGAGCAATAAACTACTGATGGTTTCGTTGACCCCTCGGTAGTGTCGCAGCGCCCCGGCTGCCATAATCCAGAGACCGCCAGCTACTAGGCTAGCCAGGGCCATAGCCAGCAAGGCTAGACTCCCAGGCAGACTTCCCCCTACAGCTAAGCCTGCCAACACCGCCGCCAGCGCCCCCATTACCAGTGCCCCCTCATTGCCAATAATCACCAGGCCCAAACGGGCTGGTAGAGCTGTACAAAGGGCGGTCAACATTAGAGGGGCAGCCCTGATCAAAGTATTTTGCCAGGCGCTCCAGCTACCAAAGGCTGCCCGGTAGATTGACCCGTATACCGCTAATGGGTTGGCTCCAGCCAGGGCGCAAAAAACGCCAAATATAACTAGAGCCCCTAATACGGCCCCCACCGGCAAAGCCACAGACTCTAGAGATCGCCGCCAGGTCGTCGCAGCTGCCATCGTGGTCTCCTAGCTAGATAGAACCGATCACACCTTCGACAAAGTAATCCATTTTTTCGAGTTCAATGTCATCGATGTTTAGCGCCTTACCCGACGGCAGCACTTCACCGCCAGTGTTGGTGTTGAGAGGGCCTTCGTAGATCACCAGCTCACCAGACTTAATCGCCGCCATGGCGGCATCTCCAGCGGCCTTAGCTTCATCGGTAACGGCGGGGCCGTAGGGCGATAGCTTGCAGAAATTGTCGGCCAGTCCACCACGCAAAATATGAGGGATGTCGCCAGCCATCAGTGTTTTGCCTGCCAATAGATCTTTGCCCAAGGCGGTGTAGATGCTAGACCAATCCCACTCAGCGCCAGTGAGATAGCCCTGGGGGGCTAGGGCGCTCTGGTTAGCGTGGTAGCCCGAGGCAAACATACCTCGCCGCTCAGCAGTTTCCATCACCACTTTGGGGCTATCGACATGGCAGGTGATGACCTCAATGCCCTGGTCGGCCATGCTGTTGGTGGCCTCAGCCTCTTTGACCGGTACTGACCAGTCACCAGTAAAGATCACCTGCGTAGTAGCCGCTGGGTTCACTGACCTGGCCCCCAGGGTAAAGCTATTTACATTCCGCAGCAGTTGGGGAATTGGCTTGGCGGCCACAAACCCCAGCTTGCCCGATGGGCTCATGCTACCCGCTACCACCCCGGCCACATACTGGGCTTCATCGATAAAGCCAAAGTAGCTGTTGACGTTTTTAGGGTGCACTCCTTCCTGGTAGAGGCCTCCGGCATGGAAAAACTGCACTTCGGGGAATTCTTCGGCTAGGGCCAGAATATGGGGGTCAAAATAGCCAAAAGAGGTGGGAAACAGCACCTTAGCGCCGTCAATCTCGATCATACTGCGCATGGTCTCGGCCACGGCGGTGGTTTCGGGTACGCTGGCCTCTTCCACAAGGCGAATGCCGGGTACGTTGGCCACCATGGCGGCAGCGCCCTCGGCGTGGGCCTGGTTGTAGCCAAAGTCGTCTTTGGGGCCAACGTAGATAAACCCGATGACCAGATCATCTGCCTGGCCACTCGCTGCGTCACCTGTGCCCGGTGACTGAGCACAGCTACTCAGCTTTGCCGTCAGCCCAAAGGCAGAGGAGGCCAGTAGCCCCCGCATTACTTGTCGTCGCGATAGGTGAAAAGAACGGTTGCGATCGCCCATGGTGTCTACAAATCTCTCAAATATAGTGGCAAACTCCAGCCATCAGGACGAACCGCCTGTGCTTAACGATCAACCTGATTCGCTAACGGCTGTTCTTAGCTTTTACAGCATCCTCTAAGAATTGAGAAAAGCCCTCGACGCAGTTGTATCAAAAAACACATTTTTCTGGGTTCTTGAGCCGCCTCTCGGACGTTAGAGCACAGCGCTGACGCTACCGCCGAAGATTTGCCAGCCCCGGGCACCCCGCTGCCAAACCCGCGTGTAGCGATAGTCGCCGGCAAAGGGGTTGCCCAGAGCCTGGCCACAGAGAAAAATTTTGGCTGAGACCAGGGCAACATCTGGGCCACAAAGCCGAACATCTAGGGTTTTGGGCACCAACTCAGTGAACTGAGTACCGCCAGTGCGGTGCAGTTCTAGATCGATAGCTTTGGTAGCTAGCTCGCCAGTGGGCCCGGTAAACAATAGGTCATCGGCCATCAGGGCCTCTAGCTCAGCCACATCTGAGGCCAACATGGCGGCGTAGAGTCGGGCTTCACAGTCGCGAATTTCGGTATCTAGGTCTGGGGTCATGGCCAGCACTGCCTGAGACGCTAGCATCATAGCAAGGGATCTCTAGATAGGCCAAAGCCCCGGCGCTGAGCTGCAACGCTGGGGCTTTGGGGATGGGAACGGAGGCTAGATGTGCTGCTCTAGCAGTTCTGCGATCGCCCGGTGTTCGACTGGCGGCATGATTGGAAACTCCTGCCGGGTGTCGGTGATCAGCCAGTCGAGGGCAGCGGCTTTCATGTCGATAGAGGCACCGGTTTTGTCGACGCAGTAGCGGCCAAACACGAGTTTGTCGACCAGACGCACGCCGGGGCCAATGCGAGAATATTCAAAGATGACGCTTTTATCGACAATGGCACCGCTGCAGATGGCGCAGTTGTTGCCAATGGCGCTGGGACCAACAATGGTGGCGCCGTCCTCGATGTGAGTCATGCCGCCAATGTAGACCGGCCCTTCGATGTTGACCTTGTCCCAGTTGGCTTTTACATTCAGCCCAGCGTAGACACCGGGGCGAATCTCTTCACCGGGGATGTCGACTAGGTTAACCACCCCAGTGAGCACGTCTTGAATAGCGCGCCAGTAGTCGGGCACCTTGCCGATATCAACCCACTCAAACTCCATGGGAATGCCGTAGAAAGGAGCCTTGTCTGCCACCAGTTTGGGTAGCAGATCGCCGCCAATATCAAAGGAAACCCCGGAAGGGATGTAGTCAAACACCTCGGGCTCAAAGATGTAGATGCCGGTATTGATCTCGGTGCTCAGGGCCTCTTCTACCGACGGCTTTTCTTGGAATGATTTGACCCGACCGTCGGCGTCGGTGACCACGACCCCGTAGCTGGGCACCTGCTTAAGGGGAACGGTTTTGGTAATAATAGTGGCGATGGATCCTTTTTCACGATGGCGGCGCACAGCCTCGGTGAGATCGAGGTTGATCAGGGCATCGCCACAGAGCACCACAAAGGTGTCGTCAAAGAAGGGAGAAAAATCTTGAATCTTACGCATGCCCCCAGCAGAACCAATGGCGTCGCCCACTAGCCCGCCGTCTTCTTCGATGCGACCCTCAAAGGAATAGGCAATCTCGACGCCAAAGCGCTGACCATCGCGAAAGTAGCCCTCGATTTCGTTGGCTAGGTGGCTGACGTTGACCATGATCTGGTCGAAGCCATGCTGGCGCAGCAGCTCCAGCAAAAACTCCATTACCGGCTTCTGCATGATTGGAATCATGGGCTTGGGGATGGTGTAGGTGATAGGCCTTACACGAGTGCCTTTGCCGGCAGCCAGGATCATGGCTTTCATAAAATAAAGTCCTTAGTGGGTAGGAAAAAATATCTTTAGCAGGTCAATTCTTTGTATCAGCGCAGAATACCCATGGAAAAGTGGGGACATATCTCCATCGGAGACAACTATATCTAGCCATGCTAGCAGTAACGTTCAATCAGCTTCGGATCGCTTAGCCCCTCTTCAAAGAGTTCTTACATTTCCTCTTGTGACGGTTTATTTTCGTCAGGGTTGCCTTGATTCCAAATCTCCAGAATGCACCCTGGCGGCTCCTTCGAGAACTGTTTTTTAGTCGGGCAGCATAAAGGCTGGCAATGCGACTTCTTCGGTGGTGATGGGAGCGCGGTTTAGGTTTCTGACCCGTAGATCGCCGTAGAAGGTGTCTTGGGCCATCTCGACTTTAGACTGGGCCGAGAGAAACAGCAGACCCCAAAACACGCCGACTTTTTCGTGTACGGCCTCTGCTTGGGGGGTGTCAAACTCGTGGGCGTCTTCTAGATCGGTGGGCTTAAATTTGGGCCATTCACCGATTAAGTGCTCGAAGTCGATCCACAGCAGGTCTTCCCCTAGTTCGTCCCAATACTGGTCTAGGAAGGCTTCGAGGGCAGCGGCAATTTCAGAGAGGTTTTCTTGGTGGGCGAGCTGGGCGATCGCGCGCACTGCCTGGCGCTGGGGCTGAGGCCTCGCTCGCCGGGCGCGAATGCGGGGGGTGTGGTCGGCCATTACCGTGGCCATGGTTTCGAGTTGTTGGATCAGCTCTTGCAGGGTGACCTGTCGGCGCTGGGGGGTGGGAGCTACGGCGCGGCGGTGGAGGTGGCGCTCTAGGTTGCGGGGCAGGGGCACTAGCTCGTCAACTTCGTCTTCCCAGATCTCCTCTTCGCTGGCGGCGGCCTGGGCCTCAGCCTCGGCCCGTACCATGGTGTCGGCCTTGAGCAGCACCAGCATCGAGGCATAGAGAAAGCCTTGGCCCGATTCAGACAGGCTGGCCTCGTAGGGTGTGCGACCTTGGGTGGCCAAGGCTTCGCCCTGGGTTTTGAGCAAGGTCAAAAACCGGTCGATGACGTCGATGACTTTGACATCCCAGGGGTCGATTTCGCCCTGCTCGGTCAGGTCGATGAGAAATGCGATCGCAGTTTGAGCCAGGGATGACGACATCGTGCCAGGGAGGATTTGGGCCCATCTTAACGAACTATCGCCTCTTCATTCGCCCAGCCGTTTGCCCAAACGGCTGCTGCCCGATGCCCCCAGCCCAGATTTATCAGGCGGCGGCCTCACCCTCATCGGCGGCGGGCAGCAGCAGGCTCTGCTCTTCGAGCTTGACCTGATAGCGCTGCACGTCTTGCTCTAGCTCCTGAATGCGAATTTCGCGCTGCTGCACCTGCTTGCCAAAGGACATGTAGCCCTGCACCTGGGCCCAGACGCTAAACACCCAGGCAAACACAGCCCCAATGCCCATGGCCATAATCAGCTCCACGCACAGGGGCGCTTCTACATCTAGGCCGGGGGCGATATGAATGAGCACTCGCTCTGTATTCTCGATGCCAAACAGCACTAGGGCCAGGGCAATGACAAAGATGACAACGAAGTTTATCTGCCGCATGGCTCTTAGCCTCCCACTGCTAGGTCGAGTTAATCGGTCAAGGCCAGTCTCTATAGAAGACTCCAACCCCTATTTAACCAGGCAGGGTTTAACTTTGGTCAAAGGTTTTTAGATGGTATGGCTTTTCTAGGACTGTCAAGCGACTGGCCAAACCCATGACGGGCTCACTCGCCCAGCCGATAGCCCTTGCCGTAGACGGTATGGATGATCGGCGGAGTGCCCTTGGGCTCGATTTTGCGGCGCAGCAGCCGCATTTGGGCGGCAACCACGTTGCTGCTGGGGGTGTCTTGATCGCCCCAGACACCCTGGTAGATCTGTTCGTGGGTAAGCACCTGGTTGGGGCGGCGCAGCAGGTAGGCCAGCAGCCGGGTTTCTTTGTCGGAGAGCTCGACTGGCTGACCCTGGCGGTGAGCGAGCTGGTTGGCTTCGTCTAGGGTCAGATCGCCTACCACCAGGCGGGGTGGAGGAGCGGTGTCGAGATTGGGCGATCGCCGTAGCAAGGCCCGCACTCGCGCCAGCAGCTCCCGCAGCTCGAAGGGTTTGACCAGATAGTCGTCGGCTCCGGCGTCGAGCCCGTCAACGCGATCGTTAAGGGTGTCTTTGGCGGTGAGAAAGAGCACGGGGGTGCTATCTTGGCGCGATCGCACCTGGCGGCAGATCTCCAGCCCGCTCAGCCCCGGCAGCATCCAGTCGAGAATCAGCAGGTCGTAGCTGCCTTGGCAGGCCAGGGCACAGCCTGCTTCTCCCTCGCTGGCCACATCGACGTCGTAGCCCTCGCGGTGGAGCAGGCGACTCAGGGGTTCGGCGAGTTCTACTTCGTCGTCAACCAGCAAGATTTTCATAGGCGGGCGGTTGCGGAGAATGGGGGCCAGGGTTTACCTGCTTGCCACCTAAATACCCAGGCGTTGGTATACCTGGTCGAGGTGGCGCAGGTGGCGATCGGGGCTAAAGCAGTGGTCGATTTCGGCGACCGACAGGTGAGCCGTTACCCGTTTGTCAGCCTCGATCAGCGCCCGAAAGTTGCCGTCATCGGTATTCCAGGCCTGGTGGGCGCACCCCTGCACAATGGCGTAGGCTTCTTCTCGCCCGAGACCCTTGTCGATCAGGGCCAGCAGCACCCCCTGGCTAAACACCACGCCGCCGTAGACATTCATGTTGCGGGCCATGTTTTGGGGGTAAACTAGCAGGTTTTTTACCAGCTCGGTGGTCTCTACCAGCATAAAGTGCGTGAGAATGCAGCTGTCGGGAAACGCCACTCGCTCCACCGAGCTGTGGGAAATATCGCGTTCGTGCCACAGGGCCACATTCTCCAGCGCCGCCATGGCGTTGCCCCGCAGCAGCCGCGCCATGCCCGTCAGCCGTTCTGAGCGAATCGGGTTGCGCTTGTGGGGCATAGCCGACGAGCCCTTTTGTTTTTTCGAGAAAAACTCCTCGACTTCCAGCACATCGGTGCGCTGGAGGTTGCGAATCTCGACTGCAAACCGCTCCATTGATGCGCCCAGCAGAGCCAGGGCATTCATAAATTCGGCATGGATGTCGCGGGAGATCACCTGGGTAGAAGCGGTGTCGGGGCGCAGCCCCAGCAGCTGGCAGGCCAGGGCCTCGACCTGGGGGTCAATGTTGGCGTAGGTGCCCACTGCACCTGAGATCTTGCCCACGGCGATCGCATCCTGCAATTTTGCCAGGCGCTCCCGGTGGCGCAGCATCTCGGCCAGCCAGCCAGCCAGCTTAAAGCCAAAGGTAATCGGCTCCGCATGAATGCCGTGGGAGCGACCAATCATCACCGTGTCGCGGTGCTCCTGAGCCCGGTAGCGAATCGCCTGAATCAGATTTTCGACGTGGATCATAATCACCTGGAGGCTGTCCACCAGCTGGAGCGACAGGGCCGTATCCAGCATGTCAGAGCTGGTCATACCCAGATGAATGTAGCGACCGGCGTCGCCCACGTACTCGTTGACGTTAGTGAGAAAGGCGATCACGTCGTGGCGTACCTCGGCTTCGATTTCGAGCACGCGCTGGGGGTCAAACTTGGCCTTGGCCTTGATCTCCTCGACCGCTTCTTTGGGAATGTAGCCCAGCTCGGCCTGGGCCTCGCACACGGCAATCTCTACCCGCAGCCAGGTTTGCAACTTGTAGTCGTCGGTCCAGAGGTTGCCCATCTCGGGCAGAGTGTAGCGTTCAATCAAGGCTTTGGTCTGAATACAACCGCCCCATTCTACCCGGCAGCCCGATGTCGTGGAAAACTCGCCCCTCGGTCAGGCCTAAAATCTAGTTCTAGCTTGCCGACAGGACACTCCCTGCTTAGCCCTGACTCAGCTCGTCTACCTTGGCCTTGACCGCCTGAATGTCTTGCCACATCAGCCACTTGGGGCTGCCCTTGTCCCGCGATGGGTTCCGCAGCAGGTAGGCGGGGTGAAAGATCGGCATGCACAGCCGCCCCTCCCAGTCCATCCACTGACCGCGCACCTTGCTAATGCCCTGCTTCACCCCCAGCAGCGATTTCAGGGCTGTCGCCCCAGTGAGAAGAATAATCTTGGGATCTACCAGGCGAATTTGCTCTAGCAGGTAGCCCTTGCAGGCGTTGACCTCGGCGGTGGTGGGCACCCGGTTCTCCGGCGGGCGGCATTTGACGATGTTGCAGATGTAGACGTCTTTCTCAGTGTCAAAGCGCACCGACTCCAGAATTTTCTCCAGCAGCTGGCCCGACTTGCCCACAAAGGGCAGCCCCTGCTCGTCCTCCTGCTGGCCCGGCCCTTCGCCGATGATCAGCACCGGGGCGGTGGGGTTGCCCCGGCTGACCACCACATTGGTGCGCGTCGCCGCCAGGTCGCAGCGCTGGCAGCTGCGGCAGTGGGTGCCCAGGGTGCCCAAATCGGGGTAGATGCCGGGGGGAATGGGCACCGCGCCGCTGGTGGGAATGGCGTCAAACTCGACGCGGTTGGCGGCGGCTTCGGATTCAAACAAACTAAACTGGTTGTCGGCCATGGCGGGGGCTGAGATGCTTTCCGCGTATTGTAAAGGGTCTTGGGCAGCGCTGCCGAAATCCAAGCCCCTAACCGCCCAGTCGCCTATGCTACCTTGGCAGTACCGCCCCGCAAACGGTGAAGGCCATGGTGCAGCTACAACCATCCACTCAGCCAGCGGTGATTTACCCAGATAGCGATGGGCAACCGATGGCTGACAACACCCAGCAGTTTCGCTGGATTGTGGTGATTCAGCAAAATTTGGAGTGGTTGTTTGCCGGGAGTGCCGACGTATTTGTAGCGGGGGATCTACTGTGGTATCCCGTTGAAGGGGATAACAAAACGCGCACCGCCCCCGATGTCATGGTGGTGGTGGGGCGTCCTAAAGGAGATAGAGGTTCCTACAGACAGTGGCAGGAGGACAATCTGCCGCCCCAGGTGGTCTTTGAAATTTTGTCGCCGGGGAATACGCGGGCCGAAATGGCCCGGAAGCTGCTGTTTTACGATCGCTTCGGTGTTGAGGAATATTATCTGTACGACCCCGATCGCAATGAGCTGAGCGGTTGGCTGCGCCGCGACGGGTTTCTGGATGTGATTGAACCGATGGCGGGCTGGGTCAGCCCGCGATTACAGATTCGGTTTGACCCTCTAACCGAGGAACTAAGGCTTTATCGTCCCGATGATCAGCCTTTTCTGAGCTATGTAGCCATTGCTCAACGGGCCGAGCAAGAACAACAGCGGGCCGAGCAGGAGCAGCAACGGGCTGAGGGAGAACGGCAGCGGGCTGAGGCAGCCGAAGAGAAGGCAAATCGGTTGGCCCAACGCCTGCGGGATTTGGGAATTGATCCGGAGCAGGTTTAGCTGGAATTGCTCGTTGGAGAAGCCTCAGTAGATTACGAAGCCCCTGCTGGCACTCATCCCCCAGCCCCTGCTCCCAATTTGGGTGCGAGAACTCAAAGCCCTCTCCCAATCCTGGGAGAGGGCTTTGGGGTGAAGGTAGGACCAAGGCCGATAGAAGCGTTTTCTATCCAATGAGGCTGGATGCAGGCCGTACCCAGTAGCATGCCCCCTTGCCCGCCCACGCTAGGGGCTATGTTCTTCTAGGTTTGGACATTCAGAGGCCAATCTGGACATTCAGCGGCCCATGGATGACAACCCCTGGGCATTCCTCTGGCCAGCGGGCGAAACCGTGACCTCAAGCGTGGCGTTGTATAGTAGAAAGCTAGCCGAATTCTATTTATTGTCCAGGAGTTCCTCCCTTGACTTTTTCCGCCGAAGATTTTGCCAAAGCCCTTGAGGCCCACGACTACGACTTTCAGGTGGGCAGCACCGTGAAGGGCACTGTGATTGCCCTGGCCAACGACGGGGCCACCATCGACATCGGCGGCAAGTCGTCGGCGTTTATGCCCATCCGCGAGGCAGCGGTGCGGGCGGTGACCTCCATGGAGGGCATCCTCGAACCCGGCGCAGAATATTCGTTTCAAGTGATTCGCGACCAGGATGCCGACGGTCAGGTGCTGCTGTCCATTCGCAAGCTTCAGCTCCAGCAGCTGTGGCGGCGGCTGGCCGAGCAGGCCGAAGCGAGCGCGGTGATGGAAGTGAAAGTCACGGGCTTTAACAAGGGCGGCGTGACGGTGGATGTGGAGGGGTTGCGGGGGTTTGTGCCGCGATCGCACATTGGCCGCACCTACGAAGACCTCTCTGAGGCCGTAGGCCAGCGCCTCACCGTGGGCTTTCTCGAAGTCAACCCCGCCGCCAACAAGCTGGTGATGTCGGCCCGCATGGCCGCCCGCAGCCAGATGATGAGCAACCTGGCCCTGGGCCAGCTGATCGAGGGCACCGTGGCCAGCCTCAAACCTTTTGGCGCTTTTGTAGAGTTTGACGGTATTAGCGGCCTGCTGCACATCAAGCAGATCAGCAAAAACTATGTGGAGTCGCTGCCCAGCGTGCTGCGGGTGGGCCAGTCGATCAAAGCTGTGGTGGTGGCTCTCGACCCAGAGAAAAACCGCATTTCGCTCTCTACCAAGGTGCTGGAAAAATACCCTGGCGAGGTGATCAAAGAGTCTGAGGCAGTCTTTGCCGATGCTGAAAATCGTCTGGCTGACGTCAGCCGTATGCTCAACGACAGCGAGGCCTAGGCACCATGGGCAATGTCTGGGAACTCGACTTTTACTCCCGGCCCGTGCTGGATGAAAACGGCAAAAAACTTTGGGAAGTGCTGCTCTGCGAGGGGTTGTCTGACAACAGGGCTGCCCCTAAGCAAGTCTTTCGCTTCAGCAAGTTTTTGCCCAGCAGCGAGGTCAACTCGATTAGCCTGAAGGGGGTACTTGACGAGGCGATCGCCGCCGCCGCTAGCCAAGATATTGCCCCACCCAGCCGCATTCGCTACTTTCGCTACCAGATGCAGAATATGATTCTGCGCGCCTGCGACGAAGCCAACATTCCGGCGCGGCCCAGTCGGCGGACGGTGGCGTTGCAGCGGTGGCTGAGCGATCGCTGCCAGACCGTCTACCCCACCATGGCGGGCTACACCGATGTTCCCTCTCCCTCTGTGGCGGCCCCACCCCCTAATCCCCAGCCCCTGCCCGATGCCCTGCTGGGGCAGCAGTGGGCCTTTGTCAGTCTTGAAGCCGCCGCCTTCGCCGACCTGCCCGACTGGGAGATCGGCTTTGGCGAGTCGTTTCCCCTCGACATTGCCGAGGTGGAGGCTAATACCCCGATTCCCGGCCTGCTGATTTTCTCGCCCCGCGCCACCGCCCTAGCCGCCTGGATATCGGGCCTAGAGCTGGCCTACTGGCGCATCGAAGACAGCAAGACGCCCCAGATCATTCTTGAAACCGGCGCGGCAGATAGCTGGATTTTGGCGGGGCTGACCAATCCGACCCTGGTGGCCGAGGCCAAAGCCTTTGATGCTGCCAAAGCCAAAGCCAATCAAGTGCACTTCATCGGCATCCAAGACAATCCCGAAAGCGAATCCTTTGCCGGTTTCTGGCTCTTGCAGCAGCTCAGTTTGGGGTAAGGGATGGCCTGTTCAAGCATGAATTCTCTCCAGCTAGATTCCAGGGTGCTTCAAGAACCCTGGAATCTAGTGCTGCCTACAAGGGGCTCTGACCATGCTGGATTCTGAAAAAACTGGGCTGCTCCAGAGCCTTGTTAAATGGCCCCTCTGGCGAAATGTGGGCATCTACGCGCTGCTGCTAGCGATCGCCCTAATTATGGTTT
The DNA here is from genome assembly GCF_055795045.1 of Pseudanabaena sp. PCC 9330. Classification (NCBI taxonomy): domain Bacteria; kingdom Bacillati; phylum Cyanobacteriota; class Cyanophyceae; order Pseudanabaenales; family Pseudanabaenaceae; genus Pseudanabaena; species Pseudanabaena sp. PCC 9330. Next base: position 170,116 of record NZ_JAYFES010000062.1, on the reverse strand, counting down.
TTCCCCTGCTCTGGCTGGTCAGCACCTCCTTTAAGGGGCCAGCGGAAAACCTGCTGGCCACGCCGCCCCAGCTGTTGCCCCAGCAGCCCACCCTGGCCAACTACCGCGAGGTGTGGCGCACCAACCCCTTTGGCCAGTACTTTCTCAACAGCGCGATCGTGGCGGTGCTCACAGTGGTGGCCAACCTCCTGCTGTGCTCCCTGGCGGCCTATCCCCTGGCGCGGCTGTCGTTCTTGGGCCGCGACACCCTGCTGGCGCTGATCGTCGCCACCATTATGATCCCCTTCCAGGTGGTGATGATACCGCTGTACATTTTGGCGGTGAACTGGGGCCTGCGGAATAGCTACCTGGGTCTAGTGCTGCCCTACCTGGCTTCAGCTTTTGGCATTTTTCTGATGCGCCAGGCGTTTCAGGGGGTGCCCAAGGAGCTAGAAGAGGCTGCCCGCATGGACGGCTGCTCTGATCTAGGTATCTGGTGGAATGTGATGCTGCCCGCCACCCGCCCGGCTCTAGTCACCCTGGGAATTTTTGTGTTTATCGGCACCTGGGGTGAGTTTTTATGGCCGCTGATTTTGCTCGATCGCCCGGAGCGCTACACCCTGCCCCTGGGGGTGGCACGGCTGGCGGGCAGCTTTTCGCTCGACTGGCGGCTGGTGGCGGCGGGGTCGATGCTCTCGGTGCTGCCTGCGATTTTGGTGTTTGTGCTGCTCCAGCGCTATATTGTGCCGACGGAGGCCGGGAGCGGGGTGAAAGGGTAAGGCGAGCCGTGGATCGTTGAGATGGGGGCTAGGTGAGGAGAGGAATTGTTATACTACTGTTAAGTAATAGAGTGACGTTCTAACTTTTTGCCCGTCGGGCTAGGTTTATGGCTTTTTCTTCAACGGTTTCCCAGCAGCCCCAGTTCAACAGCGTTCCCACAGGGTCTCCAACGGAGCATCGCCCTCCCATTCACCTCACCCCAGAGACCCTGCAACTGGTGGCCGATTTTTTTAAGGTGCTGTCGGAGTCGAGCCGCTTGCAGATTGTCTGTGCCCTCAAGACGGGCCAAAAGAATGTCACCGAGATCATTGAGGCCACAGGGCTGGGTCAGGCCAACGTGTCAAAGCACCTGAAAATTTTGGCCCAGGCGGGCATTGTCAGCCGCCAGCAGCAGGGGGTCTGCGTTTACTACCAGATCGCTAGCGGCTTTGTCTTTGACCTGTGCGAGCTAGTGTGTAACTCGCTGCTAATACAGATTCAGCAGCAGTCTGAAAAAATTGCCTACCTAGAAGCCTTTCGCCAGCCCTAATCGTCTTGAGAATACTGTCTGCCCCGCCACTGGGTAGGGCGGCGCAGCGATGACAGACCGATGCGGGCCACTGCCCCCAGGTCAGCCAACGGAGACAGCCAAAAGGCCCAGGCTCCTGGCGCACCTTGCCGATCGTAGGCAGAAGCAATGGCCGCCTGCATGCCCAGGCGAACGCATAGTAGAACCCCGTTGACGGCCCAGAGTATTTGCAGCGGCAGCGACCAGCTATCTGATGCGCTGTAGCGCACTAGCCAAAGCGCTGGTACCAGCAGCCAGGGCAGCCCCTGCACCAGCGCTAAAAAGGCCCAGTCGCCCCAGACTTGTACAGCTGGAGCGGCGTCTTTGAGGTCGAGCGATCGCCCCCACTCGCGCCAGGTTTCAGCCATGCCTTCGTACATGCGCACCTTCAGCAGGCGACTGCCATCCCAAAACCCCACCTTGGCCCCCTGGGCGGCAGCATGTCTCGCCAGGGTGACATCGTCACAAAACGAAGTAGAAGCCGACTGATAGCCGTTGAGCTGCTCTAGGAGCGATCGCCGCACCATAAAGCACTGCCCGTTGGCCATTACCCGCTGGGCTGACCCGCTAGCACTGCCCGCTGGGCCAAACCGATACACCAACGTCATCAGCAGAGATGGCTGGAGCCAAAACTCTCCTGGCTGCTTGAGAATGAACTGAGGGGCCAGCGAAACTAGGTCGTACCCTTCTCGCTCCATGGCTTTTGCCAGCGCCGCCACCAAGCCGGGCTGAGGCTGCGTATCGGCATCGATGCCGAGAACCCAACTGCTGGCGGGCGATGTGTGGCGAAAGCCGTAGTCTAAGGCCCAGGGGCGACCTACCCAGCCCTTGGGTAGAGGGTCGTCTTCGAGCAGGCGCAGACGAGGATCTCGGGACTGGTAGCTTTTGACCACGTCCCCCGTACCGTCGGTTGAGCGGCTGTCGACCACCAACACCTCCCGCACCTCATAGCTCTGGCGGGTGAGCCCCTCCAGGCAGGGGCTCAGGCGATGGGCCTCGTTTAGGGTAGGTACCACTACTGACACCGCCCCTAATTGGTCTAAAGTAGGGCGTTCAGCGGTAAGCGGCGGTCGACGAAACGGCCCCTTTGCCAGTCTCGACAGCAGCACGGCCACCATGGGCAACTGCCCAGCCAAGACAACTATCGCCAAAAAACTCAGCCAAGGAAAGGTAGCCACACTAGCGGGCAATGGAAGACCTCACTATCATCACCTACTTAAGCCCAACTTTGGCCGTGGCTACCGTACCATCGATCCCAGAACCCATTAACTCGTCCTGTTCAGCACTCAAATAGCTTTCTTGGGCGGTAGCACGCCAGCATAGAACAGCGGGCAGTGCGCCAGTCAAAATACCCAGGGCAATCGGTACATAGAACCCAGCCGCCAGGCTCATGACCAAGGCAAAGCCAAAGTTGGCTAGGTATACGACCAAGGGCACCGTCAACTGGCTCTGGTCTAGCTCAGGAGAAAACCTAAAGCCCTTCCACAGCCCCAGGGCGGTACCCATAAACACAACCCCAGTGCCAAGCCAGCCAGCAAAATTTTGATAGGGCATGCCAAAGAAAGCACCGGGCTGGTGCCAGTACCAAAAAGGCAGAGCCGTTTGGCTCATCGCTGGGTCAAGGACAAAATCCCAAGAGGTGAGTAGTACTGACCCAAGCAGGACAGCCGCCAGCGATCGCCCCCAGCCATAGCGACCGGCACCGCCCCCTGCCGCTAGTCCACTGCGGGCCAGCAAAAAAGAAGACAGACCCAGATAGAACCATGACAGGGGAATGGTGAACGGCACCAGCCCAGCAACCTTATAGCCCAGGCCATTGAGGTAGGTGTAGTCGCCAAAAGGGAAGCCAGTGCTAGTGCCCAGCAGCTCGCTGGTGAGCGAGATGCCCACGGCGGCGATCGCAAAGGTAATCAGACTACCCAAACCGAGGGTTCGGTAGGCATAGAGCGCCACCGCTGCGGTGCCGAGCAAAATGTATCCCACGCCACCCCCCGCCATGCTCCAGCGAAACATGGTTTGCCCAGCTGGCAAATACTCCAAAATGCCGGGGTGGGGCACTACCCAAAGCAACCCTGCCAGGCCAAAGGCCATGGCGACAATGTGACCGTAAAGGCAAAAGCGCTCAATGGCTAGAAGATTTTTCATGGTAAGTCCTAAGTACCGCTGACCGTGCCTTTGCAGCCCAGTCACGCATCGTTTCTCTGCGTCAGTTGAACTACAGCATAGTTGCAATCGTCGCTTAAATCATAAGTTTTGTAAACGCCAATTTTCAAGGTTGCCGGGCATTGAGCGCGGCTAAAATCAAAAACACGTACTCGGGCCGATTTTAGGGCTGATGGGTCTGGCTGCGGTTGCAGATTACCGCAGCTGACATCGGGCGTCGTCCATAGCCTTGGCGATGTGGAAAGTAGGAAAATCGGCTAGGATGGCGGCATACCGGTCAGATCTCTGAGACCCTATGGCACCTATGACGACTCCTGGCCCCAGCATCGTGGTGCGGCCGCTGCAGTACCGCGACCTAGATACTCTCACCCAGTGGCAGCCAGAAGACTTAGAGGCTGGTGGAGATGCTAGTGCAGCCGAAGCCATTGTTGCATGGCTCGACCATCAGCGCCGCTGGTACGGCCCCCTCAAGATTTTGAGCTGGTTGCCCCGGCCTATGCAGCAAACCCCCACCACCTTTGTGGCAGAGCGCCAAAAGTGCCTGGTAGGTCTAATTCAGGTTTCACCCTTCAACCGCACCCGCAGCACCTGGCGAGTTGAGCAGGTGGTCATCAACCGCAGCGCTTTAGACCATGGAGCCTCGGGCTATATGGATGTGGGCTCGCGCCTGCTGCGCCATTGCTTCGAGGTGGTGTGGGAAGCCCGCACCTGGATGCTGGAGGTGGATGTCAATCACAAGACGGCTTTGGGGCTCTACCGCTTCAATGGCTTTCAGCCTCTAGCTCAAACTACCTATTGGGCATTGCAGCCCGACCAGATTGCAGAGTTGGCTCAGCGCGAACCCGATCTGCCCAACCTGTTGCCTATCAGCAATGCCGATGCCCAACTGCTCTATCAGCTCGACACGGCCTCCATGCCGCCTTTGGTGCGGCAAGTCTTTGACCATCAGATACAAGATTTTAAAAGCAATCTACTGGGCAGTGCGGCGGCCACTGCCGATCGCCTAGTCAACCAGGTGGAGACCGTCGGAGCCTACGTCTTTGAACAGCAGCGCAAGGCCGCCATTGGTCAGTTTAAGCTGGCCATCTCGCGAGACGGCAAACAGCCCCACGAGGCTGGTCTGACGGTGCATCCAGCCTATACCTGGCTCTATCCAGAGTTGATGGTTCAGATGGCTAAAATACTTCAGCCTTTTCCGGCTCAGCCCCTGCGGCTGACCTCCCTTGACTATCAGCCCGAGCGCGAGGAGTGTTTTACTCAAGTTCAGGCTGTGCCAGAGTCCCACACGTTGCTCATGTCGCGATCGGTGTGGCACAAGGTGCGAGAGGCCCGGCACCTCTCTTTAGAAGGTCTACAACTCTCCGACATGTTGACCGGGCTACAGCCCGCTGGCAAGCCCGTACCGGGTCGCATGACCCGGTACGCCGATCGCTGGCAAGCTGTTTTAGACCCCCAGGCATTAGACATTCCGGTTGAAGATCCTGCTGAGGGCGATCGCTAACTGCTGCCATGACCACCGCATTGGTTTCAGCCCTAGGGTTAGACATTGGCCGCAAGCGGATCGGCGTCGCAGGCTGTGACGGCACCGGGCTGATTGCCACCGGGCTGACCACTCTGCATCGGCGTTCCTTTAGCGAGCTAGTGGCTGATCTGAGCGATCTGGTGCAAACTCGCCAGGCTCAACTGTTGGTGGTAGGTTTGCCTCTTACCATGGACGGAGAAGAAGGCTTTCAGGCTCGCCAGGTGCGCAAAGTCGCAGCCGGTCTAGAACGTGCCCTGGGGCTACCAGTGGTCTATGTCGATGAACGGCTGAGCTCGGTCGAAGCCGAGCATCTGATGCGGACCGAAGGGCGATCGATAGCCACCGAAAAATCATTGATTGACCGCAAGGCCGCGGCTATTATTTTGCAGCGTTGGCTCGACAGCCGTCGGTGATGGCTGATAACCCATGTAAACAGACGTAACCGGATGGGATATTCTGATAACACCGTATCAGTGTTCATACTGGGTCGAGCATTTAGGTGTCTGGCCCGGTTACCCAAAGAAGAGTAGCCTCCATGGCGGATAACACCCAACCCATTGATGAGTCAGCCGTAGTACTTACCGACGATGCTGGGCGGTTTTTGCCCTGCCAGGTAGAGCAGAGCTTTAATCTCAACAATCGTGAGTACTTACTGCTTTTGCCTATTGATGCTCCTATTGAGATTTTTGTCTGGCAGCAAGAGGGCGACGAAGACGAAATTCTTATGGATGTGGAAGACGAAGACATCGATGAGATTTTCTTGACCGCCAAAGCTGTGCTGGCCGAGCAAAATTTAACCCTCCAGCGCACTGCCATTACTCTGACCGCCGCCGGTGAACTCCCCGAACCCGAAGACGACAACTGTCTCACCCTAGAGCTCGATGAACTGGATGAGGCCGGCAACCCCATGACCGAAGAATTTCAGGTCTTGGCCACCTGCTTTTATAACGATGAAGAATACACTCTCTGTACGCCTCTGGATCCACTGCTGATCTTTGCTAATCGTACCAGCAGTGGCGATCTAGAAGTTGTCACTCCAGAAGAGTTTCAGACCATTCGCGGTAGCCTAGAAGAAAAATTGTTTGACTTACTCGATTGATTGGGCTCAAATCATCTCGTAGAGTTTATGCCACCCCTAAAAAGCTAGCTAAGATAGAGCCTGGAACTAGCCGATTGGGTTTCTTGTCGTCATGCTATGAGTCGGCGGCGGCTTGAGTAGAGTTCTAATCTGTAGGTCAATCGGCGATGACCAAAAAGACTAAGCGACGACGATTTTCAAGTTGGCAACTATGGCTAAAGGTAAACGCTGGGTTCGGTGGGGCTTTTTAGGGCTGTTGGTACCTGTGGCCACAGGAATTGCAGCTTGGCAAGGCTGGGCCTGGTGGAGTTGGGCCAATCAACCCGTGCAAGGAAATACCACTGACACGGGGGCTCAAACCGTACAGATTCAAATTCCCCCCGGCACGCCAGGCCAGCAGATTGGTCAAGATCTTGAAGCCTCTGGTTTGATCCGATCTGCCCTAGCTTGGAAGCTGTGGTCGCGCTGGCAGGCCTGGCAAGGTGCCGAAGGTGAGTTTCAGGCTGGTACCTACGCTATTGATCCTACGGCCTCTATGACAGCCATTGCCGAGGTCATTCGCAGTGGGCAGGTCGTGCAGACCTCTTTCACCATTCCCGAAGGGTGGAATCGCCGCCAGATGGCGGCCTACTTTGAGGAAGCTGGATTTTTCCCAGCCGATGCTTTTTTGGCGACTACAGAGCAGGTATCTAGAGACCGATATCCGTGGTTGCCCAACGGTCTACCCCACGTAGAGGGTTTTTTATTTCCAGATACCTACCAGTTGCCGGCAGAGGGGGTATCTCCAGCAGCTGTTGTAGATATTATGCTGAGCCGGTTTGAGCAGGCTGCACTGCCGATCTATCAACAGGCCTCCACCGATCTCTCGTTGCTGGAGTGGGCGACCCTGGCCAGCATTGTTGAAAAAGAATCGGTGGTGCCCGATGAGCGTGGCCTGATTGCGGGTGTCTTCACCAACCGGTTAAATCAAAATATTCCCCTAGGTGCTGACCCTACGGTGGAGTATGGTCTCGGCATCTCGCAAACTAAAGAGCAACCCCTAACCTGGGCCCAGGTAGGGATGCCTTCTCCCTACAACACTTACATCAACCCCGGCTTACCTCCTACCCCCATAGCCAGTGCTGGCAAGGCAAGCCTGGAAGCCACCCTGACCCCTGACTCCACTGACTATCTATTTTTTGTGGCCCGCTACGATGGCACCCATGTGTTTAGCCGTACCTTGGCAGAGCATGAAGCGGCCCGCGATGCCATTAGGGCCAGCATCAACAACGCTACTGTCGATAACTAAAGCCATCTATCCCTAGGCTCGATCATGTGCAGAGCCAATTTTGATCGGGTGGTCCTGGCTTAACTGGGCAACTGTAATGCGTCTTTACGGTTTGGTCTTGTGAGAATTGGGTGCTTGTGATCTGGATTTGGAGCAGATACCTGGTCTCAGCCAGATCGCTCGGGCTGAAACCGATCTGATTTTTTGTGCGTAACAACTTCAACGGTTGCTGAGCGACTGAGCAGGGGGCTGTCAATTTCTACCAATATTCCGAGCTTAGAAGCCGATTTAGGGGCAATTTGTTCGGTGTTTTTAGATATAAGCACTCCGATCAATACCATCTAAGGGCTTTGTGTATCCCTCGATACAGATTGACTGCCGGAGAATTGATGGAATCGTCTTGTTCTAACTATGCGCAGATTGACTGCCTGCTGATGCCCCAAAAGTGTACGGGCAGTTGAGCGTAAATGTCTAAAGGCCATCACCTAGCTGATGTAACTGCCAATAGGGTTTGCGTTCTTTGCATATTGGCTCGTAGGGGCAACTTAAGCCCTGCAGGCCGCTCCCACGCTGACCTGTCTCACTGCCCTGCGGTTGAGGTGGCAGGTTTAATCTAAGCCGTGTTCACTGTCTGATTGTGTTGAAGGAACGTCTGTTGAGATGTCTAATTTAGTTTTGCGTAACCGTTCTAGGTTTCGGAAGCGGTCAAAAGCCGGCTTCTGGGACTCCAGTGTGCCGCCTTTTGATAAGGCCATTAAGCGTCTGTTTAGCCGCGTCGGCGGCTGGGCTTGGGTAGCCTGCGTTCCTCTGACGCTGGTTATTTTGGCCACGTGGGGAGTAGCTGCCCAGGCTCAAGATGAATTGACGGCAGCCGATGTGCAAACCACCCTAGATAACATCTGGGTGCTGATTGCTGCTTTCTTGGTTATTTTCATGAATGCCGGTTTTGGCATGTTAGAAACTGGCTTCTGCCGACAGAAGAATGCCGTCAACGTGCTGACCAAAAACCTGATTGTGTTTGCGCTGGCTACTCTGTCGTTTTGGTTCATTGGCTTTTCGCTGATGTTCGGAGCCAACGGTAACGCTTGGATCGGCTGGGGTAGCTTCTTCCTAGGCGGTGCTCCTGAACTGTACGGGCTAGGGCCAGACGGGCTGAATCTGTCTAAAGATACGTTCTTTTTGTTCCAGGCTGCCTTTGCGGGTACCGCTGCGACGATTGTGTCGGGGGCCGTGGCTGAACGGATCAAGCTCATCGACTTTCTGGCTTTCAGCCTGCTGCTGACGGCTATTGCCTATCCGATTACGGGGCACTGGCTCTGGGGTGGCGGTTGGTTAGCTGAGCTAGGATTCCACGACTTTGCTGGCTCCACCATCGTGCACTCTGTCGGTGGCTGGGCGGCTCTCATGGGGGCGGCTTTTCTTGGCCCTCGCATGGGTAAGTACAATGCCGAAGGTCAGGTCAATGCTTTACCTGGCCACAACCTGAGCATTGCCACCTTGGGTTGCTTGATTCTCTGGCTGGGCTGGTTTGGGTTTAACCCTGGCTCTCAGCTGGCCGCAGACTTGGCTGTACCCTACATTGCGGTAACCACGAACTTGGCGGCGGCGGCAGGCGGTGTGGCAGCTACCTTTACCTCCTGGGCGCTAAGCGGCAAGCCTGACCTATCGATGACCATCAACGGTATTCTGGCTGGTCTGGTGGGCATTACTGCTGGTTGCTTTGTGGTTGGCTACGCTGGTGCGTTTTGGATCGGTCTAGTTGCAGGCATCCTGGTGGTGTTCTCGGTAGGCTTCTTCGACAGCATTAAAATCGACGACCCTGTGGGCGCTACCTCTGTGCACTTGGTGTGTGGTATCTGGGGCACCCTGGCTGTTGGTCTGTTTGCCAACCCCAACAACTTTACCCAAGGTGGTGAGGGCATTTCTGGGCTGTTCTACGGTGGTGGGCTGGGTCAACTCGGGGTTCAAATCATTGGTATTCTGACCATTGGCTTATTCACCGTGGTTGTTTCGAGCATTTTCTGGCTGATTCTTAAGTCGGTGCTGGGCCTGCGGGTGAGTGCCGAAGAAGAGATGAAGGGGCTAGATATCGGCGAGCACGGTATGGAAGCCTACAGTGGCTTTCTCAAAGACACCACCGATATGACCGGTGTGATGTAGTTAATGCAGTGACTAGGTGTGATGGTTTTTGGTCAACAGGCCTAGTTAACTAAGACACACTGACTAGGCACCTGGGCTACTGGCTTAGGTGCCTGTTTTTTGGCCTTTGATTGGTCTCTGAGCTATTTCTAGGGCCGATGTTGGCAAATGGTTACAAAGTGCCGTTGGTGCAGGGACCAACTGGTAGTCTTAGGGGGAGTAACTGCTGCCGATGCGATCGGGTTTCCGTGGTGTTGGTTTTTACCCCCTCAGACAAACCTGTAAATCGACAGTTCCCTAATTTGAACGATGCCCAATTCCACATCTGTGGTGGAAGAATTGCTGATTGCAATTCCCCAGCTTAGACCTAGCCTCTATTTCAAAACCTCTTTGACCGCGTTATCACACGCGATGGAGGATCACGTGCTGGCTGGGAAGGCGCAGTCTCTCGTGATCGCTAGCTTTCAGCAGGAGCGGTTTTACTTACAGGAGGCCAATCGCTACCTGCGGATTGCTGAGTTGACTGACCAGGTCTATGTGCTGTCGGCTCTCGGCACTAGCTTTGTCAGTCGGTCTGACAACTACGAAACGATCGCCTTTGAGGCTGACGATGCCCTCACTCAGGAGTGGCATCTGGTGGTGATTGGGGCAAACTACACGGCCTGTCTGATTTGTCGAGAGCGATCGCCTGACTCACCTACTGATGGCCCACCCCTTGACCAGACCCGTCGCTTTGAGGGCATTTGGACCCAAGACCCCTATGTCAGCCAGCGGGCGGCGGTACTGCTGCTCGATCGCATTGCTGGTTACCGACCCGATTTGGTCGAGAAGGTGGCGATCGCCCACCAGCGCTACATCGACCCCACCCTAGCCACGCCCGAGTCGCTAGACGACAGCGGTGGCCCTGACCCTTTTACCCAGCGCCTAGTCACCTATCTACAGGCGGGGCAGTACAAGCTGCTGAAGGCCTATAAGGCGATCTCGGCCCAAGAGCGGCGGGAGCGCCTGGTCAACTCCATCACCTCAGTGGTACGTCAGTCGCTCGACGCCGACGAGATTTTTTCTAAGGCGGCGCAGGAACTGGGCCAGGCGCTCCAGGTCTGTCGGTGCCTGATCTATCCCTGTAGCGCCACCGATGCCACGGTGCTCATTGCCCATCAGCACCTCAATGGTGATGCCGAGTCGCTGCTGGGGGAAACCTGGCCCTTGGCCACTAACCCGTTGTTTGACTACATTCAAGACACCAAAGAAACCATTGCCATTGCCGATACCCAAGCTCGGGAGTCGCCCTTTCGCCAGGAGCTAGAGGCTATTCGGCCTCTGATTGATCGCTGGCAAATTCAGTCTTGGCTGATTGTGCCGCTCACCTACCAGGGGCGACTGGTGGGCCTGATCGAGCTGCACCACTGCAAACCCCAACCCTACGAGTGGAGCGAAGACGACAGGGCTCTGGTCGATGCGATCGCCGCCCAGCTCAGTGTGGCAATCATTCAAGCCGAGGCCTATGCCAACTTGCAAGACCTCAACCAGCAGCTCGCCGCCCTCGATCGCACCCGCGCCAACCTGATTGCCATCACGGGCCACGAGCTGCGCACCCCGCTTTCCACCATTCAGGTGTGTCTAGAGAGCCTGGCTACCGAACCCGATATGCCCAACGAGCTGCGGCAGATCATGCTGCAATCGGCCCTCGAAGATGCCGAGCGCATGCGCAAGCTGGTACAAGACTTTCTCACCCTGTCGCGGCTCGAAAGCGGTCGGGTCGAGTGGAACCTGGAGTCGCTCTCCATTCAAGAATGCGTCGATCTGGCTCTGAGCAGCATCCATGGTAGCCATGACAGCACCCCCACCCCCACGATCAAAGTCAAAATTCCCAAACAATCGCCTCTGGTGCGGGCCGACGGCGAGTGGCTGGTGGAGGTGCTGGCCAAGCTGCTTGACAATGCTCAAAAGTTTACTCCTCCCGATGGCAAGATCACCATTCAGGTCACCCGCCCTAGCCCCACCCACCTGCAAGTTACCATTGCTGACACCGGTCGCGGCATTGAGCCCAGTCGGCTGCACGTGGTATTTGACCGCTTCTATCAAGAAGAGGGTGCCCTGAGGCGCACTACTGGCGGCACCGGGCTGGGCCTGGCCATGTGCCGTCAGATCATTGAGGGGTTAGGGGGCACTATCTGGGCTGAGTCAGAGGGCAAAAACAAGGGTAGCCAATTTCATTTCACCGTGCCTGTTGCCCAGGGCAAGCTCGACAGTCGCAGTGGTCGAGCATCGTCGCAGACTACAAAGCAGCCTGCCACCCTTCCCGGCAACCCCTCTGTGCTTATCGACGACTAGTTTTATGGATGCTGACGGAAAAGACCCCAGCCTCTGTGGGTGCTAAAACCATGGCATGATCAGGGGAAGCGAACTCCCTCCAGCCACCGAGAGTCAGGCGATGGGCGACCTTAAACCAATCGATTCTCCCGATCAGCCCCTGGCAAAACCAGCCAGAGGTTGGCAGCGATGGCGCGATCGCGCCAGTCATCTGCGCCCTGCTCGCCAGCTCAGCCGCTGGTTTAATGTCGATGACGACAAGGTCGCCAAGATTTTGGCGCAGGTGCGCCAGCAGCTACCCACCACCGAAGCCCTATTAATCGGCAAGCCTCAGGCGGGCAAAAGCTCTATCGTGCGCGGCTTGACCGGAGTCTCGGCAGATATCGTTGGCCAGGGGTTTAAGCCCCATACCCAGTACACCCAGCGCTACGCCTATCCTTCCGAAGACCTACCGCTGCTCATCTTTACCGACACCGTAGGGCTAGGGGATATGGCCCAGGCCACCGACGACATTCTGGCAGAGCTGGTTAGCGACCTCAGCGCCAGCAACAGCCCAGGGCGCATTCTCATTCTCACGGTCAAGATCAACGACTTCGCTACCGATACCCTGCGGCAAATCGCCGCTCGCCTGCGGCAGCAGTTTCCCACAGTGCCCTGTCTGTTGGCGATCACATCTCTGCACGAAGCCTACCCCTCGGGCCAGGTCGATCACCCTTGCTATCCCCCCGATTTAGAAGTCGTCAGGCGCCCCCTCGAAGCCGTTCAGGCCAATTTTGCAGATTTGGTAGACCGTACTGTAGCGATCGACTTCACCCTCGAAGAGGATGGCTTTGACCCCGTTTTCTACGGCCTTGAGGCTCTGCGTGACGCCTTGGCTGATCTGCTGCCCGAGGCCGAGGCCGAGGCGCTTTACCGGCTGATCGACGAGCAGGCCGAAGCTTCTCAGCAGCTAGGTAACCTATACCGCGATGTGGGACGGCATTACATCTCGGCCTTTGCGGTGATGGCCGCTACTTTGGCCGCTGTGCCCCTGCCCTTTGCCACCATGCCAGTGCTGACGGCGCTGCAAGTGTCGATGGTGGGCCTCCTAGGCAAACTCTATGGTCAAACCTTGACGCCCTCCCAGGCGGGTGGGCTGATCAGTGCGATCGCTGGGGGCTTCTTCGCCCAGGCCGTCGGGCGGGAGCTGATTAAGTTTATTCCTGGTTTTGGCAGTGTCATTGCGGCCTCTTGGGCCGCCGCCTACACCTGGGCCCTGGGAGAAGGCGCCTGCGTCTACTTCGGCGATTTGCTGGGGGGCAAAAAGCCCGACCCAAAAAAGATTCAAACGGCTATGGAGGAAGCTTTTACCACCGCCAAAGACCGATTTAAAAAGGGATAATATCAAATGCGAGTTATACAATCCTGCTTGCCAACCGGCGAGGCCTTAGGGTCAAATGTCGTTTGCCCAGTGGAATCGCGAGTAACAGGCTAAACCACAGCGACGATCGCCTGGTTGACGGTGCTAAAGACTTTTTCGCAGTGGTTGTCGCGGCTGAGGGGCAACTCTTCATTCTTGACGACTAGGCTCACGCAGCCCGATTGAGCCGCTACGGTAGGTGGGTTGATCATCACCTCGATGGTTGTGAGTTGTGCCAGAGACACTTGACCTGGTTTCTCTTTGGCGACCAGGTAGTCGCCGGTTTCGTACACCATACTGAGGCCGCAGGCCCGTAGGGTATCGACTAGGGTGTCTCGCAGACGAGACGTCGCCGCCGGAACAGGAAGTGAGTTGGTATACCGAGCCATAGGTATCCTCTGCTGAGACTGCTACAACTATTGCTTAGTAACAGACTAGTCGCTCGCTACCAGAGTAGCGACAACCTGACCCATCTGTCTAAACTAATCTCTCTAGAGAGTTTAAGGGGAGAGATCAAAACAGCACTAAGTAGATCTGTACATTAATGTATACCACAGCTATCTGTGGAGGCTGGCTGTGCGTCGGGCTGCGGTGGCCCTGTAAGCTAAGGGAGCAACGATCGCAAGAATAAGCAATGCCAGGTCAAGGAGCTATGCCAGGTAAGCTGCTGGTGTTCGAAGGGGTGGAGGGCTGCGGCAAGTCGACCCAGGTCGGTCGGCTACACCAGGCGTTGCTGGACTATTTGTCTGGGTGGCTGCTTCATGAGCAGGCGGCAAGTACTCGGCTGGTTGTTACCCGTGAGCCGGGAGGCACCGATTTGGGTACTAAGCTGCGGCAACTGCTGCTTGACCCTCGCGATGGCTCGCCTATGGCCAGCCGTACTGAGCTGCTGCTCTACGCCGCCGATCGCGCCCAGCATGTCGAAGAACTGATTAAGCCGGCTCTGGCCGAGGGTTGCTGGGTGCTGTGCGATCGCTTTATTGACTCCACCGTGGCCTACCAGGGCTATGGGCGCGGCCTCGATCTGGAGCTGATTCACCAGCTCAACCAGGTGGCTACCGGGGGGCTGGTGCCTGACTTGACCCTGTGGCTCAAGCTCGACGCCGAGGTAGGCCTGGCCCGCACCCGCCAGCGGGGTGCGGCCGACCGCATGGAGCAGTCCAATCTGGCCTTTCACCGGCGGGTGCAGAGGGGGTTTGAGGCGCTGGCGCAGCAGCATCCAGAGCGTAGGGTGGCGATCGATGCGGCCGCCGATGAACAGACCGTCGCCGCCGAGATTTTTGCCGTTGTCGAAGGGTATTTGCAGCAGTGGTACGCCCCCAGTTTGACGATCTAGTGGGTCAGGCCACGGCGGTGGCCCTGCTCTGTCGCGCCGTCGATCAGCGGCGGGTGGCCCCGGCCTACCTGTTTGCTGGCCCCCACGGGGTGGGGCGGCGGTTGGCGGCGGCCTGCTTTGCTGAGGTCTTGTTTACCCCTGAGTTGGGGGCACCGTCTGCGGCCCTGGGGCGACGCATCGCCCAGCGCAACCACCCTGACCTGCTGTGGGTTGAGCCTACCTACCTGCACCAGGGTCGGCTGATCGGTGCCTCCCAGGCTGCTGAGGCGGGCATTAACCGCAAAAGCCCGCCCCAAACCCGGCTAGAGCAGGTACGGCAGATTGCCCAGTTTCTGGGTCGCCCCCCCCTAGAGGCACCCCGCGCCGTGGTGGTGATCGAAGCTGCCGAAACCATGGCTGAGGGTGCCGCCAACGGCCTGCTCAAAACCCTCGAAGAACCGGGCCAGGCCACCATTATTTTGCTGGCCCCAGGCCCCCAGGCGCTGCTGCCCACCCTGGTGTCGCGCTGCCAAACTATTCCCTTTCAGCGGCTCAATGGGGTGGATATGGCGACGGTGCTGCGCCAGGCGGGGCATGGAGCAGTGCTCGATCAGCCTCAAATGTTGGCCATGGCTCAGGGTAGTCCGGGGGTGGCGATCGCCGCCTACCAGCAGCTACAGGCCATTCCGCCAGAGCTGCTCAGCGCCCTACAAAGCCCCCCTCGATCGCTGCGGGAGGCCTTAGATCAGGCCCGCCAGGTGGCCAAGGCGCTCGATACTGAGTCGCAGCTGTGGCTGCTCGATTATCTGCTCAACTGGTACTGGCAGAGCCAGCCGGGCCGTAGCGCCCGCTGGCTACCTGGCTTTGAAGCTGCTAAGGGGCACCTGCGCCGCTTTGTAAACCCCCGGCTGGTGTGGGAGGTGACCCTGATGCAACTGTGGGAAGCGGGCACCTGATCGGGACACATTCTCCAGGGATTAGGTCATTTCTACCCGAGAAAATCCCCGCTTAGCAAAGCGTTTTATCCTAGGGGCAAACGGCTGCTTGCCCGATGTAGGGAGGTTTTTGTCGAGACATAGCCTAATCGTCTCTCGCCGGGGATAATAAACGCGGAAAACTCTACAGGCCTACCCCATGACCGCCGACATTCGCTTGCTTGTGCTCGACATTGACGGCACCCTGGCCGGAGAGTCTAACCAGATCAACGCTCCGGTGCTGGAGGCCATTCGCCAGGTGCAGCAGCGGGGGGTGGCAGTGGCGATCGCCACCGGGCGCATGTACCAGTCGGCCCTGCGGTTTTACCAGACCGTCGGCTCGACCCTGCCGCTGATGGCCTACCAGGGAGCCTTTATTAAAGACCCCCATACTCAAATCCTGCACCGTCACACGCCCCTGCCCCGACAGTTGGCCCTAGAAATTCTCGCCTACCTGGCCCCCATGGAGGCCAACAACGATCTGTCGATTCACCTCTACATCGACGACCAGCTCCACGTGCGGGCCATTATTGACGATACCGAGGCCTACGCCGAGCGATCGGGCATTCATCCGGTGGCGGCGGGAGATCTGGCGACCCTGCTGGCGGGCAATGTTGCCATCGACACCACCAAACTGCTGGCCCTGAGCAACCAGACCGATCTACTCAGCGACATCTTGACCCAGCTGGGCCAGCGCTACCCCATAGAAGAGCTGTACCTGACGCGATCGGTAGAATATTTTGTCGAAGCCACCCACCCCAAGGCCAACAAGGGCGAAGCCGTGCGGTTTTTGGCCGAAGACCTGCTAAGCCTCAAGCCCGACCAGGTGATGACCATCGGCGACAACTACAATGACCTCGAAATGCTGCGCTATGCGGGCATCGGTGTGGCCATGGGCGATGCCCCCGAGCCGGTCAAGCAGGGGGCTGACTGGGTAGCTCCAGGGGTTGAGGCCGATGGAGTAGCTGCAGCCCTGCAAGAGTTTCTGCTCTAGGGCGGTCAAGATAACGCCGCCCCCTACCCGGCGGGAACCCAGACACTGTCTGGGTTCGTCATGCTTTGCTTTCCTCTTTCCCCTCTGCGGGTTTCTCTGCCAAACTGTCATACAGCTCCGAAAGCGTCACCACGCGGTAGCCCTGCCGATCGATCAGCTTCAGCAGGCCAGGCAGGGCCTGGGCGGTTTGCACGCACCGCGCCATTGAGCCGCCGTGCATGACAAAAATTGCCCCTGGAAAGATAAACTTCCCCAGGTACCAGGTGTTGAGGTTGGGGGTGCTCAGCCGCTGCATGGTATCGAAGGGAATCATCGACGCCAGGGCGAGCAGCGATTCGTAGCCGGGGGCCAGTTTAACGTGGTTGACCATGGCCTGATTGTAGAGACCGCGCCCAGGGCGATACCAGCGCAGGGGCTGCTGGGTCAACTCGGTAATGCGATCGTGGGCCTCTTGAAAGTGGCGGGCAAACTGGGCGGGCTGAAGGATGGCCGGAGTGGTGTCGCAGGTGCCATGGTTGGCGATCTCGTGGCCGCTGGCGAGAATGTCTTGCAGGATGGTGCTGCCAGCATTGAGGTGGTCGGTGATGACGAAAAAGGTGGCCCGCACCGGGTATCTGGCGGCGCGATTGTAGGTGTCTAGGGCGTTGAGAATGAGGCGGGTAGAGGCATCGTCGCGATCGCCCGGTGTTGGCACATCATCGATGGTCAATGCCACCAACGGCTCCTGGGTAGGCGCATAGAACAGGGCGTCGGGAAACATCCGCGCGACCTGGGTAAGCAGCTGATGGTGAGGAGGAGCCATGGGGAATGTCCAGCGAGGCAGGGGCTGGAAGATGGTTGTAACCCTAGTCTACTGCTGGGAGGACAGGGGATAGCTATCGCCGATCTTCCCGATCTGACTCACCGACTTGTCGGATCCAAACTATCTCGGAGGCGATCGCCCAGAGTATTAATGCACAGCACCGTCAGAAAGATCGCTAGGCCAGGGGCCAGCACCAGATAGGGCGCACTCTCAATGTAGTTTTGCGCGTCGTAGAGCATGCGTCCCCAGGTGGGCACATCGGGCGGAAAGCCAACCCCCAAAAAGCTCAGGGTTGACTCAGCCAGCAGGGCATTGCCAACGCCGATGGTGGCAGCGACGATCACTGGGCCAAGGATGTTGGGCAGCAGGTGATCTTTGACAATGCCCCAGGGACGCGCACCCAGGGCCACGGCGGCCTGCACGAAGGTCCGCTGCTTGATGCTCAAAAACCCAGCCCGTACCAGGCGGGCGACAGACATCCAGTTGAGCACACCGATGACCAGCACCACCAGCAAAAAAATGCCGCGCTCTGCCCCCAGAGCGCGGCGCACCGGGTCGCCAAACAGGTAGACCACCAGCAGTACCAGAGGCAGCTGAGGCAGGGCCAAAAATAAGTCTGTCAGGCGCATCAGGATACTGTCTGCCCAGCCGCCGTAAAAGCCGGCCACAGCACCGATGCTCACGCCTAGACTGATACCCACCAGGGTAGCTGCCAGACCCACCGCCAGGGATATGCGACCGCCGATCAGCAGCCGGGCTAGCTGATCTTGGCCCAGATCATTGGTACCTAAGGGGTGCGGCAAGCTGGGGGGCTGAAAGGCACGGGCAAAGTCGATGGTGCTGGGGGAAGCCGAGTAGATCAGCGGGCCAAAGGCGATCGCCGCCATTAGCAGCCCCAGCCCAGCTAGGGCCAGCCGCGCCACTGGGTCACCCCATAGCCGCCCCCAGACCCGGTTGCTGCCTCCGGGGAGAATACCCGCCTCCGGCGTCAATACAGTCTCTGGTGCTAGGTCTGAATCAATGGCCATAGCGCACCCTGGGGTCGATCACACCGTAGAGCAGGTCGGCCACCAGATTAAAGCTCACCACCAAAACGGCGTAGATAAAGGCGATCGCCATCACTACCGGCGTGTCGCCCCGGTAGATCGACTCGATCAGCAGCGCCCCGATGCCTGGCACTCGAAACACCTGCTCCGTCACGATCGCCCCCGTAAAAATGGTCGGAATATCCAGCGCTACCAGGGTGACCACCGGCATCAGCGCATTGCGCAGCATGTGTAGGGTGACGATGCGCCAGCGGCCCAACCCCTTGGCCCGCGCTGTTTTCACGTAGTTCTGAGGAATTTCTTCGAGCATGGCGGCGCGCACAAAGCGCAGCAGCACCGCCGTCTGAAACAGCACTAGAGTGGCGATGGGCATGGTTGACTGACGCAGCCACAGGCCAAAGCTGGCCAAATCGCTCACCACCAGCGTGTTGTCGTAGATAAAGGGCAGCCAGCGTAGCCGCACGCTCAGCACAATAATCAACAGCAGCCCTGAAAAAAACGGCGGCGTCGAAAACCCCATAAACGCCACGGTGGTAATCATTCGGTCGACCCAGCTATTGTGCCGCAGGGCTGCCAGAATGCCCAGGGGCAAGGCTAGGGCCACACTCAGCAGGTAGGCCAGCCCAATCACCCAGAGGGTCACCGGCAGCCGCTGGGCAATCAGAACGGCCACTGGCAGGCGGCTGGTGAAGGAGTAGCCCAGGTTGCCGCTAAACAGAGCCACCGTCCACTTCAAATAGCGAATGGGAATGGGCTGGTCTAGCCCTAGCGATCGCCGGATATTTTCCCGCACCTCCGGCGTGATCGCCGGATTGGTCGCCAGATCGCCCAGAGGGTTGCTGGGCGACAGCGCCAAAATGAAGAAAATAACTGCACTGATGGCCAGCAGCGTTGGGATGGCGATCAGTAGACGCCTAAGCAAATAGCCAAACATAGGGGAAAAACGGCTGCACAGAAGACGCCTTTGCCTAAGGCTAGTCTAGCGGGGGCGTTTTGCCTACGCTCAGACATAGCTCACACCATACCAATCTCGCGGCGGGGCAGGGTGGAAGATCGCTTAGACCCAACGATTTTGGCCGGAATGCCAACCACGGTAGCGTTAGAGGGCACATCGATCAAAACAACAGCGTTAGCACCCACATTGACGTCATTACCGATGGTAATTTTGCCAAATAGCTTAGCACCAGCACCGACATTGACTCGGCAGCCCAGAGTTGGAGCATCTCCAAGGCGATCGAGCGATCGCAAACCCAGGGTGACACCCTGACGAATGATAGAGTCATCGCCGATGACACAGTCACCGTGCACAACGATATTACCCTGGTGTTCGATCACGACTCGTCGGCCTAGTTTAATGCTGTAGGGCAGCTCAATACCATAGGTATTGCGCACTTTTCGATACATCATCTGATACAGCACGCTAAGGGGTGCCCGCAGCACCTTGGGTTTAATGCCCATGCGCCAAACGCCAAAACGATGTATAGCCACAGCCCTAAAGCCAGGCTTAGTCCAATCGCGTCCATGGGCAACCCAGTCTTCTTTAATCTGCAGCAGTAAACCCTTAAAGGAACCATCTGGAGCATCTGAGCTTGACCTAGATGGGTTTCCTAGCAGGGCACTTCCCATGAAATTAGTTTTTGCAATCATAACTAGTCTTATGTTGTCCCAGTGCCACCTAGCATTGGGGATAAATACCTTTCACCCTTAGTTTTGCCTCAACACCGGTATCCAAGTATTGCCAAGGTGATCTCTGTAAGGGCTCAACTCACCTACGTTCTATACCAGGATGCTTAGATCGACAACTGCGGGAAAGCGCTGCACGGGCTACCGCGTTGACCCTCATCTACTTAACTTCGGAATTAATGTAGGTCAGGCTAATGCACCGTAGCCCTGGAGGCTTCACTGTTATTATTCACGAGGCTAAGACATGAGCGACTCAGTGATATCACCGGGTCGCCAGCTTAGGTATTGTGAAGTCTTTGCGGCGGGGTGGAGCATAGCGCCTCGCGATTTATAGACAGCCACAGTGCATCATGGAGCATGAAGATGAACACCCCATACATCCAAGTGATGAGGGTGTTCTCTAATGGTTAACTCAGCATCGAAAAGGGCAGTTCACCTGGCATTGGCCTGGATCTTCTGCAATCCTTTGCCCAGGTGAACCCTTCCTAGCTCAGCCACTCCTCGATTTTTACAGCTGGCTCATCTGATTTAGCGTCTGCCGATACCCAGCGGCCTCGCCCCGCTGCAAATATAGATTGGCTGCCTGCTCAAAATCGCGGCGGGCACCGGCATCGTCGCCCAGACGGGCGCGGGCCACACCCCGGTTATAAAACAGCTCTGGGTCGGTGGTGGTGGGGGCGTTGGCAATGGCCTGGCTGAGATCTTGGTAGGCATTTTGAAACTGGTTGACCTGGAGATAGGCCGCCCCCCGCGCCGACAGAGCATCCAGATAGGTGGGCTGCACCGCTAGGGCCTGGCCGTAGTCATCGATCGCCCCAAAAATATCGCCTCCGGCGCGGCGGGCGTCACCTCGGGCTTTGAAGGCACTGACGTAGGCTGGGTCGAGGAATAGCGCCTCGGTATAGTCGGCGATCGCAGCAGGGAAGTCTCCAGCCCGCAGCAGCACGTCGCCCTTTTGCTTGTAGGCCACCGCCGAGTCAGGGTTGAGTTGGAGCACCCGGGCAAAGTCTTGCTGGGCACCGGTCAGGTTGCCCTGGTCGGCACGAATCGTGCCCCGGCTGAGGTAGGCTTCGGCCAAGCTGGGGTTGAGCTCAATGGCGCGATCGAGGTCTTGCAGAGCACGGTTGGGGCGACCCTGACGGTAGGTGACGTAGCTGCGGTTGAGGTAGGCGCGGGCCAGGTTAGGGTTTTGCCGCACGGCCTGGTTGAGGTCGTCGAGAGCGGCATCGTAGAGGCCCAGGTGGTAGTAGGCGACCCCCCGACCCATGTAGGCTCGGGAGAGATCGCCCTTGAGCTCGATAGCGCGGCTAAAGTCGGTGACGGCATCGCTATAGTTGTTGACTCGCTCTAGGGCAAAGCCGCGCAGCACATAGGCCGAAGCATTGTTTGGGTCAAGCTCAATGGCGGTAGAAAAGTCTTCGATCGCCAGGTCGTAACGCCCCTGCTGGCTGTCGATCAGCCCTCGGTATAGGTAGGCACCGACGGCATCGGGGTCAGCCTCAAGGGCGGCGTTAAAGTCGGCCTGGGCCTGGTCGGTGTTGCCCTGGCGGTAGTAAACACTGCCTCGACCAAACAGGGCTGTGGAGTTGCCGGGGCTCAGACTAAGGGCCTGGTTAAGGTCGGCTAGGGCCCGACTGTAGTCGTCTTGATCGGCGTAGATGAGGCCGCGATAGAGGTAGGCATTGGCCAGGCTCGGATCTTTCTCTAGGGCCAGATTAAAGGCTTCGAGGGCGGCGTTGTAGTCGCCGCTGTTGTAGCGCTCGACGCCTTGGTTGTAGAGGGCGATCGCCGAAGGGCCAGTCTCAGCTGGCTCGTCGGCGGCAGGCTCAGCGGGCTCGGCAGCAGCAGGCTCAGCGGGCGGCAGTTCTAGTCCTTCGCTCTCAACGACGTCAGGTTCGCCGCCAGGGGTCTGGGCATAAACCCCTAAAGGCGTGGCTCCGACCATGAGCCCCAGACCTAGCAGCAGCAATAGATGACGCAGTTTCATAGCTTCCTCTCCACCAACGGTGTTCATGACTTGAGACAACAGGTGCCGCGCTGGCGGCTTCTGTCAGAGTACCCACCCACAGTTCTGGCGATAATGATAGGTCAGCTTTTAGCGGTTGAGAGCCTGGTTTTTGAGGGTTTTCTTAGAATCTCAGGGAGCTCGGTCGCCTCAGCCGAGATCAGACGGCGATTGCTGTCGATCAACGGTGCCCCGTTGACCCGGTATGGCAAGATAGCATCGACGTGTGACGGTACGCCGCTGTGATTTGGATCGACTGGGCCATTGTGATGGCCTATTTGGTGTTTTCCCTGAGCCTGGGCTTATACCTGGGCCGCAAAGCCTCGGGAGGGCTGGTGGAGTTTTTTGTGTCGGGGCGATCGCTGCCCTGGTGGCTGGCGGGCACCAGCATGGCGGCCACCACCTTCTCGATTGACACGCCTCTCTACATCGCTGGGGTGGTCGGCAACCGGGGCATTGCTGGCAACTGGGAATGGTGGAGCTTTGGCATTGCCCACGTGGTGATGATCTACGTGTTTGCCCGGCTGTGGCGGCGATCGGAAATTATCACCGATGCGGAGCTGACAGAGCTTCGCTACGGCGGGGCGATGGCGGCGTGGCTGCGGGGCATCAAGGCATTTCTCTTTGCGGTGCCGATCAACTGCATTGGCATTGGCTACGCCATGCTGGCCACGGTTAAGGTGATCGACGCACTCCAAATCTGGCAGTCCTTTGGCATTGAACCGGGGGAAAACCTGAAGCTGCTGAGCGTAGTTGGAGTTAGCCTGCTGGTGCTCGTCTACGCCGGGTTCGCGGGCCTGTGGGGGGTAGTGGCTACCGACTTCTTTCAGTTCTTTTTGGCCCTGCTGGGAGCCTTTATTGTCGCGGTGGCAGCGGTCAATCACCTGGGCGGCATGGGCAACTTGGTAGCAGAGGTCAAAGCTGTGGGTGGCACCGATCTGCTGGCGTTTATCCCCCTGGAGCGATCGCCCAACGGCTGGTACCAGTGGAGCGAGACCGCTGGCATCACTGTCAGCACCTTCTTGGCCTACGTCACCTTGCAGTGGTGGGCCTTTCGCCGCAGTGACGGCGGCGGCGAGTTTATTCAGCGTCTAGCGGCCTCTAAGGATGAAGCCGAGGCCGAAAAAGCCGCCTGGTTTTTCAACATTTTGCACTACGTAGTTCGCACCTGGCCCTGGGTGATTGTGGCTCTGGCGGCGGTCGTCATCTATCCCAACCTAGAAGATCGCGAGCTGGGCTACCCGATGCTGATGCTCGACTTTTTGCCGCCTGTTCTTTTGGGGCTGGTGGTGGCCTCGCTGCTGGCAGCATTTATGAGCACCGTGTCTACCTTGATCAACTGGGGCGCGTCGTACCTCACCAACGATCTATACGGGCGCTTTCTGCGGCCCAACGCCTCAGATGCCGAACTGGTGCTGTCAGGGCGCATTGCTTCGGTGGTGGTGACGGGGCTGGGGGCGATCGCCGCCTTCTACTCTCAAGATGTGGCTACAGTGTTTCGCCTGGTAATTGCGATCGGCACCGGGCCGGGGCTGGTGCTGATCTTGCGCTGGTTCTGGTGGCGCATCAACGCCGCCGCCGAGTTGGCGGCCATGCTGGCCGGGTTTCTGGTGGGGCTGGTCACCAGCGTCGTGCCCCTGCTCACCATTCCTGACTTTGGCCTGCGGCTGCTCACTACCACCGCCATCACCACCGTGATTTGGGTGACGGCAATGCTGCTAACCAGCCCCGAAAGCGACGACACCCTCGACACCTTTTACCGCAAGGTGCTCCCCGGTGGCCCCGGCTGGGCGCATCAGCGCCAGCGCACCGGGCTCTGGCCCGCCCAAGACCTGGGCCACGATCTGCTCAAAGCGTTTGCGGCCCTGCTTTTACTGCTCGGGGCCATGCTCGGCGTCGGTGGCTTCTTGCTCTACCAGCCGCTCACCGGCTGGGTTTGGCTACTGGTGGCGGTGGCGGGCGGGGTCGGGCTGCGACGGCTGGGGAAGCGGGTATTGCCCAGGCCTGGGTTAGACGAGCCACCGGGGTGAACGGCCAGTGCTCAATTTTGAGTTGTGAATGTTGAGTTTCTGGCCCAAGACGTAACCTCAAAACTAAACACTCAAAATTCCCTCCCTCTTCCCTTCCGTGTAAGATGAGGACATTAGCAACATCTCTTCACACACCCTATGTCGTTCTTTCGGTCTTACATCGCGCCTTTGTTGATTGTGCTGATCTTTGCGGTGGCCATGGTAGCAGTCAGTGCCCGCATCTTTTTGCCCAGCGATATGATGGCCCCCGCCCCGATCGAAGAGCCAGTGTCTATGCAGGGCACCATGCCCACCGCCAGTGCTGAGCTGGTAATGCCTGAGCTATCAGAGCTACTCCACGGGCCAGACCACCTCCTACTCGAAGGTTAACTTCAGTTCGACAGCATTTTTATGTAGCGGAAAAGTTGGCCATATCCCCTCTCGGGAGGGGTGCCCAAAGGGTGGGGTGGGTCAAAAAACTCCTACGAAGAATAGGGCTATTTCTTGAAAAGAACGTCCCTGCATCGGGCAAACAACCGTTTGCCCCTATGTATAAAACGGCTCACTAGTGGGGGAGCGTCTTTACTGGAAATCTCCTAAATTGCTGAATACGGAAACCTCCCCTACCGGCCTTGACTAACCCACCCTTACCCTTCCCCAAGCGGGGTAAATGATGCTTCTTCTATGCAAGGCTTTTTATCCCAAACCCAGATTAAGCCCAGTGCAGCTACAGCGAACAAAACTTGCGCACGCGGTCAAACTCAGGGTCTTGCCATGAATAGGCAAAATGGCTGACAGAGGTAATGCCGGGGCTAGATCGGCGTAGCGCCTCCATTTGAGTTTCGAGGGCAGGGCGGTTGTAGGTGGCCTGGCCCCAGATGCCCGCGAGGGCGGGGGTGATGGTGGGCGAGGTGTCCGCAGGCACCATGGTTTGTACCCGACGCACGCCGTCTAAAATACAGCCAGTGTGGCCGCATACTGCGTAGGCCATGGGGTGCCAAGTCATCCAGGTGGGGAAGCGCTCCCAGTACTGGAGTCGCGAGTCATAGCCGCCAGTGCCGACGGTCTGGTTGGCCTCAGGAAAAAATACCGCTCCAGACTCAATACCGGTACGTTGTGCCTGCTCCCCTGCCATTTTGACAAAGTCGACGACACCCTGCACCGCGTGGGCCACGCTCAGCTGCCACAGCTCAGCCTGGAGTTGGGGTCGCAGACTGGCTGGCTCTGGTGGTCTTTGACCTGCGGCTAAGGGCGGAGAGGGAACACGACTCTGCCACAGGGGCTCTGGCTCATTGGGGAAAAGGTCGCGCACCTCTTGAATGTCGCGATCGATCAGGTGACCGCGGCTGATGTAGCGGCGAATGAGCTCTTGCCCCTGCTGGTTGACCGCCCGGCGAAATAGGGCATCGCGGGAGGCCTGGCCGTAAATCCACAGGTCATCGACACTGTCGGCCACTGAGTTGGGGCCTACCCCCCGGGGGTAGCGAATGTAGTCAAACAGCACGCCATCGGGCTTGCGCTTCAGTAATGCCCCTAGCATGCGGCTGTAGTCGCCCTGGGCCTGGGGATGGTAGGGGTCGACAAATACCTCGTCGGGGTTGCTCGACGCCCCTGACTTGGCGTAGGTGTAGGTGGTTTGGCCGCGGCCATTGAGGGCTAGCACCTGCTCGCGATCGCTGCGCAAGCCGTAGGAATAGCCAAAGTTGAGGGCAAACACCCAGGCATCGACCCGCAGCCCTCGCTGGCGTCCTCGCTCTATGGCTTCGGCAAACAAGTCGCGGCGCTCGTAGCCGGGAGCCTGCACCACCGAGGGCCAGAGGGTAGGGTTGTCGGCCTGGGGTAGCAGTACCTGCCCACCGTAGAAAGCTTCCACGTAGACTTCGTTGTAGCCCAGGTTCACTACGCGATCAAACAGTGCATCTAAGATGCCCGGCTGGAGGTCGCAGGGATAGAGGCGTACCCACACCGCCTGGCGCTGGGGCCAGTTGCGGCTGCGGCACTGGCGCAGGGCCTCAGTGTGTTGGCGAACCATCGCCTGATACTGCTGTTGGGCAGCGGCGTCGCCAGCCAGAGCCGCTTTGCGCAGGTTTTCTTTTGCTAAGGCCTCGGCTTGGGTGACCTGGCAGTAGGCGTTGAGAGTCGTGGCATGGCCAGGACTGGCCAGTTGTACCACGCCCAGGGCCACCAGCCCCGAGGCCAAGGCTAGCCCCGGCATCACCCATGACCTGACCAAGCGCCTAAACGCGCTAGAGAACCCGGCTGAAGAAACGTGACTGGCCATAGGTCAGAATTAATAAGCCCAAGGACGATGGGTGATGCAGGTGAAGCCTAGCGAGAATCAGTCAGGCTAGCTGTGACCCCACGCGACCCTAGGTCAGATGCATCAAATGGGTCAGAGTTAGCCCATATCATAGCGAAGTTGGCTCAGCTTACCACCCTAACTGTGACGCCGGAGTGGCCGTCTATAGAGAGCCCCGGTCTAGGGCTGGCATGGCAGCATTGTCTTCTCCAGGCGGCCTTATGTGGTTATTTGTCTTCACTAGGAAATAGATCGTCTTCTAGCGGTGTCACAGGAGCGGGAAGCAGAGGGGCGAGGTCTAGGTCGGGCAGGTTGGCCAGCAATGCCTGGATTTTAATGCGCTGAATATAGGGCCAGCCGCCATTGACCTCAATATCTCTCAGCAGAGCATAGAGATTTTGGCGGTTGTCGGGTAAAGCGTCGTAAAACAAGCTTTCGCAGATGTCCCGGTGGCGCTGTTCGAGCAGGCGCAGCAACCCCAAGAGGGCGACATGGCTACCCTGGCGCTGCAGTGCTGCCTGATCAATTAGTGCAGACAGATGGGCTAGATCCTCTGGGAGGCCTTTTTCGTTGCGATCGCCAGGTGGGTAATCGAGCATGGCTGGGTTGGATTTTGTTAAATAGCTTAATGCTAGCTGCCTGGTAGTAAACGCCACCGCCAAGAGTTTGTAAAGCTCTGACTCAATTGAGGCTTGGCCAGCGACTCAGGCCCAGCTCTAAAATTATCCACTGCCCATCCAAGCCCCGGCCATTCTCAATTTTTGGATACTTTGCCATTTCCCCTGAGCCTGTTGTGGGCTTTGCCTGCCTCAAGGGCATAGGGTAAAAGAAGCTTCGGCTGTGTGACAGGCTCAAAGCTGAGCCTGAGCGGTGTTTTCTAAGCTTACAAAGCAAATTGAGAATTGCTATCCGAGCTCTGAGACTCTAGGAAAGCGTCCCAGGGCCATGTAGAATGCTTACTTGAGGTTTTATTGGCTAAGGGCTAACCCAGTTTTGTGGCCGGGCTATTGATCCGGGTTAGAGGGTAGGCAATTGTCTGTTCCTAGCCATGGCCACTGGCGCAGCTTCTTCGCAGACATTAGATCGGCCCTAGGGAGCGTTTGCCAGGGTGATCTGGTCAGCGCCATAGCAGTCCAGAACCGACGGCTGTCGCATTTTTTGATAGTTTGACAGCATCTTTACATACTAAATTTTGAGGTAGACCATGAGGTATCGCGCCCTCTTAGTTGCGTTTTTGGCCATCTGCCTAAGTGTACTGACAGCCTGTAGCGACGCGCCCAGTGCCACCAGCAGTGTGCCCTTAACCTACGACCAAATTCGTAACACTGGCTTGGCCAACAAGTGCCCCCAACTCTCTGAAATGACCCGAGGCAGCATTGCCCTAGACGATGGCAAAACCTATCAGCTAGTGGGCATGTGCATCGAGCCTACCGCTTACTTTGTCAAAGAAGAAGGCTCTAAGCGCCAAGCAGCGAGCTATGTGCCCGGCAAGGTGTTGACCCGCTACACGTCTAGTCTAGATCAGGTGCGCGGTGACCTGTCTCTGGAATCTGATGGTAGCCTGCTGTTCTCCGAAACCGGCGGCATGGATTTTCAAGCCATTACCGTACAGCTGCCCGGTGGTCAGCAAGAGCCTTTCCTGTTTACGGTCAAAGGCTTGCAGGCACTGTCTCAGCCCGGCCAGTTTGGCCTCACCACCTCCACCGACTTTGAGGGCGACTACAAGGTGCCTTCCTACCGCACTTCTAACTTCCTTGATCCTAAGGGTCGTGGTTTGGCCACTGGCTACGACACTGCCGTGGCTCTGCCCGCCAGCGGTGACAGCGAAGAGTATGTGAAAGAAAACACCAAGTCCTTTGATATCGGTCAGGGGCACATTTCTCTGCGTATCTCGAAAATTGATAGTGCCACGGGCGAAATTGGCGGCACCTTTGAAGCCGAACAGCCCTCTGACACCGACATGGGTACTGCTGAGCCCGTAGATATCAAAGTGCAGGGTGTGTTTTATGCCCGTCTCGAAGAAGTCTAGGCTGAGCTTTACTTAGTCTCTCTGAATCAATTCCCCCAGGAAGCAGCGATCGCTCCTCCCTGGGGGAATTTATTTTTTGCTATCACTCTCTAGCGGGGTACGCATTGAGCCAACTGGCAGGCTACACGGATGCTATGGTCACCCCACTACGAATCTGCATCCAGTAGCCCCACCTGGCCCAAGGTGCCATCTTCATCTACAGTCACCACCACCCCTTGCCCCGAGGCTGGCACTACCCCGGTCAGCGCGGTGATATTCACCTGGTGCGTCACCATGACAATCACACCCTGATCGGGCTGGCGGCGCAGATAGTCTTGCACCTGGGCGGTCTGCTGGGCGGCGGTACTGCGATCGCGAAAGAAAGAGTTAATCGGCGCAAAGGGCTGCACTGGCCCCAGATCCATCAGGGTGGCGGTGTCGATACAGCGGCACCACTCACTTGACAGCACTTGCACTACGTCAATATCTCGTTGTCGAAAGGCGGCCCCCAGGCTCATCGCCTGGTCACGCCCCACCGCTGACAGGTTGCGCTGGGTGGCACAGTCTCCTAGCTGAAAGCTAGCCGGGTCACCAGTGCCAGGAGCCAGGGCATGGCGTAGCAGCACGACGTAGAGGCGCTCGTCGGCCCGCTGAAGGTGTTCCCACGCGGTAGTAGGAGCTGGGCGCGGGGTGGGGGCCAGGGCTAGGGCGGCGGGAGCCGTGGCGGATAGCGCCGGTACTGCCAGCCCTGGCTCTAGGGGGTGGGGAGATATGTCTGCTGAGCCGAAGGCACACCCACTCAGGGCTCCTAGCCCTAGGCTGCACAGCAATAGCCTGGGGTAAGGCCATTGTTTTAGACAGTTCCACATCAATTCACACATCCAGGGCTACAGGTCATATCAAGGACTATGGGAGGGAGGAAAATGGGCCTTGCTTGACATCAACCCAACGAGCAGCAACCCCTGACAGCACTGAGTTTTTCGACCTTGATGGGCGACCCTGATCTAGATCACACCTTCACCTTACCAACATCACCCTTGACTAGGAAGGCTATCACCCCACGCATCGGTCGTTGGAGAGATATTGGTTATGTCGCACGAAACCCTCGTCATGACCTCTTCCTCTTCTGCCCCCCGCCCCGCTG
Organism: Pseudanabaena sp. PCC 9330; assembly: GCF_055795045.1. Classification (NCBI taxonomy): domain Bacteria; kingdom Bacillati; phylum Cyanobacteriota; class Cyanophyceae; order Pseudanabaenales; family Pseudanabaenaceae; genus Pseudanabaena; species Pseudanabaena sp. PCC 9330. The sequence continues at coordinate 140,650 of NZ_JAYFES010000062.1, read as the reverse complement.
CTTCCCTTCGCTGGGCAGATCGCCTTCAAACTCATCTGCTGCGACTGGCCACTGCTGCTGCTGCTGTCGTTGGCCTATCGACTATGGCCAGTCAGGGGGCAGTGGGCAGTACTCCCGGCTTAGCCGATGGCACCTACCTCTACGGCGAAGCGGCGATCGCAGATACTATTGGCGCGGTTTACCTTGTATTTGAGGCCCGAGCCGGGCAGGTGACCGGGGCCATCTACCAGCCTTCGTCATCCTTTGACTGTGTGCGGGGCACCGTGGGCGGCGGCGCTATGGACCTGATCATTACCGATGCCTACGACCAAACGAAGACTCCCTACTCGGTGGCCTTGGTCGGCGACACGGCAGTGGCGAGTGCTAGCGGGGGCGCGATCGCTCAGCTAGAGGGCATGTACGCGATCGATACCCTCTCTGAGCTAGACCACCATCTGCTGGCGACCTGCTCTAGTCACTAATCGAGAATGGGGCGGGCTACCCCTGTACCGGGCGACCCCGAAGCGCCGCTGGGGCACTGGCCGGGAACGAGGGGTGATGAGTCGCTACCCAGGCCCGGTAGTCTTCGACGAGTTGGCGCTCAATGCGGTGTTTGATGGTTCCCAAAATGCCGCCTAAGAAGGTCTTGCCGGTGCGATCGAGCACTGAGGCTGGCATAAAGCGAATGGGTGGTGGCAGCTCTAGCTGAATTTGCAGATCGGCCTGGCCCACTAGCTCTGTGTAGCTGTCTTGCCGCTGGGGTGTGAGCACGCCCTTAAGCGCCATACCAAAAGAGTCATTCACAAAGCTGAGGTAGTCGGGGCCTTTGACCTGGCAACCTATCGACTCTAGGTGCAGGCTGCCGTCGGAGAGCGATCGCACATGCAGGTCAGCAGTGGGCTCGATACTGATGCCCATAAACTGTAGCGGTCGCAGACTCAGCCGATAGACCCCGTCGCCCAGCAGCTCGATGCGGCGCGGATCGGTAATGGCCTGCACCAGACGCTGGGGCTGCCGCAGGTAGTGCTCAATGGGAAGCGCCTCGTTGGGCACCCGCAGGCGAAGAGACTGACTGGCGTGAAATGCTTGCATAGAAGAACGCTACCTGAAAACAGGGTATGACCCAAGGTAGATGAAGTTTTGTAATCTCTGTTTAACAATTTAATACCTTATTCAGGCTGTGTGGAGTTTACCTGGCACCGTTGGGCACCCGAAAAGCTCCAATTTTTCAAGGCATGGGGAGATCCTCCCTGGGGAGATTCGGCTCTCCGGCTTATGGCCCAGTCTGAGAAAGCGTTACATAGAGTTACTACCAAATTGAGGTGACATTACACCTAAGGAGATGGCAATGACGACCTTTAACCCCACCCATGTGCTCATTTCGCGCACGAGAGAAACCCCGGTACAGCTGGTGGCTGGCCCTCGGGGCTACTGGCTCTACACTGAAGCCGAATCGCAGCGTGACCACCCGCCCGCTTTTGAAATGCGGCCCAAGCTCGGCTTCTACTGTCGAGGGCAGCAGGTGGTCGGTTTTCGCCTGCAACCGCTTCAGGCCAAGCCTGCCATGGCCCAACCCAATGCTGCCCACATGGTGCAGTAATGGCGAGTTAAGGCTGGATACCTCTAGTGCTGATCTTCCCTGGCCTAGCGAGGCAGCACTACCTTGTGAATCAGATCTGCCAGTCGGGTAGCGCTGTCGGCCATGGCTAGCCGCCCCGCTGCTGTGGCCATCGCCTCCAACCTTTCAGGATGGGCCAGCAGCTCTAAAACTAGCCCTTGCAAATCGTCAGCCGTGGTTTGGCTCTGGGGTTGCAGAATGGCCGCCTGAGCATCTGCAAAGGCCTGAGCATTGACCGTCTGATGATCTTCTGCTGCGTAGGGGTAGGGAATCAAAATTGACGGCGTTTTTGAAATAGCCAACTCGGTCAGCGTGCCTGCCCCCGATCGCCCGATCGCCAGCGTAGCCCGGTGCATCAACGCCGCCATCGAGCCAAAGAAGGGCCGGTGAATGTACTGGGGGTGACTGTAGCTATCGGCCTCTGGATCGTTGCTGCCGGTTTGGTGCACAACCCAAGCCCCGGCCTCCACCCAGGCCGGGGCCGCAGAGCGCACCAGCTGGTTTACCGCGACGGCCCCCTGGCTGCCGCCCACCACGACGATCAGCGGCACCTCGTCGGGGATGGCCGGGTCGGTGAGCACTGGCGGCTCAGGGGTAAGAAATTCTGAGCGGACGGGCGTACCCACGACCACGGTGTTGGCTTTGGGCAAATATTGCCGTGCCGCCTCAAACCCCAGGGCCACGGTGGTGCAGCGGGGGCTGAGCCAGCGGGTGACTTTGCCCGGCAGGGCGTTGGACTCGTGCAGTATGGCGGGCAAACCCAGCGATCGCGCCGCCAAAATAGCCGGGGCTGCAATGTAGCCCCCGGTGGTAAACAGACCGTCAAACTTCCCTTGCTTTAGCAGGCGACGCACTTGCAGGGTGGCCTTAGCAAACTGGCCCAGGGTTTTGATCGTACCTAGGCCCGGACGGCCCTGAAACCCCGCCATGCGTACGGTATGTAGTGGAAAGTGGTCGGGGACTAAGGTGGTTTCGAGGCGATCAGGCACCCCCAGCCACTCAATGGTGTAGCCCTCTGCCTTCAGGGCCTCGGCGGTGGCGATCGCCGGAAACAGGTGCCCACCCGTGCCGCTAGCGGCCACCAGCAGCCGGGGCGATACAGCCTCGGCTGCTCCTATGGCAGCTGCTCCTACGGCAATAGATGGCTCGGACAAGGGCACACCCTCGACGCTAAAAACGCCTCTAACTATACCAAGTCCCTGCCGATTGATATAAGGTAGACGCAGTATTTGCGCAAGGCGGTTAAGCGTGGCTAATTTTTCGCTGAGGCAGTGGAGCCTAGGGCTGATGTCCATCGCTGCCCTGGGCTTGGGTGTTGGGGCGGTGGCTCCCACGGCCAGGGCCAGTTCTGTGACCCTAGCCCAAGCTGCCCCCGCCGAGGTGCAGCAGCTTTTAGATGGGCTTGGGGCAGCGATTGGCGATCGCGACCTAGATGCCGTCATGGCCTTCTACAGCGACGCCTTTGCCAGCGATACGGGTTTTGACAATGCTCAGCTGCGCCAGACCCTAGAAGCGCTCTGGCAGCAGTACCCCGACATTGTCTACGACATTGAGCTACTCAGCTGGCAGGCCGATGGCCCAGGCCGCTACAGGATCGAAACTCGCACCACCGTCACCGGCAAACAGGTACGGCCCGATCGCGTGCTTGCCCTCAGCGCCGACATCACCTCGCGCCAGCGCCTAGAGAGCGGTCAAATCACCTATCAAGAAACTCTCTCAGAAACCAGCCGCCTGATGTCGGGTGCAAACCCACCCACCCTCCAGGTGCAGCTACCCCAGGTCACTGCTCCGGGTCAAGCCTATAGCTTTGACACCATTGTGCTAGAGCCCTTAGAAGACCGTACCTTGATGGGGGTTGCAGTCGAAGAAGGGGTGACCAGCGAAGACTTCTTGGAGCCGCGCCCGGTGGTGTTTGACCTGCTCACCGCTGGGGGGCTCTACAAGGTTGGCACTGCTGCCGCTGAACCCGACAGTCGCTGGGTCTCGGCGGTGGTGATTCGCGAAGACGGCATGGTGGTTGAAACCCGCCGCATGCGGGTGGAATAGGCCGCTATACCACCATGGCCAATCACAACTGGCTGATCACCGATGAGGGCACTCGTCGGGCCTTTGGCAACCCTGACGTGCCTGAGCCGAGGGGCTACTACCGCCTCTATCGGTTTCTCACCGATCTAGAAGATATTCTCGCCACCTTCCACGACGACCTCAGCCGCCTTGAGGCCATTACCCCGCTGGTGCGCCGACTGTTGGTCAGCTCTTACTGGCTACAGATGGAGTACTCTCACCCAGACCCTAAGCTGGGCTGGAGCGTTAACTTTCTTTACCGTGAGCATGAGTTTCCAATTACGGTGCAGATGGTGTCCTGGCTGCCGGGCCACAGCTCTACCATTCACAACCACGGTGCCTGGGGGATTGTGGCTCTGGTGGGTGGTCAAGAACGCAATCGACTGTGGCGACGGGTGCCCGCCCAGGGCGATCGCATCGAACCCGTAGACGAGATCATTCTCAACCCTGGTGATGTGGTGGCTCTGACGGCTAACGCCATTCACAGCGTCGAGCCCCTGGGCGATGAGCCTACGGTGTCTTTTAACCTCTACGGGGTGACTAACTTTAGCGATCGCTACGAGTTTGATGTGGAGCACCACACCGCAACGTTGTTTTAGAGCGGCGGGGTGCGAGGCGGTAATTGAGCATGGTGTAACCTTGTCTCCTCCCCTGCCCCGCCACCTTTCACCCGGACGGGGTGAAAGATTTTGAAAGTTGGGGTAAACTTCATCAGACTATTGGGGACTGATCTGCCAGAGTGACGGTGTAACCCTCAGTGGGCTTCTGTTTGGAGCGCCAATTGAGCTGCCGGGTCGCAGGACGCTGAATTACGCTTAGTATCTCCCTTCGCCAACGCCAGGATAAATTGACCTATGAGCCAGGAAGAATCGCTCAGCACCGCCACGCTGTCGCCTGAGGCACCAATCTCGGTCGATCCAGAGACCCTGGTCACCACCTATGCCGATAGCTTGATTAGCGAGATATTTGACGACGTAGACAAAATTTTAGACGGTGACGAAGCCGCTCTGGCGGCCGTAGAAGCAGCCCCAGAGCCACCCTCTACTGCCCTGACGACCCTTGTGGTTGATATTGCGTCTACGGCCGAGCCGCCTGCCGCTGAGACAGAGCTAGCTCCTCTGGGCAGCGAGATCGACTTTTTTAGCGCTGACGATGTCAAGGCTGCTCCACCCCCCGCTAAAACTGGCGCTGGCAAGCTGGTTGACCGGATTTTGCTGACTATTACGGCCCTGTCGCTGCTGGGGGTTGGCGGGCTGCTGTGGTTTAACCAGCAGGGTGGGCGATGGTTGGGGCGATCGCCCGCTCCTGACCCAGTGAGTCAGTCTGACGAAGAGTTTTTGGCCTATTTGCAGCGATCGCTAGAAGTCATCTCCAGCCAAGCTGAGCGTGGCGAACTCGACTCTGGTGCCGCCGTCAGCCAGCTGCCTACCGGGGTAGTTACGCCGCCCATGCTGCCACCTCTGGGGGCCGGCGGCACGGTGGGCAGTCTGGGCAGTGGCCCCGTCAATGTGATTGAGCGGGTCTATATTCCTTACCAATCGACCCAGCCGCCCGTCGCTGGTGCGCCGGTGCTCGTGCCTCAGCCAGGGGCTGCTCCCACGGCGATCGCCCCTGGCGCTACCGCGACCCCCACAGCACCCAGCGCTCCGGCAGCCACCCCGATTCATGCGCTGGTGGGCATTTTGGAGCTAGGCGATCGCTCAGCCGCTCTATTTGAGATCAGCGGTGTCTCTCAGCGGGTCTACATCGGTGAGCGGGTGGGCAGCAGCGGCTGGAGCCTGGTGTCGGTGTCCAACGAAGAGGCGGTGATTCGCCGGAATGGGGAAGTGCGATCGATCTACATCGGTCAGCGGTTTTAGGCCAGCGGCAATTTAAACCGCTCTCCTCCACTAGAGCTATCTAGGGAAGGTATGGGCCGTTTCTGAATCTATCGTGGGTCTTGCTGCCTTGGCAGCGTCAGTCGAGGTAGACAGACGTTACCCTCTATAATTGGAGGCTGATTTATCACAGTCTCAACGCCCACTAAGATTGATCGATGGTTTGGACGGTTGCCACTTTCTACCGGTTTGTGCCCCTGAGCGAGCCAGCGGCGCTGCGAGCTGAGCTTTTGGAGCGGTGCTTGGGCTGGGGGCTAAGGGGCACCATTTTGCTGGCGAATGAGGGGCTCAATGCGACCGTGGCGGGCGATCGCCCCAGCATTGACGCTCTTTTGGCCTGGCTCCAGGCTCACCATGAGATTGGCGACTTTCTCCACCAAGAATCTACTGCCGATGAGCTGCCCTTTGAGCGCATGAAGGTGAAGCTCAAAAAAGAAATTGTCACCCTGGGCCTGCCCGAGGTAAACCCATCCCAGCAGCCCGTGGGCACCTATGTCGAACCCCAGGACTGGAACCAGGTAATTACCGACCCTAACGTGGTGGTGATCGATGCGCGCAACCGCTTTGAGGTGGAGCTAGGCACCTTCACAGGTGCGGTAAACCCTGAGACGCAATCGTTTCGAGAGTTGCCTGCCTACCTGGCCGACCACCTCGACCCCACCCAGCATCGACAGGTGGCTATGTTCTGCACTGGCGGCATTCGCTGCGAAAAAGCTACCGCCTACCTGCTAGAGCGGGGGTTTGAGCAGGTCTACCACCTCCGGGGTGGCATTCTCAACTATCTAAAAACCATGCCCCCCGAGGCCAGCCTGTGGCAGGGCGACTGCTTTGTGTTTGACGATCGCGTCGCCGTTGACCACCAGCTCAACGCTACCGACCACGACCTCTGTCTGGGCTGCGGTCATCCCGTCAGCCCCAGCGAAAAGGCCTCTGACGCCTACGAACCAGGGATTAGCTGCCCCCACTGTTATGACAGCCTCACCCCCGAAAAGCGATCGCGCCTGACGGCCCGCTACCGCCAGCAATGACGCCGCCAAAGACTGCGCTGAGACTCGCCGTTCGCCGGGCCGCTCCTGCACTCTACCGTTCCTGATTTCAGCTGCGAATCAGTTGACGACTACATTTCACCGCAAATGCCCTAAGCTAAAGGCGATTCCATGCTTTTATGCCCATGATCTCGACCAATGCACCGCTGCAAGCTCTCACCTACGGCCCTACCACCGCTGACTGGTGTTTGGTGGCTCTTCACGGTTGGGGTGCCAATGCCGCCGACCTAGTGGGCTTGGCCCCTTACCTCAAGCTTGACGGGTTTGCGATGGTGTTTCCCGAGGCTCCTTGGCCCCATCCCCAAGCGCCTGGGGGCCGCATGTGGTATGGCTTTCCGTCGGGGTACGACTTTCGTAGCTACCACGACTTTATGGCTCAGCCAGATTTGCAAAGCAGCCGCGATCGCCTCAAGACCTGGCTGCAAACTCTGCCCCAGACTACCAAGGTGCCCCTAGAACGCACGATTTTAGCTGGATTTTCCCAGGGTGGTGCCATGACGCTAGATGTGGGATCGCAGCTGCCCCTGGCTGGGCAGGTGGTGCTCAGCGGCTATCCCCACAGCAACCTCCAGGCCCCAGTCAGCCCTCGCCCCGTGATGATGGTGCACGGTTCCTTTGACCCAGTGGTGCCCATGGCCTTGGCCCAGCAGGCTAAAGCGGCTCTGAGCGAGCTACAACAGCCCGTCATCTGGCATGAAATAGCCATGGGCCATGAAATTCCGCTCTCGGTAATTGAGCTGATTAGCGGGTTTTGCGAAGATTTGAGGCAGCCCTAGGGGAATCCCCCCCCCACCCTTTAGGATAAAGAAAGAGTGAATTGACCCTAGTCTGCTCTATGCAGTTTTAGGGTAGCCGTCACCAAGGGGGAAAAGACTATGCTGAGCCTACATGTTTCGTCGCAAACTGTCTCAGATATGACACCAGACAGGGTGGCTGAGCTGGCGACCCGGTTAGAGGCCGATGCCTACGAGACGGCCTTTGACGGTCTGCAAGACTGGCACCTGTTGCGGGCATTGGCGTTTCAAAGGCCCGAACTGGTCGAGTCCTACGTTTATCTACTTGATTTAGAAGAATACGACGAGTCATAAGCGGGAATCAACTCTACTCGTCTGCCCCTAACCTCTAGGGGCAGATTTTGTCTGTCGTAGAACATCGTCACAGTGATGGCTATGGCGAGTCATTTTTTAGCGGATCGCTTTATGGCCGTAGATAGTCCGCGTCGGGTGTTGGTGGGCATCAGCGGGGGCATTGCGGCCTACAAAGTCTGCCACGTTATCTCGACTCTGGCCAAAGAGGGCGTGGCGGTACGGGTGATGCTGACCCAGCAGGGCCAGGCTTTTATTCCGCCGCTGACGGTGGCTACGCTGTCGCGCCACCCCGCCTACACCGATGAGAGCTTTTGGGATGCTAGCCAGGGGCGTCCGCTGCATATTGACCTGGGGGAATGGGCGGAGCTATTTGTCATTGCCCCCCTGAGCGCCAACACCCTGGGCAAGCTGGCCCACGGTCTGGCCGACAATCTGTTGACCAATACGGTGCTGGCCTCTACCTGCCCGGTGCTGCTGGCCCCGGCAATGAATACCGACATGTGGCAGCAACAGACGGTGCAGCGCAACTGGCACCAGGTGCTGCAAGATGCCCGCTACCACGCTCTCGATCCTGGCAGTGGGGTGCTGGCCTGCGATCGCATTGGCACCGGGCGCATGGCCGAACCGGAAGACATTCTTACCCATATCCACTCGCTATTGCATAGCCGAGGTAACCGAGACCTAGCCGGTAAGCACCTTTTGATTAGCACCGGCAGCACTCGCGAACACCTCGACCCGGTGCGCTTCATCGGCAACCCTGCCACAGGCAAAATGGGGATTGCCCTGGCCCAGGCGGCGATTCACCGGGGAGCCAGCGTCACTCTCGTTCACGGGCCGATGGAAGCATCTCTCAAAGCTCGTCTGGGTGGAATTCAAACCGTGGGCGTTACCACGGCTGAAGAGATGCACCGGGCCATGCTCTCCCACCTGCCCCAGGCCGACTGGATTGTGATGGCGGCGGCGGTGGCGGACGTGAAACCGGCGACCCAGGCGGCCACTAAGCTGGCTAAAGCCGATCTGCCAGAATCTTTGCCCCTAGCTCAGGTGCCCGACATTGTGGCAGATCTGGCCCAAAGGCGATCGCCCCACCAGCGCCTCGTCGGCTTTGCAGCTCAGACGGGGGATATCGTGCCGCCTGCGCTGGAGAAGCTGAAGCGGAAGGGGTTGGATGCGATCGTGGCGAACCCGATTGATGTGGCGGGGAGTGGCTTTGGGGGAGATACTAACCAGGCGATTTTGCTCACCAAAGCAGGCGACAAGTTGGCGATCGCCCCCTGCACCAAGCTCGAAATGGCTCATCATATTTGGGACGCACTGGTCAGCATAGGATTTTAGGCTTTTACTCCTTAGCTGAGCTGCTCAGTCAATTAATTTTTATTTGTTTACAATAAAACCACGACACACCCTCACTGGTTCCATCTTCATGTCAATTTCTCAACTTTTTGCTCGCGGCGTTGCCCAACGGCTGGCGCTAGCTCTGTTTGCTGGGCTGCTCTGGCTCAGCTCTAGCCTGTTTGCTGCTCCTGCCTACGCCGCCGACTCGCCTGCCGCCAAGCGCTACATTGCCGCCGATGGCACCGACTTAACCGCCATGGCGCAGTGTTTGCCCAAAAGTCTCAGCCAGGGCAATTTTGCCCGTGTTTTGCAAGAGTCGAAGAATGACTTTTTAGAAAAAGTTTTTGACGTCAAAGACAACTACGACGACTACAAACTGGATGAAGCCGAAATCGCCTACCTGGCCTGCGTTGAGAGTAAAGGCGTTACCCCCCAGGTCAAGCGCTAAGGAGATTTCTAGCAAAGAAAATACCCCCATGTAGGGGCGCAGAGCCTGCGCCCTCGGGAGGAAGCAAAATCCCTGGGTATTTTCTTTGTCAGAATTATCCTAAGTTGCCTACTGATGTCTAATGAGTCGTTTTAACTAACGGCATAGTCGGTGAACTGGCGTTTGAAGGGAGAGTGAAACCCCACCACGATGTCGGTTTTGGGGATGCCCATTTCACCAGTGCGGCGGGGATGTCGTCTTCGGTGCCGTTGTGCTGGAGCCAAATTTTGCCGTCTTTGATGTCTAGATGCAAGATGCAGCCGTAAATGCGGCGATCGCTTTACCAGCCGACATGCATGACCTGGTAGTGATCTCTAACGGTATCGGCAAGAAGCTGAATCTCAGCTGTGTCATCGCTCTGGCCAAATTGGGCATAGTCTTGCAGGAGTTCTTGAATGATGACACGATAGCTTTTCGGTTTATCCATGGCACTACAGCCTTTTGACAAGCCCTAAACAACGTAACGAGTCATTGATCGCGATCCTCTCGGATGAGGAGGGCACTGTCGGTGTGGATGCGACCATGCAAAGATTGACGTATTTGAGTAGCCTGCTCTCGAAAAGCAGCTATTTTTTCGGCTTTCGCAGCTAGATCAGTAGTCAGCACCTCTTGCAAAATAGCTTTTGACTCGTCTTCTAGGGAGCGATTATGTTTGGCAGCTCTAATTTTCAAATTGTCTAAAATTTGTGGATCGAGATTGTTTAAGACAAGCTGTGTCATGGATTTGACCTTGCGATAAAAGGATGGCTCATTGTTCAAGCTTAGCGAGTTGCTGAGTGGCCCATTCTTTGAGCTTTGGGTCGCTGTCATTTTGGGCACGATCTTGCAGTAGCTCTAGAGTTTTGGGGTGGTCGGGGTATTGCTGTACTAGAACGTTGAGGGTGGTTTGGCGAGGGTTATCTTGCCAGTCTTCTTCACGCTCGAAGGGGTCATTGAGGGCGCGATCGCACCAAAACTCAAATAAAGTTAGGTCGTCTTTCCACCCCTGAGCTAACACCGCCACCGCCGCCATCCGAACATAGTTATCCTCGTCAGTTTGAGCACGACTCTTGATGATCGGCAAGGTTTCGGGGCCGTCTTTCCATCCCGTCGCTAACGCCACCACCGCCGCCCTCCGAACAGCCCAATTCTCGTCGGTTTGGGCGCGACTCTTGAGCCACAGCAAGGTGTCGGGGTCGTCTTTCCACCCCTTCGCTAACGCCTCCACCGCCATCATCCGAACAGCGTTATCCTCATCGGTTTGGGCGCGACTTTTGAGCCACGGCAAGGTGTCGGGGTCGTCTTTCCATCCCTGGGCTAGCGCTGACACTGCCGTCATCCGAACAGTGTTATTCTCGTCGGTCTGAGCGCGACTCTTGAGCCATAGCAAGGTGTCGGAGTCGTCTTTCCACTCCTTCGCTAACGCCTCCACCACTGCCCTCCGAACAGTTTTATCCTTGTCGTTCTGGGCGCGACTTGTAAGCCACGGTAAGGTATCGGGGTCGTCTTTCCATCCCTTCGCTAACGCCCCCACTGCTGCCCTCCGAACAGCCTCATTCTCGTCGGTTTCAGCGCGACTTTTGAGCCAGGTCAGCGTACTCTCTAGATTTGGCCAATTTTGAGCAATAGACGCTACGGTTTCATCGGGTATATATGAGATTGGATTGACAGAAATCCAGCCCTTTAGCAGGCCAAGCAAATCGGCGTGCTCTTTCCAGCCATTGACAACAGCCCCAATCAGATGTTTCGACAGATCACGATCAAAATAGAAAAACCCTTGATGCTCTACCTCATCACAGAGCCGTTCTAGTAGCAGGCTGGCCTCCTGGGCAATCTCACTGCGACTACGTACTTCTGATAAACAGTGTGCTGCCAACAGTAGGTTGCTCAATCCACCTCGTCCCAGTGATGCTGGGTCAACTTCTGAAACAAACTCAGCTTTATCGATCTTTTGAGCCATTAAAAAAGTGATAACGTTGCCGACAAACTTTGGCTCTATCATCCCCGCAATCAGCCGCAAGACCTCTTGCCAGCCCTCCTCTTTCCAGTGGGCACCAAAGGTCTGAGCTTTCAGTTCGTCAAAACTCAAGGTTTGAGTTTCTTTAAATTCCCAAACAAATGCCCAGGCGGCAAAAAACTCTAAAAATGTGCGATGTACAAACGCATAGTTGTCGGCTCCCAGATAGCACAAAATAAAATTGCGCTCTCGCAACTGTTTAATCATCAGCCGCGCCACTTCGCGGGGCTTGTCGATGTCAATTGACTTCAGGTAGCCCGCCAAAATCGCTTCCAGATCCTGGGCGCTGATGATGTTCCCCGCCAGCCCCTCTGTGCCCGACTGCATATGAAACGCCACCTTCCGCAGCATCGCCTGTTTATCTCGGTAGTTAATGGTCACCGGGTCAAGCCGCTGCTCGATCAGGTTGCGCTCTACATCCCACTGGTGCAACAGCACCTGCGACGCCTGGTCGTACAGCTCCGGCCTATTCCTCGGCAATTCTCGGTTACGGTTCAAAATCGCCATCATCGTTAGCAACAGTGGGTTCCCCGACAGCTCACGGATCGCCTTCGAGGCGCGAATGGCTTTGTGCAGCCGCTCCCGCTTGTGTACTGTGTCACCCCCTTCGGCAAAGTTCTGGTTGTGCCAGCGCTCGATAAAGTCGGCAATCTGCTCATCACTCAGGTCTTGCAGCATGTAGTGCTGAAACCCCGCATCCCGTAGGGTTTGCGCCTTGTAGCCCAGCCACCGCGAGGTCGCCACCACCTGCACCTGGGGGTAGTCGTTGGTAAAGCGGTGAATATCTGTCACCACCACCTCCCGCAGGGTGGGGTCAAACACCTCATCAATGCCGTCAAACAGGGCAATGGCATGGCCCGCCTTTAGCACCTCATCCAACCGCTGCTGGTTGAGCCGACAGGCAATATCGCCCCGGTGCAGATATTCCACCACGCTGCTGCACTTGTTGTCGTGGCGATCGCGCGCATACTTCCGCAGCTCGATCAGCAGGGGCAGAGGGCGCTGGGCTAGCTCCTTCAGGTCGGCCACGGGCTGCTCGGCCCACTGCAACGCCACATACTGCAACAGCGTCGATTTCCCCGAGCCAGGGTCGCCCAGCACCACAGCATAGTCGGCCCCAGCCCTGCCGCGCTGCCCATGGCCCGCCGTGCGGCCCACCAGCTCCAGCACGGTTTGCAGCGTCTGCTCCACATAGGTGCGGCGGTAGGTTTCTATCTGGGCCGCTTCCAGGGCTTCGGCATCTAGCTCGCCGCGCTGCTGTAGCTCCTTGAGCTTCTCCTTGGGGATTTCGTAAACCTTAGGGTTAAACTCCTGGCACGTCCGCACATCTTGCGGAATGAACATGCGCCACAGCTTCAGGTCGTTGTAGGCGTAGGCCGAGGTATCTAGCGACTCAAGCTTCAGGTTGCCGTACTGCTCCCGCAGGGTTTCTTGATATTTCCGCAGGTCAAAGTCGGGCGGTAGGCCCACCAGTTCATCTATACCCCGGCGCATGGCCTCCTGGTTGTGCAGCGCCAGCAGTGCCACTAGGTCGGGGGTACTGCGCAAAATGCCTTTGACCTCGCGCACGTACTGCTTGCCAATTTGGAGCCAGTCAAACTCCTCGGGCAGGGGGTGTAGCTTGAGGGCTTGCCAGCGCCGGGGCAGCACTTCGGCAGTGATCTGGCGACAATCTGGCTCAAAGGCCTGGCCCAGGGTGGCTTTCACCTCGGCATCTTTGATCAACTGCCGCAGCGGCGTTTCATAAAAATCGCGAATCTCGGCCCCAGAGCAGCCCTGAAACTCCAGTTCTTCTTGCACCAGCTCGACAAAGGCCTTGAGCGCCTTGCCCAGGGCTTTTTGCACCGGCTCTTGGCTGGCCAGCCCCACCGCATCGGCAATGGAGCCTTTAAAGAAATCTTTGGCGTAGTCTTCTAGACTGCCTTGCAGCAGCGGCAGCAAGACATCTTTGGCTAAGAAGCTGCCTGTTTCTTTAAGGCCAATGGCGGCCAGCCAATCCAGAACCATAGAGGTTAGCAGGGCGAGGGGTTGCCTACAACTATATCTTCAGAGTTTAAGCACCAGAGAAGCACCGATTCGCCAGAGTCTAGATTCGTCCTCTACATGTCTGACCTGGGAGACCCCGTTGCCGCGTTAGTTTTGCTGAACCACGTACACGTCCTGCTGGGGAAAGGGAATCGAGATGCCCTCGGCATCGAGCCGGGTTTTGATGCGCTCGGGTAGGGCTAGCTTAACGGCTAAAAAGTCTGGGGTTTGAGCCCAGGCCCACACCTGTAGATTGACGCTGCTGTCGGCTAGCTCTGCCACACTCACCACTGGGGGTGGCTCGACCAAAATGCGGCTGTCCTTGGCAATCTCATCCAAAATGGCGCGGCGGGCATGGTCAATATTGTCGCTGTAGCTGATGCCTACAAGGGTCTCGACCCGGCGGGTAGGGCGGACGGTGAAGTTGGTGATGTTGTCGCCGCCCAGCTTTGAGTTGGGCACAATCACCGCTGCATTTTCAGGGGTGATGATGGTGGTGGTGAACAGCTGAATGCTGTCGACGGTGCCCAACGTGTCGCCGCCTTCAATGAAATCGCCCACGCTAAAGGGGCGAAAGATCAGCATCAGGATCCCGGCGGCAAAGTTAGAGAGCGATCCTTGTAGGGCCAGGCCGATCGCCAAACCTGCCGCCCCCAGTACCGCAATTAGCGACGCGGTTTGAATGCCCAATCGGTTGAGGGCCGCAATCACCACAAAGGCCAGGACGGTGTAGTACACCAGGCTAGCGGTGAAGTTAATCAGCGTGGGGTCAACACCCTGCTTGATCATCAGCCGTCGGGCCGCGCGGCCTATGAGTTTCGCCACCCACTGCCCCACGAAGAAAATTACCAGGGCTGCGATCATATTGAGGCCCAGTCGGGTCACCAGTTCCTGGGCTGTGGCTATCCACTGAGTCAAATTTTCCACGGGTTCACTCCTTTCGCTTTAGCTAAACTTTGCGGGTGGTGGGTTGCCATGCCACCGGCAGACGAGAGACCAATGGCACAATGGGGATATTGATGAGGCGCATCAATGCCCGGTCTACAGCCTATACCGATCGCCCAGAGCAAATTCTGGGCATACCTTATAGCAACGTCCCTCTACCGTCCTATGTCCCAAGGCACATTCTTGCTATGAAACAAGCCAGCCCTGCTAAGGGCGAAACCCTAGAGCGCCTTAAGCTGACTCTCTATCTGGTGCCGGTGTTTGGGGTGGTGCCTGCTATCTATAGCCTTTGGCTAAAACAGGGTAGCCGTCAAGAGCTAGCTGTTAGCCGTCTAGTGGTGACCCTCGCCTTCACCTGGTTAATCACCTATGGCATGCTCAGCGCTGGCAGCCACCTGGCACCGGGGCTGTCGCTGCGACTGCTGATCACCAATACCCTGGTGACCACCGGCTACACTCTCACCAGCCTGGTGCTGATGGTGCGGCTGTTGCAGGGCAAGTCGGTGAGCCTGCCGGGGTTTAGCAGCCTGAGCAAACGATTGCCCTAGCGCTGGAGAAATTTTCTGACTATCGTCGCTCGGGGGTCTTGTCTGCGGCAATGCGGAGGCTGGTGCGGCAGTAGCCACGTTCTTGCCGAGAAGTAATAGGCTGGTAGCGATCGCGTTGGCAAAGCCGCTCTGAAAGAGAATCGCCCTAGTCATTGATAAGAATCCTGGCCAGATCAACCTGATCTAGGCCCAGAGGTGGAGTTCTGTCTGGGGGAAACTACAGATGTTGGTTTGGGCTTGGGATAAATATTTTTTTTGATGGTGGCCACATTGCCTAAGTCGGTAGACTGAATTGCTGCTAACATTCACCTAAAAATTTTACGGCTTACCTGCCTGGGCATTTGCCTTTGGCCCCCTTTACCCTTGTTCGAGGTTCTGGTGTCTCAACGTAACTCCCCCCATCCACAGTCTCGATCGCCCCAGGGTCGCCCTGTCGCTAAACCACCCAAACAACGCAAGCGCATGCCGCGCCTGCTGGGGGTGGGCATTGCCCTGGCTGGGGTGGCGGGGCTGTCGGGGGTGGCCGGAGCGTTTCTGGCGGTGTCGTTGTCGGCGGCACCTCTGCAACAGCAACAGCTTAGTGCCGACGATGCCGGGGTGTTTGGCCAAGAAGAACCGATGCTCTCGGGCGGTAACTTGCGTCTGCCGAGCCTGACTCGCCCGGTCAACATCCTGGTGCTGGGGGTCAAGGTGCTGACCACCGATGTCGATGAGGTGCCCCCAGAGCTACAGGACGTGGGCTACCACGCCTTGGTCAACTCCTTTGACGGCCTGTCAGACTCGATGCTGCTGCTGCGGTTTAACCCCCAGACGGAGCAGATGGTGGTGCTGTCGCTGCCCCGTGACACCCGCACCTATGTGCGCGGTCGGCTGACCAAGCTAAATGAGGCCAACCGTGACGGTGGCCCGGCCCTAGCGGCAGAGTCAGTGAGCGATCTGCTGGGGGGAGTGGCGATCGATCGCTACGTGCGCATCAACGTGCAGGGGGTTGAAAAGCTGATCGACGCCCTGGGCGGAGTAACGGTGAACGTGCCCATCGACATGCGCTACCAGGACGACAGTCAACACCTCTATATCAATCTCAAGGCCGGAGAGCAGACGCTCGACGGCAACAAGTCGCTTCAGTTCCTGCGCTTTCGCTACGATGCCAACGGCGATATTGGCCGCATTCAGCGTCAGCAGATGTATATGCGGGCACTCACCGAACAGGTGCTCAACCCGGCCACCATTACCCGACTGCCCAAAATTCTGTCGGTGATCCAGTCTAATGTCGACACTAACTTGACGGTAGAAGAGCTGCTGGCGTTGGTGGGCTACGGGGCCCAAATCAACCGCTCTAACGTGCAGATGCTAATGCTGCCGGGCAACTTTAGTCGTCCCCAAGACTATAGCCTCAGCTACTGGTTGCCCAGCTTTGGCGAGATCGACACCATGGTCGATCAGTACTTTGGCTACGGCACCCAGCGGGTAGCAGCTACCGGCAACCCTAGCCAGGTGCGCATTGCTATCCAAGACAGTACCGATAACCCGGTGGCGGTGCAGGCGTTGCAACAGGCGCTGCGCGACAGTGGCTATTCTAATGTGTCGGTCGATCGGGCGTTGAATGAGCCGCTGCCCATCAGCCGCATTGTGGCTCAGCGGGGCGACGGGGCGACGGCTGAGATCGTGCACCGCTACCTGGGCATCGGTGAGGTGCGAGTTGAGAGTACAGGGGCGCTCAACTCAGACATCACCATTCAGCTAGGCCAAGACTGGACCCAGGGGCTGGGGAATTCGCTCTGATGCCAAGTCCTGCTCGCCTATCCTCGATTCAGCAGGGCGAACCGCTGTTCGCCCCTACAGGTTTGCCGGTTTGAAATCGGGGGTATGGAATTCGGATTCGGTATGAGGCGTTAAGATAGCTGTCTTCTTAACCCCGTTAGCCCTAGCTTTGCTGGCCAAAAACTTGGCTGAGGGGGCAGGCAAAGTCGGGGAGCAGGGGCGATGTCAGCGCATCAACCGCCTGAAGGGTGGCGACCAGCACCAGCATGGCATTGTCTCGTCGGTAGACCTGCACCTGGCGTAGATTTTTATCCACAATCCAATATTCTTGCACCCCTTGCTGAGAGTAGAGCTTGAGCTTGAGCTGCTTGTCGCGCTGCTCGTTTTTGTCGCCGGGTGATAGTACTTCTACCACCAGCTCCGGTGCCCCAGTCAGGTGCTCTGCGTCATCCATGAGCAGATCTAGCCGAGCGTTGCTGGCCCACACCACATCGGGGATGACGTTGTCTTCTTCGGTAAAGATAATGCTGGGATTGATGGCCGCTTCCCCTAATCCACTGGCCTGGGACCAGCTGTCCAGGGCGCTAAACACTCGACCAGTTACCTGTTGATGGCTCCAGCGGGGGGCTCGGGTCACAATTAGCTCTCCGGCAATGATTTCGTAGCGCCTGCCGTCATCGGGGAAGAGTTCTAGATCGGCGGTAGTCCAGCGAACGCGGTTGGTGGTGGTGGTCATGGGGTGGCCCCTCTGCTGATGAGTGTTGGGGATGGGCGGTGGATACCTTTACTGTAAGGCAGCTTCTACTGCGGAGGGTCACTTTAACGAGGGTTTTACTGTGTAGAAGGGCGATCGCAGCGGCGATCGCCGCATCGAGGTTTGAAGAAGGTCATTGGGGGGCTTAGACTGGCGGGGTAGCGATCGCACCAGGTAGATCAAACCATGACGCAGTGGCCAGGGTTCCTGAACAGTTGGGGCGCAGTAGCGCTGGCGGGTGTGGGGCTGATAGGTGTGGAGCTGGTGAGTGGAGGGGCGATCGCCTGGGCCGATGCTCCTCTTCAGGTGGTCTACCCGCCCGCCGCCCACCAGACTACTGCCGCGCAGATCTTTTTCATTGGCACCGGTGCCCCAGACCAGCCAGTGCTGATCGACGGTGAGGCGATCGCCAACCGCAGCCCGGCGGGCCACTTTGCCCCCTCTCTGCCGCTAGAGCTTGGCCCCAACACATTCACCCTGACCCAGGGCGACCAGACCCTGTTGATCACCGTTACCCGCCTGGCCCCAGGGCCACAGCTGCCCGACAGCCTGGGTTTTGCCGAAGGATCGTTGGCCCCTGGGGTAGATGTTGCCCATGCCCCCGGCGACTGGGTGTGCCTGGGGGCGATCGCCGCCGCCAGCGCCACCGTCACCGCCGAACTGGCCGGACAAACCTACACCCTGCTGCCCCAAACCCGCCCTGCCCTGCCCCCCAACTCAGCGGTGCTGATCGATCAAGCCGCACTCACCGCCCCTGGCCCCACGGCCTACGAGCGCTGCTTTATGGCCGAGGCCTCTGGCCTGCTGGGCCAGCCCACCTACACCCTGCGCCAAGGTAGCACTACTGTCACCGCCCAGGCTCCCGGCCGCCTCAGCATTCTCAACCCCAGCGACGTGCAGGTGGTGGAAGTTACTGTGCCCGCCGGGGTGGCCCGCACTGGCCCGAGCACGGATCACTCGCGCCTCACCCCCCTGCCCCAGGGCACTCGCGCTCGGGTCACCGCCCGCCAGGGCGACTGGCTCAGGCTCGACTACGGCGGCTGGATTCGCACCGCAGAAACCCAGGCTGTAGCTGGGGCCTCGGGGGGGCGATCGCTGATTCGCGGCGTTACCTCTCGCCAAGTCCCCGGCTGGACGGAGATTCTCTTTCCCCTGGAGGTGCCGGTGCCGGTCAGCCTTCAGCAAGACACCGACACCTTTACGCTCACCCTGCACAACACGGTGCCTCAAACCGACACCATCTCCGTCACCGACGACGGCCTGATCGAGCGCTTCGACTGGTCTCCGGTGCTGCCCGACCGAGTGGAGTACCGCATTCATCTCAAAACGCCTCAGCAGTGGGGTTACAAACTGCGCTATGAAGGCACCACGTTAGTGCTGTCGTTGCGGCAGCCGCCAGCACTCAGCGGCGATCGCCCCCTCTCTGGCACTACCATTCTCATTGACCCCGGCCACGGTGGCGACGAGCTGGGTGCCCGTGGCCCCGACGGCACTCCTGAGAAAACTCCCAATCTGGATGTCTCCCTGCTGTTGCAAGCTGAGCTGGAAGCCAGGGGTGCCCGCGTGATCATGACTCGCACTGACGACAGCTTGCTCGGTGTCAACGATCGCGCTATCCAGATCGCCGCCGACCAGCCCACCCTCGCCCTCAGCATCCACTACAACGCCCTACCCGACGCGGGCAACGCCGAAAATACCGCCGGCATTGGGGCCTTTTGGTTTCATCCCCAGGCCCACAGCTTGGCCCAGTTTCTCCACGACTATTTGGTGGCTGAGCGCGATCGCCCCTCCTACGGTGTTTTTTGGAATAATCTCGCCCTGACCCGACCCCACGTGGCTCCCTCGGTGCTGCTGGAATTGGGCTTTATGATCAACCCCGAGGAGTTTGAGTGGATTGTCGACCCCCAGGAGCAGAGGCGGCTGGCAGAAACCCTGGCAGAGGGGGTAGAGCTGTGGATGCAGCAGGCGGTGGGGGAGTAGGCGTGAGCTGGTCATGGCCAGTGGGTTGCCAGCGGCTCGCCATTTTCCAGCGGCTCGCCATTTTAAGAATGATGAGCCAGACTTGGGGTGGGGTTTAAGACGGCTGCTCGGCCAGCAGGGTGGGTGCATCTAAACTGCGATCGCGATCGTAACCGACTAAACCCCACGGTTTTTTGGGTATTTCTTTTGAGCCCTTTGCATCTATATCTATGAAATCGTCATGGTAAGGCTTTCCCCTCTCCAACTTTTCGCTCTTTTCTCTGGCCAGAAGCAGGCTAGAGCTGCCAGCACCATGGCCATAGCTGGCCTGTTACTGACAACCCTGGGTTTCTCCACCTTGGCCCAGGCTCAGCCAACAACCCAGCCAACCGCCGCTCAAAGTCAAGGGCAATCTGCGCCCGCAGTTCCCCCACGGCCTGATGCCGTGCCCGATGCGATTGTGCCCGCCACGGCTGGCATCACGAGCCTGCCAACCTATCCCAGTCGAGGCAGCGGCGTCGGGCACCTGCGCCCCGAAGATCTCACCTCCCTGGCTGGCCCCAGCTGGCCCCAAAGCCCCCTGCTTCAGGCAGGCTGGCTGCAAAGCGTAGCTCTGCCCATCTATCCCAGCCCTGGCAGTGACCCTTGGGGCTGGATGATCAACGGTTGGCTGATACCCAACGGGGCTGAGCCCCTTGCCATTGGCCGCGATGCAGGCTTTTCGATGCTGTTGACCGAACGGCAAATCTATACCTTTCCGGTGTTAGAGGTGCGTCCCGACGGCTGGTTTCGCTTTCAGTACACCGCCGCTGGTGACGCCTGGGCCCATACTAGCCACCTCGGCCTCGGGGCCATTGGCCTAACCATAGAACCCTGGTCGGCCTATGTGCGTGATGCCAGCCGCGTAGCCTTTCGTCGCCCGGGGCTATCCCAACCCATGCGAATTAACCCCAGCCCCACCGCCCCTCTCCGGGCACTGGTGGGTTCTAATAGCTTCATTCAACCCCTAGAGATGGACGGTGACTGGTTGCGGGTGCGGGTGACCCAGCCGGTTCAGGGTTGTGAGCCTCTGCCGGGGGCCAGCACCGAAGAAGGGTGGGTGCGCTGGCGTGACGAGGCCAGTATGCCGCTCATGCTGGTGCCTACCAGCGGGTGTTAGCCGCGACCACCCTTGATCTAGAGCCACCCCAAGGGCTGTCTAAGACCCCAGTCGTTCAAACAATCGGCGGCAGCGAATTTTGACCAGTACGTACAGGGGAAACTGGTAATGCTCAGCGATGAGCCACCCCACCATGGCACTGTGAGCTGTCAGCGTTGCCACCGCCCACACCAGCGACCAGTTCAGCCCAGGGGTTTCATCCAGGGGTGGGAAAACGTAGCCCCCCATGGCCACAATGCCCGCTGGAAATAAAATTAAGGCTAAACCCACTACCCATAGGGTGATGGTGATATCGCCTCGGCCCTGGTGCAGGGGCTGCCACCGCCAACCCTGCCATCGCCACCCCATGGGCTGCACGCTGTCGACCACATGCACCGTTTGCTCAGCTAGATTGACATCAAAAATGTGGCGACAAAAGCCGCAGGCGTAGGTATCCATTAACGTCATCGGTTCGATGGTGCCATGGCGACAAACAGGGCACTCATAGGCCTCTGCCGCTCCGAGCTGAAGCCGCCGCTGAGGTCTTTTTTGATCGGTAGATAGCTTGCCACGGCCCATGGGTCATACCTAACCAACGTTCGGAATTTTTAAGTATCAGGAAAATGTTGTCCGCTGAAAAGAACATCACTGAGCAACAGCAGTTTCCCTATGGATAGTCTAGCCGCCCTGATTTACTCCATCGTGAGAACGGCTATGACAATCCATGTACTTTTGCCGCGATGGCCCCAGTCTGTTGGGCTGTTTTAGGTCTGGCTATTGGGAAAGATTGTTGCTCTAGAGCAATGGCCATCGCCTATGAGCCGCTGCTCTGCGCTATGGCTGGTGACGTCAGCAGTGGTTACTCTGGCCCATGGGCCACCGCCATACATTAAATTAAGTCTGTCTATTCAGACTATTCTTATAGAGTGCCCTGTTCAGCTCAGCCCCAGTTATGCCTAACTTTTTACCTGTCGCTTACTTTGAAGGCCAGTTTTGCAACTTTAGCGACGCCAAACTCTCGATCGCAACCCATGCTTTGCACTACGGCACCGGGGCTTTTGGCGGGCTGCGCGGCATTCCTGACCCGGCGGGGGGGAATTCTATTCTGCTGTTTCGCCTCGATCGCCACTGCCAGCGGCTGAGCACCAGTGCCCGACTGCTCAACTACGACCTGCCCGCCGACAAGATTCAGGTGGTGATCGAAGACTTTGTCCGCAAAAACAGCCCTGACAAGTCGTTCTACATTCGCCCGTTTGTGTATACCTCAGACCTGGGCATTTCACCCCGGCTGCACGATGTAGAAAAAAGCTTCTTTGTCTACGGGTTAGAGCTAGGTGATTATCTGTCGCCGGAGGGGGTCACCTGCCGGTTTAGCTCTTGGTATCGCCAAGAAGACCGCAGTCTGCCCCTGAGAGGCAAGATTAGCGGTGCCTACATCACCTCGTCGCTGGCCAAAACCGAAGCCGTAGAGTCGGGCTTTGATGAGTCTATCTTGATGAATTCCCAGGGCAAAGTGAGCGAAGCCTCAGGGATGAACGTGTTCATTGTCCGCAATGGCAGGCTGATCACCCCCGGCTATGAGCAAGATATTCTCGAAGGCATTACCCGCGACAGCATTCTCACCGTGGCTCGTGATCTGGGTATTGAGGTAGTTGAGCGCCCGGTGGATAAGTCGGAAGTGCTCATTGCTGATGAGGTGTTTCTCAGCGGCACGGCGGCAAAAATTACGCCGGTGCGTCGGGTTGAATCTTACACATTGCCTACCCATCGTCCGGTAACCGATCGCCTGCGCGAAAAGCTCACGGCCATCACCGAAGGCCGCGATGACAACTATCAAGACTGGGTCTTCTCTGTCGCGTTGGACTAAGGACAATTCTGACCAAGAAAGTACCCAAGGTTTTTGTTCTGTCCCGAGGGCGCAGACTCGGTTCCCCTACATGGGGATGTCTTCTCGCTCAGAAATCTCCTAAGCATCTAGGGTGTGGCGCTCTGGGCCTCTAGGTCAATGCCGAGCACCTGGGTATAAGCCCCGCGCGCCTGGGTGACGCCGATGGTGCGCTGGGCGGCTTCGATCATGGGGCGGCGCAGGCTGACGACGATAAACTGGGCCTGCTGGGTCTGGTGCTTAATCATGCGTGACAGGCGCTCTACGTTGGCCCCGTCGAGAAACATATCGACCTCGTCAAAGGCGTAAAAAGGCGAGGGTCGATAGCGCTGGAGAGCAAAGATAAAGCTCAGGGCCGTGAGAGATTTTTCGCCCCCGGACATAGAGGCAAGGCGGCGCACGGGTTTGCCTTTGGGGTGGGCCACCAGATTAAGTCCGCCGTTGAAGGGGTCTTCGGGGTCTTCGAGCTGGAGGTGGCCATCGCCGTCAGACAGCTCAGCAAAGATCGATTGAAAGTTGATGTTGACGGCGTCGTAGGCTTCGATGAAAGCCTGTCGGCGCAGGGTGGTAAAGGTCTCGATACGCAGCAGTAGCTCGGTGCGCTCTTCTTCGAGGGTGGTGAGTTTTTGGGTGAGTTCGCCCAGGCGCTCTTCGGTGCGGTTGTACTCTTCTAAGGCCAGCATGTTGACCGGCTCCATGGCCTCCATACGGCGCTGGAGCGATCGCAGCTCTTTGCGAAGCTCCTCCAGATCGGTCTCGGCAGGAATCTCGGGCAGCGGGTCAGGCAGATCTGCCGTCTGGGTGGCCAGGAGTTCCTGAGCTTCGGTTAGCTGCTGACGCCGCTCCTGCTGGGTTTCGAGTAGCTTTTGGCGCTCCCACTCCTGCTGCTGGGTTTGGGTGCGCTGGGTGCGCAGCCGCCCCTCTAGCTCGTCGCGGGCGGCTTTTTCGGTGGCAAGGGTTTGGTCAAGAACGGCCATCTGCTGGCGCAGCTGGGCGACTTCACCATTGAGCGTCGTCTGCTGCTGGGTGAGCTGGGTGAGCTGCTGGTCGCGATCGCGCTGCTGCTGGGCCAGGGTCTCTAGGGTTTGCTGAGCCTGGGTGAGGGCCAGGGCGAGCTGCTGGCGCTGGTTGTGCAGATCTTGCAGGCGGCGCTCGGCGGCCTGGAGTTGTTGCTGGCGATCGCTGAGCTGAGCCTCTAGCTCACCCACTGCGGCCTGGGCCTGCTGCCATTCGCTGTGGGCCTGAGACTGCTCTAGCTCGCTGAGAATCTGCTGCTGACGGGCAATTTCTGCTTCTTGCCCAGGGAGGGAGTCGGCTAATCCTTGCAGGCGGGCTTGGGTATTAGCCAGCTCCTGCTGGCCCTGGGTGAGCTGGGCTTCAAGCTGGGCGCGCTGCTGGGCCTGCTGCTGCTGCTGGCTCTGCTGCTGCTCGCCCGCCAGTTGTAGCTCGCGGTACTGCTGACGTTTGGCAATCAGGCTTTGGGTGAGGGTTTGCAGGGTGGTGGAGCTGGCGTTGAGGTCGCGATCGCAGCGTTCTAGCATCACCTCAATATCGCCCAGCCGCTGGCGCAGAGCCTGGGCCTCAGTCGACTCTGCCGGTTCTACGGTGCCAAAGTGCAGACTGCCCGATCGGGCCGAAATGTTGCCCCCGGTCATGGCACCGCTGGTTTCGAGCACTTCGCCCTCTAGGGTAACGATGCGGTAGTCGCCCAGGTACTGCCGGGCGGTGGCCAGATTGTCAAAGACTACGGTGCTGCCGAAGGTGTAGCCAAAAATATCGCGGTAGCGGGGGTCGCAGTCGATCAGGTTGACGGCATAGTCGAGAAACCCATCGGGACGTTTCCAGTCGGGCACCGGGGTAAACCGGGGGGCGCGAATTTTGTTTAGGGGCAAAAAGGTGGCCCGCCCGGCCCGTCGCTGCTTGAGAAACTCGATGCCCTTGGCCGCCACCTGGTCGTTCTCTACCACCAGGTAGCCCAGACGCGCCCCAGCGGCGATCTCTAGAGCCAGCTGAAACTTGGGGGCAACCCGGCCCAACTGGGCCACCAGCCCGCTAATGCCGGCAATGCCGCTGTCGAGCAGTAGCTTGGTGGCGTGGGTGCCCTGGCTCTCTTGCAGGGCCTGGGTTTGGGCTTCGAGCTTGTCAAGCTCGCGCTGTTTGTCGCGCTGCTCTTTGAGCAGGCGGGTTTGGGTGTCGCGCTGCACCGAGAGCTCGGCTTCGGCGGCGGCAATTTTAGCCGCTATGGTTTGAATTTCGGCTTCGGCTTTGGCCGAGCGCTGGGCCAGGCTAGAGTCCTCAGCTTCCTGGGGGGCGTCCCCTAGGGTGCGGCTCTGCTCGGTGAGGGCGGCAGTCTGTTGTTCGAGCTGGCGCAGGCGCTCTTGCAGGCGAATCTGCTCGGCCCGCTGGGGCTCGACGGCTGCCCGTAGGGTTTCGATCGCCTGACGAATCTGGCTCTGCTGTTGCAGGCTGGTTTGAGATGCGGAGGCGATCGCCAGGGTAGCCTGTCGGCGCTCCTCCAGCGCTTTTTGCACCTGGTTTTTGGCCTCGGTCAGCGCCACTAGCTCACCGGTGGTGAGTGATTCAAGCGTCTGCCCCACCTGCTCTAGTTCGCGCTGCTGCTGGAGCTGGGCGATTTCGGTGTCGCGGCGCTGGGCCGCTCCCTGATTGGTGGCGGTGCGATTTTCTTGCTGCTGACGCTGGAGCTGGCGCAGCTCGGCCTCGTGGGTGGCCACCTGGGCTTGCAGGGCCAGGTGCTCGTCTTCGCCCATGGCTCGAATGCGGGCATTGAGGGTAGCTAGCTCGGCTTCTAGGGTGGCGATCGCCCCCTGCCCCTGGGTTATGGCCTCAGCCAGCTCAGTAGACTTGGTTTCACCCTGTTCTAGGGTTTGGTGCAGGGCGGCGATCGCCCGCTGTTGAGCCTGCCACAGCAGCACCGCCTCCCACTGGCTCTTGGTCTGAAAGGTTTCCTTCAGCTTTTGATACTTCTCGGCCTTTTGCCGGTCTTGGGCCAGGCGCTCTAGCTGGGTTTGCAGCTCGCGCTCCACAATGCGAAAGCGCTCTTCGTGGTCGCGCACGGCATCGAGCTTGCCCCGCGCCTGGTCAATTTTGCGATCGAAGGCCGCCACCCCAGCTAATTCGTCGATAATCTCTCGCCGCTCGCGGGAGTTCATTGAGATAATGCTGGTGACATCGCCCTGGAGCACCACATTGTAGCCCTCGGGGTAGACATGGAACTTTTGCAGCTGCTCGTGGAGCTGGTTGAGGGTGCAGGGCTCGCCGTTGATGTAGTAATTGGAGGTGTAGGTGCCCTGGCTGGTCACCCGCAGTCGGCGAGTGACGCTCCACTCGAGGCCGACGGGTAGGCGCACCACGTTGTCGGCTGGGGCCGTTTCAGAAATCTCCAGGTTGGGGGAGCTGCCGTTGTGGCCGTTGGTGGCGGCGATCGCCCCAGACCCGTTTGCCCCTGCGCCGTTGCTCGTCACCCTACTGTCACCCTCGTCCCCTTCGGTCAACAGATCGGCGGGCACATCGCCGAGGTCAAAGGTGACGGTGACGCTGGCCTCAGAGGTGGTGCGACGGCTCATCTGGCTCTGGTTGACCAGATCGGGCAGGCGATCGGCCCGCATGCCCTTTGAGCTGGCCAGGCCTAGGCCAAACAGCAGCGCATCGAGAATGTTGGACTTGCCCGAGCCATTGGGGCCAGATATGACAGTAAACCCAGGCAACAAAGGAACCTGGGTCGTACCACCGAATGATTTAAAGTGAGACAGCTCAACGCGCTTGATGTGCACTGGCCAGCGTTACCTTCAGGCTCAAAACAAGTGTACTACAAAGTCTTGTTTTTCTGGGCTTGGATCTGGTTTCTTCACCTTTCTCCTTTCCAGGACTATTGCCGCCTAAGTTTAGTGCAATTCCCATGCTTTGTACGCCAGGGCTGCGTGAGCTGTGGCGTGGCGATCGCAATTTTCTGAGCAACCGAGACCCCAGTGGCACAATAGAGAAGACCTTAACCGCCTCTCTCTGTGAGCCAGCCTACTCTGCGCCCTCTGTCTCAACCGGTGATACTGGGTTTTGACCCAGGAAAGCAAAAATGTGGCCTGGCGATTATGGGGCTCGATCGGGCGCTGTACTATCAGCAGGTGGTCAGTGCTGAGTCTGTGATCGATGAGATTTCGGAGCTGCGCCGACAGTTTCCCATTTCTATTGTCGTGCTGGGTGACCAAACGGCGTCTAAAGGCTGGAAAGATGCCCTGGGTGAGCTGCCTGACCCGCCGCGCATCATGCTGGTAGATGAGCGTTACTCAACCCTAGAGGCTCGCGATCGCTACTGGCAGATGTACCCCCCTGCTGGACTAGCGGGGCTAATTCCCCAGGCATTGCGCACCATCCCCCGGCCCATTGACGACATCGTGGCCATTCTGCTGATTGAGCGATACCTGCAGCGTCTGACCGGTGAATAGGCTGTCCCCAGTAATGAAAATCAAATCTGGTATCTTTGTCCCCTGAAGCCTGCTGCGTTCTCTAAGCTCCTTGAATTCGTTTCCTCTGCCCCCCTCCCCATGAAAATTCCCTTCTTTACTAAGATCTACAGTGCTCTGATCAAACATCCTCGCTACCGGTGGGTGGTGATGGGGGCATCGCTGATCTATCTGATTAGCCCGATCGACTTTTCTCCCGACCTGATTCCCATTGTCGGCTGGGTGGATGACGGCGTGGTCGCCACTCTGTTGGCCACCGGCATTACCCAGGTGTTACTCGATCGCCGCCGGGCCATGCAACGGCAAGCCGATTCAGATACCAAGGGCACCGCCCTCGATGCCGCTGCCCTTGCCCCCGATGGGGAGGACTCGTAATGGACTGGCTGCTTGCTCCTCTTCAATACGACTTTATGCGCCAGGCGCTGCTGGCCAGCGTCTTGGTGGGCATTCTCTGCCCGATTGTCGGCACTTACCTGATTGTGCAGCGCATGGCCATGCTGGGAGATGTAGTGGCCCACGGAGTACTGCCTGGTTTGGCGATCGCCAGCTTTTTCGAGCTTCCCATTTTGCTCGGTGCCTTTGTCATGGGTCTGTTTAGCACCGCCGTGATCGCCTGGATTCGCACCCAGTCGCGCCTCAAGGTCGATACCGCCATGGCCATCACTTTTTCGACCTTTTTTTCCCTGGGTATTACGCTTTTGACGGTGCTGCCCAGCCGGGTTTCCTTAGAGCAGCTGTTGTTTGGCGACATTCTCAGCATCAACGCCAGCGATGTGGGGCAAATTGCTGCGATCGCCTCTCTGGTACTAGTCGGCGTCGTCTTGTTCTATAAAGAACTGCTCTTCTTTACCTTTGACCCCCTCGGGGCCGAGGCGCTGGGCCTACCCGTCACCCGCATTAACTTGGGCCTGATGGCGGCCATTACCCTGGCGATCATCGCTGGCATCAAGACCGTCGGCGTTATTTTGGTGGTCGCGCTCATGGTTGGCCCCGCCGCCACCGCTTACCTGCTGGTCACCAAACTCCACTGGATGATGGCCCTCGGCGCAATGTTTGGGGTGCTGTTTGGGGCGATCGGCATGTACAGCAGCTACTACTTAGATATTCCATCGGGGCCTGCGATCGGGTTAACGGTATTTGGCGGCTTTTTGTGTTCTCTATTGTTTAGCCCCCGTCAGGGCATTTTGACTCGCCGCCTAAAGCATTTTGGTGAAAATTGAAAATGCCCAGTAAATAATACGAGTGCAAGCAGCAGCTGCGCTAGTGAAGATCCTGATCGCGAGTCCGATCCAATTAAACAGTTGACAAGCTGTATCCTTGCTCTTTTATCCATCCTGCTGCTTGCTTTTCAATTTGCGCAACATCTTCTTGAGAAAGCTCACTTTTCCATCGGCCTATTTGACCAGAGTGAATATGATTTACGTGCAGCAGCGAATGCTGGTCAAACTGATAGCGATCGCTCTCGCAAATCGCTTGACTACGCTCAATACGTGCTTTCTGCTTCTCTAACGAAAAATCTGTTGCAATCTGCTGCGTTTGATCAGAGGTCACATTAATCCCTAGGTGCTGAGCAATTCTCAACACCTCCTCAGGCAAGTCTTCCATGACAGTTTCATACTTAGATATCAACACCCTAGGTAGTTGACTCCAGTGATAATAGTTGTCAAGGCAGATTTGAATAAATCCGCTATCTAGAAGCTCCTTTGGAGAAATATTCTCCTTGACCATTTGTGATGTAAAAGCATCACGGATATCGCGATAGATGTAGACCCCAATAGCGTTGGCCCGCTCAAACTCCTCAATCATGTCCTGAGTACAGATGTGAGTCTTAAAGACTTTCCAATCTCTATCCTGGCTTAGCTGGCTTTGGAGATCTGGAAAATCCTTAGCTTCTGTCCAGGGCAGTCGACGCCCTAGCTGAGCGTCTTCGATCAGGTGAGCTACAATCTGATACTGCAACGTCGAAGCTGAGCGCATCATTCCGCCGCAAAAGACCCACATGGCCCTGTCCTTATTAAAATGAAAACCTGAAATGTATTATAGCTTATAGGCTGAGCCGCCCTGACCATCCTGAGATTAAATAAGTAGCTATGCAGTCAGACATTGCCATTGACATTCAAAATATTTCAAAGTGCTATCGACGTTATCATCACCCCGTTGATCGATTAAAGGAGCTTATCTTCCCAGGGCAATCCAAAGGACAGGAATTTTGGGCCTTGAGCGACGTTAGCTTTCAGATTAAAAGAGGAGAATCCTTAGGAATACTAGGGCAAAATGGATCGGGCAAAAGTACTCTTCTTCAGGTCATAACCCAGACGTTAAGCCCTACGTCTGGTCGCATAGATGTTCAAGGTAGAATCTCGGCTTTGTTAGAATTGGGTAGTGGGTTTAACCCAGATTTTACCGGTCGGCAGAATGTGATAGTTAATGGCCGAATACTGGGTTTTAGCAGGCAAGATGTCGAAGGTAAGCTAGAAGAAATTATTGAATTTGCAGAGATTGATGATTTTGTCGATCAGCCAGTTCACACCTACTCCAGTGGTATGTTTGTTAGGCTCGCTTTTGCGGCAGCAGTAGTTTGGGAACCAGAAATTCTAATTGTAGATGAGGCATTAGCTGTGGGGGATATCTTCTTTCAGCAAAAATGCTTTGCTCGAATAAAAACCTTGCAAGAAAAAGGAGTGACTATTTTGTTTGTCAGTCATGACACTCAGAGTATTCTGTCTCTATGTAATCGAGCTGCTGTTTTAAGTCACGGCAAATTGACTTACCTTGGAGATGCTCCGTCAGCAGTGGAAAGATATTTTGAATTGTATTATATGAGCCACGCAGGTGAACCACAGCATAATAGGCTCAAGCCTGGTAATTTAGATCTAACCAATAGGCTCACAGACAAAAAAGAACAAGATGCTTCTACCCCACTCCCCTTCATAACTAACTTTTCTGAGAAGAATCGCTATGGCATAGAGGCCAATCTGATTGAAGGCTTTTGTGTCACTGGTATTGATGGTCAATCTAAAGCGACCTTTTTAAGTGATGAAGAGCTGATTATCTCGGTCAAGTTGGCAACTCATTCTGAAGAGCTGGCCCCTCTGAACGTGGGTTTTCACCTTAAAGATCGACTCGGTCAGATCATGATCGGTAGTAACCTTAAAAAGATGGCGACCTCACTGATGCCTCATGCGCCAGGCACTTCTTTCATTTGTCAGTTTCGATTTCGCCCCCAGATAGCACCGGGTGAATATAGTCTAGATATTGCTGTAGCTGAATATATGCTTGAGGCTCAAAAAGTCTATGATTGGATTAATGGAGCCTTAGTCATTACATTAATAGATAGTAGAACATCTCAAAAACAGGGTGGACTCTGTCGCCCTGATATGGAGCTTAATGTCTATGAAATATAGCTCGCTATCCTAAGCTGGATAGCGAGCTATATCTTAGCTGCTTTGATTATTCAAAGCTGGCTCTATATTGCGAGACGTACCTGCGGATAGACTTGTTGCTAAAGACTATCCACAAGTGCGATTGAAACTTAGGCTACAAGAAGATCATGCAGGGATCTGGGGAAAAGGCGGCACGGCAAAGTCTGGCTGGGTGAATGGAGCCAGCCAGCCGTCGGCGGCATTGATTGTGCCAACAATGCCTCGCTGAAATGCCTGGCCATTGCTGCCTAGCAGCCAAGTGCCAACCTCTTGAGTTGTGCTATTAAAGAAAGCTAAGTCAGCAATGCCATCGCCATTGTTGTCTCCGCTAGCGAAGAACTCCCACCCAGCGCCGCCTGTGCCGATAGACTGCTGGGCAATAGGAGGGTTAGTGCCGTCTAGGAGCCACACTGCAAACTCTGTTGTTCCATTCTCGAGCGAACGGTTAAACAAAAGGTCAGCCTTACCATCGCCGTTAAAGTCATTGTGATCGAGTAGCTCCCAATCAGAATTGGTTGAGCCTCCTACGACACCCCTGCTCAGAGCCTGAGTTCCGTTCATTGTCCAAATGCCGTAGGAGTTCCCTCCGCCTTCCTGCGCCTGGACAAAGAGAAGATCGGCATTGCCGTCGCCATTGAAGTCGTTAGTATCGAACAACTCCCAACCGGCTCCTGCTGTGCCAATGCCAGCGCGACTTAGGCTCTGATTTCCATTCTGAGTCCAAATACCAATATTAGTTGTGTCTCCACCAGCATCTTGGGTAAACAGCAGGTCGGTGGTGCCGTTACCGTCAAAATCGTTGGTATTGGCCAACCTCCAACCTACTCCGGCACTACCGATAATCTGCTGACTAACGGCAGTGTTATTTTGCATCAGCCAAAGGGCAATATCAGTCGTACCTGTCCCCTCGTTATTCCGCAGGAAGAGGAAATCGGTTGAACCGTCTCCGTTATAGTCACCCAGAGGCCCTTGACCTTCAATATTATAAAGGAATGAATCTGCCCACTCTTCGCGAACAAGAGCATTGGTGCCATTAGAGTTAAGTATAGGCTGCTGCCCAGTGACCCCAGTGCCATCCATAAACCAGGTGAACAACTCATACCCTTGAAATGTAGACGGGTCAAGAGGGTTAGAGAAAAGCAGGCTACTAAAAATCTGATCTGTCTTGCCGTCGCCGTTAAAATCTGGGAACAGCGGCGCTGGACCACTGAAAATGGTGTTGACAGGGCCAGCGAATCCAGGAATAAAGCCGTCGCCTAGTAGGCCGAAATCTGCATTTGCATAGGTAAATAACCCGCCAACAGTCGCTTTTATTGGGAAAAGGCCGTTGGCGGGATCTGAGAGCCAAACCGATAATTGACCCCGATCAGGCGCAACCTCCCGGAAAAAACCTAGATCGGCTGTACCATTGCCGTCGTAGTCAACGGGTATCAATTTGTTCTGAAGGACAGACATAGAATACCTTTCTAAATTAGATTCACTTACTACTCAAAAATCGAGCATCCTTCTAAGAAGGCACCAATAACCAGGCTATCTTGAGCTGTCTCAGCTTCCTTACCTCCTAGGAGTTCAGCGGGTTAATGCTGCAGAATTTGGAGATTTGGAAGCTAGCCTAGGGTTGATTCAGGCTTATAGAGAAGGCAGGCCTGTGAGGCCCCGATAACCCTGTACGTCTATCCTCTAGAGCCATAGCTCTAGAGGATAGATCCCAAAAGCATCTTAGTTTAGAAGTCTAGCTTGGGGTAGCTCCGGGGGATGAATTTATATTGAAGAAAGCGTTATTTGCTTTTTTCGGCATCATCTCGTTGATTCAAATGCCCACTTAGAACTGGTATCATCTAGAATCTTACAGAGACTGTGCAAGTGATGCATAAAGTAACGAAGGTGTTCAAAGAGTTGAATCTGACACGTCTACTTGTGCAGGGGTTGCCGTTCTTTAAGACACAGGTATTCAACTTAGAGTTGCTGGTGCTCTTGGTGCAGCGAGATCTGGCTGCTAGATATAAGGGCTCTGTTCTTGGCAACTTTTGGCCTTTGCTCAGCCAGCTGTCTCAGCTCCTGATCTATACCTATGTTTTTTCTATTGTATTGCAGGTCAAGCTTAGTCTTCCAGGGCAGCAGGCAGATAGTCCTTTAGCCTTTGGCCTTTGGCTGTCTGCCGGTCTGATTCCCTGGATCGCCGTAAACACCGGTCTGGTGCAAGCGTGCACCGCAGTGACCAGTCAGCCCAACTTGGTTAAAAAAGTTGTGTTTCCCCTATCTCTTTTGCCCTTGATACCGATTGGGGCAACGTTTCTCGAGAGTACGATGGGGCTGATGTTGCTGGTTGTCTTTGTGGCGCTGCTGCTGAGCACGGTGAAAGTGACGCTGCTGCTGTTGCCGGTGGTTTGGGGTGTGCAGATTTTGCTGACGGCGGGGTTGGGGTATTGGCTGGCTGGTCTGACAGTGTTTTTACGCGATATTCCGCAGCTAGCGGTGGTAGGGCTCAACCTATGGTTTTACGCGACGCCGATCATTTATCCTATGGATTTGATCCCAGGCGCTTTGGTTCCCTGGGTGCGCTGGTTAAACCCGATGTCGGCTGTAGTTAATGTCTACCGGGACATAATTCTCATTGGTGAAGTCACTCACTGGCGAGAGTTGGGGGGGGCGTTGGCGATCTCGGGGGGGCTATTTGCTTCGGGGGTTTTGCTTTACAGGCGTTTGCGGCCAGGGTTTGCGGATGTGCTCTAGGGTGGGCAGTGCTTTAGTGTAGTCTCTGGATCTCCGCCGCCGCAGAATCAACAGGGTGATTTGGGTGGGGCAGGGGCAACGGACAGGGGGCACCCTTTATGAGGCCAAATTTAAGGGTTTGAGGGCAGCTATGCTGATTGTCGATATTGGTTTCCCCAGCGATAAGACATCGTCTCTGGTCTATGCTGAGGATGAGAATAATCTGGTGTATGTGATTGCGCCTACGCCTTCTCAGGCTAGGGAGACCGAGGCCCACTTGCGCCCCAACCTTCGCGTTTTGGGTTTGTCTCTGGGAGAGGATGATCGCGATCGCCCTTCGGCATCGGCCGATTTTTCATCCTCGGTGGGTGATGCTGTGGTGCCAGCGATAGATTTAGCGACGTTGATGGCGCAGAACCACATCGTTGACGTAGATTTGCTGCGAATTAGTCGCTCATGCTTCAGCTTGGCGATTCTCAGTTGCAGATACAGAAATCCTATGGCCTTACCTGGCGTCTTCGTCGCCGGGTAAGGCTTGGCTCCTGACTAGATTTATTCCCTCTGGGGTGATCCTATCGTCGAGGCCCTGCCCATCGTTGATGTTTAAAGCTGACGCCGTTGTTCCCCTAGGGTTTCTGTCGAATGGGGCGACGGCGTCAGGTTATGCTAGTTTTGCCCTCAGCGGTCTTCGAGCTGAAGGCATTGGTTAACGGCGATCGTTGCTCTGCCAAAACCCTGGGTCGATCGATTTTGTGGATGTCTATGTTGATTATTGATATCGGGGCAGCAGAGGGAGACGATTTTTCGGTTGCCTATGCTGCAGATGAGAAAAATCTGGTTTATACTCTAGCCTCAAGTCAGACGGCAGCAGCTCACCTGCAAGCTCATCAGCGTTCTAACCTGCGGGTGTTTTGTTTGCCCCAGGGTGCAGAGGGAGCTGAGCAGACCCCAGCTCCTGAGGTAAATCCTAGAGGTGCAGATCTAGATCTCAATGCATTTATAATCCAGCAGGCGATTGCCGAAGTTGACCTGTTGCGTCTGTCAGCGGCTAGCCCTGGGCTCCAAATCCTGAAAAGTGCGGGTGACTTGATTCACAATATCAAATGTATTCGGCTTATCCTGGCTCCAGCGGCAGCCAAGGAAAGTGGTAATTCACCTAACAGTCTCATTGCCCATCTAGAAGCCGTCGGATTTCGGTGGTCTGGGAGTCAACTATTAGCCCCAGATTACCACCCTAGTCTCGACTTTATCAGGGTGCACCGCTACGCTAAAGACCAGAGCCAGGCCACGACATTTGAAGTTGAAATTCCCTATGTGGGCGTTGTTGCTACCCCCAAACAGGATTTAGTGGGACGGTTGTTAGAACAATACCTGTTTGAGGGGCCTGAGCAGGCTTTTTTGTGGTTATATCTCAGACCTGGAGATACCTTTTTTGACTGCGGTGCCCATGCGGGGGTATATTCTTGTATCGCTGCTCGGCAGTTGCAAAACCAGGGGCAGATCGTGGGTTTTGACCCAAACCCCGACAACCTGGCACTCTATCGTCAAAACCTGGAGTCGTTGGGCTGTAGCTGTTTTACGGCCCTGGCTGTGGGGTTATCTGACCATGCGGGGGAGGCACCCTTTTTCTTGGGTAAGGATGGGCTGTCGGCCTACGGCACCTTTGCCGACGGTGCCAAGGCCCACGCCGAGATCGGCCAAGAGAGCATTGTCGCCCGGCAGGTCACGCTGGATGGTGTGATTGAGCGCATGAACATCGGGGAGGTAACCCTGGCCAAGCTCGATGTAGAAGGCTGGGAAGTGCCGGTACTGGTGGGGGCAACTCAATCTATCCATAAGGGTCTGTTACCGGTGTGGATGATTGAATTTACCGAAGAAAATGCGATCGCAGCAGGCAGTAGCACCCGTGCCCTAGCCGATCTGCTAGAAGGCCTAGGCTATACCCTGTGTCGGTTTGACCCCACGCGGCTGTGCCTGGTGGTCGAAACCAGACGCCTGAGCTATGCCTACGACAACCTGTTCGCTGTGGCCGACGTAGATCAGGTCAATGGGCGGTTGGCGATGGCGAGTGCAGCGGATAGAACTGTCGCAAAAGCTATTGTCGATCGCTGGGATGCAGCCCAACGACTGCAAGAGGTCGAGATGCTGCTGGGGGTGTGCGAGCGAGACCGGGCTGACCGCCTCGACGCCCTCAGCCGCTGTGAGCGAGACCGGGCTGACCGCCTCGACGCCCTCAGCCGCTGTGAGCGAGACCGGGCTGACCGCCTGTTAGTCATTGAGAAGCAGGCCGATCAAATTGCCCAGTATGAGAAGCTTTTGCCGCTGATTGCTCGCGTCCGCCAGGTTTGGCGATCTTTTATAGGGCTGCGGGGCGGTCGTTCAGAGTAGCGATTGCCCCGCAGCCCTGGTCAAGCGAGACCCGTAATTAAGCACAGAAACTTACTTTAGAGTAGAACCGATGGGAAAAAAACTGCCGTTGATCAGTGTTCTGGTGCCGTCCTTTAACCAGGGACAGTTTCTCCGGCAGGCGTTAGACAGCATCTTTGCTCAGGGTTATCCCAACCTGGAGGTGGTGGTCATGGATGGCGGGTCGGTCGACGACAGCGTGGCTATCATCCAGACCTACGCCGACCGGCTGACCCACTGGCAAAGCCAGCCCGACGGCGGGCAGGGAGCCGCCATCAATGCGGGAATGCAGCACTGTTCAGGGGATCTGGTAGCTTGGCTGAACTCCGATGATTGGTACTACGGTTACTGCCTGTGGACAGTAGCTCACGCTTACCAGCAACTGCCCGATCGCGGTCTCTACATCGGCAATGGTCTTCGCTACCGCCAGCAGACGGGGCAGTATCTGCCATTCTGTAAGCAGCAAATGGCATTTAGCCGCGAGGCCCTGGCCTTTGGCCTCGACTATGTATTGCAGCCCTCGGTCTTTTTTGCTCGCCAGGCCTGGGATCAGGTGGGTGGCCTCAACCCCAAGCTACAGTACTGTATGGATTGGGACATTCTGATCCGCATCAGCAACACCTATTCCGTAGCCCTAATCGACGACATGCTGGCGGTCAGCCGCGAGTACCCAGCTACTAAAACCAGCAGTGGCAAACTCAAGCGGGCCTACGAAATTGCTGCCATGGTGGCCGAGCACACCGGACAAGAGTTGACCCCCGGCACCGCCCACTACCTGCTTGAAACGCTGCTCGACATCACTACCGTAGGCAGTCTAGATTTCTTATCTCATTCCCTCTATCGCGCTATGGCCGATGTTCATCACCACTTTGAGGCTCAGTACGGTAGCAAAGATGGCTTTCCTCAGAACAGCGACCCTCAGGATGTTAGTTATCTACCCCTGGCCCAGGGGCCTGCTCAGGGCATTGTACAGCAGCGACTGACCCAAGCCCTTCTGCCTACCATTAGTCTGGTCGTACCCTCTTTTAATCAAGCCCAGTTTTTGACGCAAACCCTAGAGAGCATCTTCAACCAGGGCTACCCCAACCTAGAAGTACTGGTCATGGATGGTGGCTCCACTGATGGCAGCGTGGAAATTATTCAGGCGTACCAAGAAAAGCTGGCCTATTGGCAGTCGCAGCCTGACAAAGGGCCGGCAGATGCCATTAACCAGGGGTTCGCCCGTGCCCAGGGAGATATTGTTGGCTGGCTCAGCTCCGACGATCTGCTGGCAGAGGGGGCACTGTGGGCTGCGGTGGATGCATTTTTGGCCGACCCCAGCCTTGACCTGGTGTACGGCAACGCCCTCTATGTAGACGAACACACCAAGGCATTTTTGGCCGACCATGGCACTCACCGCACCAGCCTCTACTACGGCCAGTTTCAGCCCCTCAAAAAAATTCCTCTGTACTGGTCCTACGTCCATGCTGTACCCCAGCCGACGGTGTGCTTTCGCCGGAGCCTGCTGAGTCGAGTGGGTAACCTCGATGAACGCTACAACTTCATCTTTGACTTCGAGCTGTTTTACCGCATGGCGCAGGTGGCGCAGATCAAAAAACTAGAGCGGGTGCAGGCGTTTTACCGCATCCACACCAGTTCTAAAACCAGCTACTGGAGCGCCTTTTTAGTAGAGCTGTACCGGTTTAGTCGCCCCCGGTGGCCTGCGATCGCATCGCCGGAGTTTCGCGCTACCCTCAAGAGCTTTCTCCAGTACTATCTCAAAGCCAACTATGGCCATTACCGCCGCCACGATCCACGGTTTTTGCTGGTGGCGCTAGTGATTGGCCTGAGTGCCGTCACTGGGGTCGGCAACCCAGAGGCGCTGGAGGACTGGATTGTGCGGTACAAGCAGAGGAAGTCCTCCGCTAATCTCCAGGCTAGCGCGCCTGCCCCGGCTCTGCCTAGCTTGCCTCTGCCGGAGGTCACCTATGCCATACCCACTGCGGCAGTGCGCTATCGATCGCTGTTTTGCTCCTTCTTTCTGCCCTTGCACCCTGGCTACTCTGGCGGTGAAATCCGAGACTTTCATATTCTGAGACACCTGTTGTCGGTCAGTCAGGTGAGCTTCTTGGGCTGGCAGGAAAACCCCTACCAGGATCGCGCTGATATTCTGAAGACGCATCTCAGCCAGTATCTGACGCTGGAGGCTGTGCCGTCGGAGCCAGTGCCCCCTGCGCCGCAGGTAAAACGGCGCTACCACCACGATGTTGAGCATCTTTTACCCCGCAGCCAAGGCCTAGCCCCGCTAGTGCGACAGGCGTTAGCAGAAACGCAGCCTGACTTTCTGTTTGTCAGCCCCCAGGTCAACCCGATCTTGCTCAGCGTCACCACCGCTGCCCCCAATTTGCGCACCATCATGGCCTCTTATGATGTGGAGCTAGTGCGGGTGCAGCGCATGACCCACGGCCAGCGCCAGTGGATTAAGCCCAAAAGCCTGGTGCAAGCCTACCGAGAGCCTCGACGTGCCGCTCGGTTTGAGCGCGATAACCTGGCCCATTACGACGGCATTATCGCTGTTAGCGAGCTTGACAAGTCAATTTTTGTGGCCGAGTACGGCTTTGAGCCGGAGCGGGTGCTGGTGGTGAACAACAGCGTCGATACTCAGTATTTTGGGTTTACCGACCGGTGGCCGACCGATCAGCCTAACATTACCTTCGTGGGGAGTTTGACCTATCCGCCCAACCGCCAGGCGGCATTGCGGCTGATTCAAACCATCATGCCTTTGGTGAGACAGCAGCAGCCCCAGGCTTGCCTCTGGATTGTAGGTCAGGGCCCCGGTGAAGAGCTACTGAGCTTTAGCGATGGCAAGCAGGTGGTTGTCACGGGCAAAGTAGAGGATGTGAGGCCTTACTTGGCTCAGTCGGTGGCCATAGCAGCACCGTTGTCGTCGGGCAGTGGCACTAAATACAAAATCTTAGAGGCGCTGAGTGCTGGGGTGCCTGTGGTCTGTTCTAGCTTGGCCCTGGAGGGGTTAAACTTGACACCCGGTGTGCATTTGCTTCAGGCCGATGACGATCAAGCGATAGCAGCGGCTCTGCTGCGGCTGATGGCAGACCCAGCATTGGGGGCTGACTTGGCACAGCAGGGACGGGAGCTGATCGACCGGGAATATGCCTGGGATATGAGCCTACAAGGCATTGGCCCCTGGCTTGATGCGATCGCCCGGTTGCCCAAACGCACCGCTCGGTAGCGGCTGCTTTGCGACTGCTGACTCCTGAGCTGTGGAGAGAATCTGACTGAGCCGTTTATCTTCCACTGTTATGGCCCTTACGTTTAGCGTCATCACCCCTTCCTATAACCAGGGGCAATTTATAGAGAGAACGATTCAGTCAGTTCTGATGCAGCCAGATATAGAGTTTGACTACGTGATCTGCGACGGTGACAGCACCGACGAGACGGTGGCCATTTTGCAGCGGTATGCCGATCGCCTCAGATGGGTGAGCGAGCCC
This sequence comes from Pseudanabaena sp. PCC 9330, assembly GCF_055795045.1. Classification (NCBI taxonomy): domain Bacteria; kingdom Bacillati; phylum Cyanobacteriota; class Cyanophyceae; order Pseudanabaenales; family Pseudanabaenaceae; genus Pseudanabaena; species Pseudanabaena sp. PCC 9330. The sequence goes on along the minus strand of NZ_JAYFES010000062.1, from coordinate 101,639 downwards.
GATGGTGGCCAGGCTGACGCCGTGAACAAGGGGCTGGCCATGACCAGCGGCGACATCATTGCTTGGCTAAATTCTGATGATGTTTACTACCCTGGAGCCCTGGCCAAGGTGGCGACAGTGTTTGAGGCGCACCCTGCCGTTGAAGTGGTCTATGGCAAGGCCGATTGGATTGACGCCCAAGACGCGGTGCTCAAGCCGTTTCCGACCGAACCCTGGAGCTATAGCCGACTGAAGCAGGCCTGTTTTCTCTGCCAGCCCGCTGTTTTTTTCCGGCGATCGCTGGTTGACCGCTACGGCAACCTCGATCAAGCCCTTCAGTACTGTATGGATTACGAGCTTTGGCTGAGATATGGTCAGCAGGCGACTGTCTACTACCTACCCGAAAAGCTGGCGGGCTCAAGAATGTACGCTGCCAACAAGACCATGGGGCAGACCCTGACGGCCCACTCCGAAATTAACCATATGCTGGAGGCTAAGCTGGGGACAATTCCGGCTAACTGGCTGCTTGGCTATGCCTTGGTTAAGGTCGAAAAGAATCACGGCATCAGCCGCTACGATCGCAGTCAAACCCTCCGCTTTGTGTCTTTGCTGGTGCAGTACTCCTGGCGAGAATTGATGGCGCACAACCGGCTGGCACTGGTAAAAATTGGCCCCAAAATGCTGTTTTGGCTGCTGGTGCCTGATCGAGCTTGGTTTAGGCGAGAAGATATTTTGGCGTTGGTCTAAGGGCTATGGTCAGAGTTGTGGTCGATGCGACGCCAGTGTTGCCCAAACCCAGCGGCGTGGGGCTGTACGTGCTGAATCTGCTGGCGGCGCTGCGATCGCTGCAAGCTGCCGAAGGCTTTAGCCTTGGGGTGGCCTACCAGCCCAGCCTCAAGCACTGGCTACAGGGCAACCTCGCCCTGCCGGAGACCTTGACAGGCTTTGAAGATGTCACAGTGCTGCCGGTGCCGGTGCGGTTGCTCAACCTCTTGGCGAGCCTTCCCAACAACCCGGTGCTTGGTCAATTAGAGCAGCGCTTTGGGCGGCCAGAGATCTACCACGGCACCAACTATGCGGTTTACCCCTGTCGTCACAGTCTGCGGGTGATGACGATCTACGACCTGTCCTTTTTGCGCTACCCGGAGTACGTTACGGCGGTGGTGCGCACCTACGGCCAGCGGGTGCGTCAGTGCCTGGGCTGGACTGATCTGGTGGTGACTATTTCTGAAAGCTCGAAGCGCGACATCGTAGAGCTGCTGGGGGTGCCGCCAGAGCGGGTTTGGGTGACGCCCCTGGCCAGTCGCTACGCGGCAGATACCCAGGGGGGCAGCCGCGAGATGCGCCCGTTGGATCTGGGCGATTCGCGGAGCGATCCGTCCCGGAATCGCCCCTACATTCTCTTTGTCAGCACCTTAGAACCGCGCAAAAACGTGGTGCGGCTGATTCAGGCCTTTGACCAGCTCAAAACCGATCGCCAGATCGATCACCAGCTGGTGCTGGTGGGCCAAAAGGGCTGGCAGTACGAGCCCATTTTTGAGGCGATCGCAGCCTCGCCCTGGCGGCACCACATTCGCCACCTCGACTATCTTTCTGACGCGGAGGTGGCCTACTGCTACGCCCATGCCGACCTGCTGGCCTACCCCTCGCTCTACGAGGGTTTTGGGCTGCCGGTGCTAGAGGCCATGACCCTGGGCTGCCCGGTGGTGACCGCCAACACCTCGTCGCTGCCGGAGGTGGCGGGAGACGCAGCGCTGCTTGTAGATCCGCTGAATGTAGAAGAACTGGCGACGGCGATCGCCCGAGTGGTGGGCGATCGCACCCTGCGGCAGTCTTTGATTGATCAGGGGCACCGCCAGGCGGCTGAATTTTCTTGGGCTCGTACTGCCCAGACGACCCTCAGCGCCTATCGTTCATTGCTGTGATCTCTTATTGTCTTCCCTTTGGCCTATGAACTCGGCCTCCCTGTTGATCAATCTCTCTTTTGTGCCGAGCCAGCCCACGGGGCTAGCCGTCTACGCCCTCAACCTAATGCAGCACCTGCCTAGGGAGGATAGCTGTATTCTGAGCGATCGCGAGATTCCCGGTCACCGCTCTCTGCCGTCCCCCAGGGGGGCAACCACCGAGGCCGGTAAGTGGGGCCATGCCCGGCGACTACTGTGGACCCAGTTTCAACTTCCCAGGGTATACCGCCAGCTCAAGGCTAACCTGCTGTTTTCACCCGTGCCCGAGGCACCACTGTGGTCAGGGTGTCGCACAGTGGTCACGGCCCACGATTTAATTCCGCTGCGCTTTCCCCAGCGGGGCTCGCCGCTCACCCTATACAGTCGCTACTATCTGCCCCAGGTGCTGCGCCAGGCCGAGCATATCATCTGCAATTCTGAGGCCACCCGGCAGGATATTCACCAGTTTTTTGGTGCCCTGCCGGGGCCGACAACGGTGGTGCCTCTGGCCTACGATGCCAGCCACTATCGCTGGCTGGATTTGCCGCGACAGCCCTATTTTCTCTATGTCGGTAGCCACTACACCTATAAAAATCTAGGGAGACTAATTGAGGCTTTTGCCCAGACAAAACTGCCCGACTTTAAGTTGTTGATTGCTGGTGTGCCTGACTCCCGCTATACGCCAGCCCTGCAATCTCAGGTGGAGGCGATGGGCCTAGGCGATCGCGTGCAGTTTCTGGCCTACGTACCCGACGACGATCTGCCCCGGTTGCTCAACCAGGCGATCGCCCTGGTGTTTCCCAGTCTTTGGGAAGGGTTTGGCCTGCCGGTGCTCGAAGCCATGGCCTGCGGCACCCCGGTGATCACCTCAAACCTGTCATCGCTGCCCGAGGTAGCGGGAGATGCGGCTCTGCTGATTGACCCCTACAGCGTCGGTGAGCTGGCCGAGGCGATGAATACGATCGCCAGCGATCGCCGTCTCTGGACGACGCTGCATCAGGCCGGATTAGCCCGAGTTAAGGCCTTTAGCTGGGAAAAAACCGGGCGTCAGACCAGCGACATTCTGCAACAGTATCTGTGATGTGGCGTGAGCATGTTTGAACCTTCAAACATGCTCACGTTTCGAGAAAAGCTGGATGGCCCGAGGTCGCTCTGGGCCTGCTAACGATGGCTAGTGCGCACAATCCAATAGCTGATCGCCAGGGCAAAAACGGCGATCGCCAGCCCGATCAACGTGGTGCCAGACACCTTAGCTAAATCGAGAATAATAAATTTTCGCCCGACGGCGGTGAGGGCGGTGGCAATTACCAGCTCCACCTGAACCACGTGTTTTTGAATGTAGGCGGTGATGTTTTCTAAAATCTCTAGGGCGATCAGCACCGTCAAGAACAGGCCAAAAACATCGATCACGGTTTGGCCGAGAAAAGCACCGGGGCTGGTGGTAAAGATCGCCTGCACTAGCACCACTGCCAAATCAAACACGATCGCCAAAATAACGACCACCATGCCCAAGGAAAGCACCTTGGAGACACTGCCTTCAAACTGGTGTAACCGCAGCAAAAAGGTCTCATTTTTGAACTGGTCGATCAGTCGTCTGGCCCGGTTCGCCATAGAGGTGAGGTGATCAGGGAGTGGGTGCTGCTGAGAGAATAGACGATTCTGCAGCCTGGGGTAAAGTCCCGGTGGCCATCACCGGGGTGGCGTCGGCGATCGCCACCGGCACCACCTGCACCGCGCAGGCTTTCAGCTCGGGCTGACCTGAGGTCGGGCAGGCGACCGGGTGGGTGAGGGTGTTGCACTCGGCCTCGTCGGCCCACAAGCTGCCCCAGTGCATGGGCACAAACAGCGTGCCCCGGCGAATGTTTTGGGTGACTAGTAGCGGCAGGCGGACATGGCCTCTGGGCGATCGCACCTCTACCCATTCTCCCCCCTGCACTTTGAGCTGTTGGGCATCGCGGGGGTTGATCTCTAGAAACGGGGCCGGGTGCATTTTTTGAATTTTTTCAATGCGGCCAGTGCGGGTCTGGGTGTGCCAGTGGCCGTAGAGCCGCCCAGTGGTCAGCACAAAGGGATACTGGTCGTCGGGCGGTTCTGCTAACCCGTTAGAGTGCAGGGCCGCAAAGCGGGCGCGACCGTCGGCGGTATTGAATATGCCTCGGGTGTAGAGCCGCTTATCGTGGCGGCTGGCGGCAGTGGAGGGAGTTTCAGGATTGGGGCAGGGCCACTGGATGGGGCCGAGGTCGCGCAGGCGATCGTGGCTGAGACCGGTGATGTCGCAGGGCTGGCCCTGGGTAATGGCGGCAAACTCAGCGTACACCTCGGCGCTGTTGGCAAAGACAAACTGGTCGGCAAAGCCCAGGCGACGGCCCACCTCGGCAAAAATTTCCCAGTCGGGGCGGGCCTCGCCGGGGGGCGGGCGAAAGGCCGGGCAGAGGGTGACCACCCGCTCAGAATTTGTCATGGTGCCGGTCTTTTCGCCCCACTGGGCAGCGGGCAGCAGCAGATGGGCAAACTCGGCGGTTTCGGTGGGGTAGTAGGCGTCTTGGTAAACGGTAAAGGGCGACTGGCGCAGGGCGGCCTTGGTGCGGTTGAGGTCAGGCAGGCTGACGGCGGGGTTGGTGGCGGCAATCCACAGCAGGCCCACCCGCTGGTGTTCCAACGCCAGCATCATCTCGCCCACGTTGAGGCCCGGTGTCGTAGACATGTGCCCAGCGGGGAGATGCCAGAACTCCTCCACCTGGTGGCGGTGGTCGGCGTTGGTGACCAGTCGGTAGCCCGGCAAAATATGCGAAAGCCCCCCGGCCTCGCGGCCCCCCATGGCGTTGGGCTGGCCGGTGAGGGAAAACGGCCCCGCCCCCGGTCGGCCAATGTTGCCGGTCATCAGGTGCAGGTTGATCAGCGATCGCACCTTAGCCGTGCCCTCGGACGATTGATTCAGCCCCATTGACCACAGCGACAGCACAGACTTTGCCTTGGCCCAGCCATGGGCGGCGGCTTCTAGGTCGGCTACGGTAATGCCGCAGCGATCGGCCACAATTTCTGGCTCGTAGTGGCGCAGCACCTCGGTGTAGGTGGCAAAGCCCTGGGTGCAGCCGTCGATAAACTCGGGGTCGAGGGCACCCCAGCGCAGCAGTAGATGACCAATGCCGTTGAGCAGGGTAATATCTGTGCCGGGGCGAATCGCTAGGTGCAGGTCGGCGGCCTTGGCGGTGTCGGTGCGACGGGGGTCAACCACGATCAGCTTGACGTGGCCATGGCGCTTGTGGTGTTTCTTCAGACGATTAAACACAATCGGGTGGCACTCGGCGGCGTTGGTGCCGATCAAAAAGGCGCAGTCGGTGGCCTCTAGATCGTCGTAGCAGCAGGGCGGGCCGTCACTGCCAAAGCTGTGCATGTAGCCTGCCACTGCCGACGACATGCACAGCCGCGAGTTGGCGTCGAAGTTGTTGGTACCCAGACAGCCCTTCACCAGCTTTTGGGCCACGTAGTAGTCTTCGGTTTGAAACTGGCCTGAGCCGTAGACGCAGATGCCGTCGGCCCCCATGGTGTCACGCACCGTCTGTATACGGCTGACGATCGCCTCCAGCGCCACCTCCCAGCTCACCCGCTCAAAGGGAGCATCTAGCGAGGCCCGCAGCATGGGGTACTTGAGCCGATCGCGATCGAGCGACTCCGCCACCGTCGCCCCCTTGACGCACACCATGCCCTTGCTAGATGGATGGGTGCGATCGCCCCGCGTCTGCCACAGAGGCACACCCGCAGCATCGCGATTGGTTGGCTTATTGAGCTGGGCCGGAGGCAACACTTCCAGGCCGCAACCCACGCCGCAGTAAGGACACAGGGTTTTGGCAGGGTCGGTCATAGGGGAATAGGGGGGGAAGGGGTAGAGATACTGGTTATGGCTGAGCACTGCCCCTTTTCTGAAGGGGGCCATAGCAAGAACGATGGCCAAAAGAAATTGGGGGGATCAAATCTTGAACCTGGAGAACCCTACTGAAGTGAGAATGCCTAACTGCTTAAATGTCTTCAAGAGATCCCCCCTGCCCTCCTTAAAAAGGGGGGGACGTGACTAGCTTGTGAGTGGCAGTAGAGATAAGATCCGGCCCTGCTTTGGCAAGCTATGGTGAAACCTTGATAGACGATCTCGCCACTGGCCCATCGACTGTGCTACGTTTGCTTCAAATGCAAACTGTGTGTCCTGGGGCATTGCCCGCAGGGCATTTTTTTTGCCGTCATTACTCTGCGGTCACCATTACTCCATGGAGGGCCTCTGTTTTGGCCTTGGGCTGCGCCCCAAAGTTCTCAATCAGCAGCGCCTTCAGCACCCCGTGCAGATCGTCGCAGGGAATGCCCTGCTGCACCTTTTCGCCCAGGTGAGCGTCTTTGCCCACTTTGCCGCCCATGAAAATATCCACTCCCTCTACGGTTTTGCCCTCTTTTCGCACCTTGGTGCCCATCAGGCCAATGTCGGCCACCTGGGGCTGACCACAGGAGTTGGGGCAGCCCGTCCAGTGAATGCGTACCGGCTGGGTCAGGGCCAGTTCGGCATCGAGAGCTTGGGCGAGGGCCATGGCTCGCTGTTTGGTTTCTACCAGGGCAAAGTTGCAAAATTGCGCCCCAGTGCAGGAAACCAGCGATCGCGTCAAGGCCGAGGGGGCGATCGCAAACCTCCCCAGCAGCGGCTCACCCAGCAGCACCGCCAGGCGCGAGTCGGGCACATTGGGAATAATCACATTCTGCTCTACGGTCAGGCGCAGCTCGCCGCTGCCGTAGACCTCCGCCAGTCGGGCCAGGTCAAACAGATCGCTGGCCTGCAATCGACCCACCGGCACGTGCAGGCCCACATAGTTTAGTCCCACCTGTTTTTGGGGGTAGACGCCGATGTGGTCGCGCTTGTCCCAGTCCATTTCGTCGGTGGGGGCAGCGTTCAGCAGGGGCTGGCCGTAGGCGGCTTCCACAGCAGCGCGAAACCGCTCCAGACCCCACTCGTCGATCAGCCACATCAGCCGCGCCTTTTGGCGATTGATGCGGGGGCCGTGGTCGCGATACACCTCCAGAATGGCGCGGCACAGCTCCACCACGCTGTCGTCGGGCAGCACCCAGGCGTCGAGCGGTATCGCTGCCTCACAGCGGCGAGCAGAAAAGAAGCCCCCCACGACCACGTTAAAACCCAGTACTCCCTCACGGTAGGCGGGCACGAAGGCAATGTCGTTGATCTCGGCGTGAATAGAGTTGTCGCGCCCGCCCTCAATGGCAATGTTGAACTTGCGGGGCAGGTTGCTAAAGGCCGGGTTGCCCTCGCCGTTGGCGGTGATCATGTCCTGCACCTTCATCACTAGGCCCTGGGTGTCGATCAGCTCGTCAGCGTCGAGCCCCGCCACTGGCGACCCGGTGATGTTGCGCACATTGTCCATACCCGACTGGATGGAGGTGAGGCCAGCAGCCTGCATTTTGGCGAAGATTTCGGGAATGTCTTCGAGCAAAATGCCGCGCAGCTGAAGGTTTTGCCGAGTGGTAATGTCGGCACTGCCGTCTTCGCCATAGCGCTGAATGATCTCTGCCAGGGTGCGAGCCTTGTAGCCCGTCAGCAGCCCGTTGGGCAGGCGCAGGCGCAGCATGAACTTGCCCGGTGTCACCGGGCGAAAAAACACGCCCAGCCACTTCAGCCGGTGGGTGAGGTCGGTATCGTCCACCGCTTCCCAGCCGATCTGGGCAAACTGCTCTAGATCGTGCTTGACCAGCAGCCCATCTTTTTCGGCCTTAAATTGCTCAAACTTGTTTAATTTAGCTGGGGCCGTTGGGTTGGCCGTATCAATAGAAGTGGTCACAGGCACACCGTTTCTAGCAAGACAAAATGAGCAGGACAGATGCTTCTAGGCAGCTTCTAAAAAATGCTTTTTCCACTGGTGGGCGTTGCCCACCCTACAGCGGCTACAGTCGCTGGGTTGCAGCTGGTCTCTTTTTTCTAGAAATCTACCTAGCGAGAGTAAGGGTTTAGCAAGATCTAGTGGTTTAGCAGAACAGATATCAATTGACGTTTAACCCTGCGCTAGCGATCTGGGCTAGGGGGCAATGTCGCCTGGCTTACTCATAGAAGTAGGTTTGGTTAGCCTAGACCTGGCTCTAGGGAGTGTTTGTATCGACTCATACGTTTTCATGCTCACCATGCAGCCTTCGCAAGGGCCTACTGCACGAACCGCATAGTCTACCCTTGGGAAAATATGACTCACCGCCTATGGTGTAGGGGTTCCTCCCGCTGCCGGGTGGTCTTTCTGGAGCGTTAGCATGTCTTGGCTTGATGAATCTTCGGTGACATCTCATTCGGCGGGCGCATCCCATCTCCAAGCCTCTCTAACCCAGGCCAATGCCCAGGCCGTTGATGCTGCCGTAGCGGCCCTCTGTACTGGGGATTTTCACGATCGCTGGGATCGATTGCGGCAGATCGCTGACCTGGGCGATGCGGCCTCAGCAGAGCTGATCGCTATTCTTCAAGATGACGATTGCGATTGGGAAGCGCGATGGTTTGCGGCCCGCGCCCTGGGCAATCTGCCCGACGCCACCGTCATCTCCGCCCTGATCAAAACCTTTGCCGGTACCACCGATGACGATCTGCGCCAGGCGGTGGCGGCGGCTCTAACCCAGATTGGCCCAGCGGCGATCGCCACGTTGGGCGCCCAGCTAGCCCATCCCGCCCTCCGCCCGTTAGCGGTGCAGGCTCTGGCCCGCATTCAGCACCCCGACACGATGCCGCTGCTGCTGCAAGTCATAGATGACCCGCGACCGACCGTGCGGGCTACGGCGATCGACGCCCTCAGTGCCTACGGCGACCCGGCTACCCTGGCGGCGATCGATCAGAGCCTAGCCGATCCGTCGGCCCTGGTGCGGCTGAGCGCCATTCGCGCCATGGTGGGCCTGCGATCGCATCTGGGGGCTGATCGCCTGACGGCGGCGATCAGCCCCTTGCTGGCCGACACCGATGCTCAGGTGGCTCAGCAGGCCGTCTATGCTCTGGGTCGAGTGCCCACCGCCCACCAGCCCCTGTTGGCGCTGCTACAAAACGCTCCCTGCGGTGGTGTAAATCTCTCAACAGCCGCTGTGCAGGCCCTGGTCTGGCAGGGGACTCCCCAAGCAGTGACCGGAGCGATCGCCGCCTGGGATCGGCTCGATCGATCGAGCCGGTTGGCTCTGGTGGCAGGGCTACCTTCGCTGCCCCCGCCGCTCAGGGTCGAAATCTTGCCAACGCTGCAACACTGGCTGGGGGCAACCTCCGTGACCCCAGCCGACAGCCCGCTGCGCTGCCAACTGGTATTGGCCCTGGGGCAGATGGGCGGGGCCGGGCCATCGAATCTGGTGTCTGATCTGCGATCGCTGCTCCACGACCCCGACCCTGCCGTGCAGATCCACGCCGAAGCTGCCCTGCGCCTGCTAGAGGCCTAGCCTGCCTACCAAGTCCAGATTGAGATTCCGATGTTTTTCGCAGCTATGCTCCAGGGTTGAACTTAGATTTAGTTGAAGTATTGGGCTAGAACATTCTCAATCTGGCCAATTCAGGTATAAATTGAGTCAGACGATGCCAAGGCTCTGTCTCCCGAGATCGGATCTACTATACGTGGGCTGGCTGGGGCGATCGCACGTCAGATTAGTCGATACTCTCCCAATCTGCCCCTCTCCGTCTGGCCCAGCCGCCCTAGCTCTATGGATCACGCCTCTGACCCCGTCGATTTTCCCTTCGTCGCCTCCCCGCCAGCCACCCCCTTGCCCCCTGGAAATACAGGGCAAGGGCCGCGGCGACCCGTTTCTTTTACCATTGGCGCAGCGACCGACAAAGGAAGCTCCGCTGCCCCTGGTGCTGAGTCGTCACGATGGCAGGGCCAGAGACTGGTAGAGTCTCAAGCCGCCGCCCCTGGCCCCCACCTCGCCCCGTTTCCGGTGGCCGAGCAGGCTTCTCATCTGCCGCTACTGCCCCGCCGCAAGCGCCCCAGTTTTAGCCGCCATCGCCACGATGCCAACCCGGCTTTGGCGGTCAAAGTGCTGCAAGATATTCAAATGGCCGTAGAGGCCTGGCACCAAGACCTGCGGCAGACCGTGCAGCACATTCAGGCGCTCTATATGGAAGGCCCCATGGTCGATGGTTGGCTCGAAACCGTTGACGAACAGTCGATCTCTGACGCCGATCTAGACGCTGCTCTGCTGCGCCACGGCGACCCCCAGGCGCTATCTAGCTATGTGGAGCGCCTTTGTCAGTCGGCAGAGACTGCCCCCTCCGCTGGGATTTCTGGTGCCGACTTGGCCCGTCCAGGCTATCGCCTGTGCAGTTTGGATTCTGATGGTCGGGTTCAGCACTACCCCTGCCCGCCTGAGCAAGTCACTACACTGAGTTTGGCCATTGCCCGACACCAAAAGCTGCGACAGCTGCTCGACCACAAGCAGTATTTAGAGGCTAAGCTCAAGCGCACGGTAGAGGTAATGACCAGCAGCCGAGACACCTTGGGCATTGCCCCCACATGCAGTTCAGCGCCTGAGGAAACGGCAGAGTAGCCCCCCTGTGCCCTCGATTTTTCCTGCTCCCGAAATCTTCTCAATCCTGCTTGGGTGACCCCCGATTCCACTGGGCGAATGCCACAAAGCCTCTGGCTTGGCTGCTTACGCCCCTAGGGTTTTGCCCGTGTGGCACCGGGGGTATGGGATTCGAGTTGGATCGCAGATCTATCTGGGCCTAGGCTTCAGAACTCGCTGTGACTAGAGACTCCAGACGAGCCACGAGATCGTCTTTGGCGACCACCCCTTCGACGGTGTCAACTCGTTCGCCATGGTGAAAGAAAATCAGCGTAGGAATCGCCATCACATGAAACTGAAGCGCCAGGGCATCTTCTTCGTCGACGTTGAGCTTAGCCACCTTAGCGCGACCGGCAAAGGTCTCGGCCAACTCTTCGACAATGGGGTTCATGATGCGGCAGGGGCCACACCAGGCGGCCCAAAAGTCAACCAGCACCGGTACCTCACTCTGGAGCACCTCTGCCTCAAAATTGTCGGCGGTGAGGGTGAGGTAGGTTGCACTGTCAGCCATGGTCACGATCTCCTTGGGTAGGTGGGGATGGTCTAAATTGGTGGATGAGGGTGTCAGCGTCGGGCTACCGTAGCCCGTTCGCCATCCAGCTCAGGCCATGGGCGCTAAAGGATGCGAACGGGCCACAGCTACCTAACTACCGTACTGCAAAGCCTGGGCGATAGGGTTGGCATCAGTAAACCTTAACCCTATCGCCTGGGGCGGCAGGGGGCAGACACCCAGCGCAGGCTCTGCCGCCATAGGGTCACCACCTGTTGCTCTAGGGCGGAGCCGAGTTCAACCACCAAAATGCCTTCGGTGTCGCTGGTGCCGTCGGCTAGCCAGGTGCCCCGCAGGGTGATCTCTACCCAGTCTTGGTCGCAGGGGGTAAGGTCAATTGCCCGTGCTGCCTTGAGGACAGCGAGACCCGGCAGGTCGCCAGGCAAAACCAACGATCCGTAGCCTGGCTGCACCACCAGGGGTTGCCCGGCCCGCACGGCCACAATGCTGCGCTGGGCCACTACGGCTTCGATGGTAAAGGCCAAATATTCAACGGACAGATCGGCATCGGAATAGGTCAACTTCAACATGAGTGTTCATGCCTTGAGTACTTATGAACTAATGTGGTGTGTATAGGATTTAAAGTGCCGAGGCGGCTCAGGCGATGTGGGTCAGGGCTGGGGGCCTTTCATTGGCCAGGGCACATCTATCTCGCCGTCTGAATACCTCTAGCGGTGGCCCACGGGCAAAATCTGCGACCCGCCAGAGCCATACCTCACAGGCCAGCCTAGAATGCGATCGCCCCCAGCCTCCAGCCGGACTATCCCAGACTAGAGGCCACTGCCGTGCAGCAACGGAGCGAACGCTGAACTTAAGCCTGCGGCCTGTAGCCAGGGCAGACGACCCGGTGAGGCCGTCCCTAGGCGGTGGGCTAGGTTGAAGATCAGGTTAGTGCTGATAGACAGAAGGCTGGGTGAGATAGCGCCGACACCGTTGGAGAGCTTCACTGCCCCCTAGCGCCAGGTTGGCAAAAACGAGGCTGGCCACTCCGAGCCATGCTGTGCCCCAGAGATAGAGCGTGGGTCGAAGGCGATCGCCCCCACAATCTTCAGACTGAGGCGAAGCCTTGACATCAAAATCGCCAAACCGGTCTTTGGTGGCGGGGTGTGCCCCTCTAATCAGCCGCATCACTACGCCTGCAAACCCCAGGGCCATGCCCAGCTGGCCAGCATCGCCCGTAGCGGCGGCGATCGTCATTGCGGTGCCAGTAGACAAAATATAGGCCATGGGAAATCCTCCAGCAAAAACTGCAAGGCTGTAGAAATCGGTCAAGCTATCGTCAAGGTTTGCTCAGAGCGGTTACTACCGCTTGACGAATAACCTCGAATAACGCTAATACTACACGTGTAATACAAGCCTGTCTAGTCTGTCTACACTGTTTGTTAGTGATAGCGGCGATGGCGTTGTGACAGAGATAGAGGAAATTGGGGTTTGGGTTCCAGTCTTTTTGTGGGCTGCTGTAACCTGAGGCCCATAACTCGGTGCCTCTCAACTCTGCTCTGCAACCCTGCCAGCTCTCGCGCTTTGTCCTGTGTTCTCTTCTGGAGGTGTGCCCACCGATGCCAACCCTAACTCGCGTATCAACTACTGAAATGGACGTCACCAGCATTCGCCTAGAGCGATCGCTGAAGGAAAAGCTCAAAGCCCTAGCGGGCGATCGGGGCTATCAGGCGTTGATTCGCGATATTCTCTGGCAGTACGTGGAGCAAACTCCCGGCGTCGCCCCAGCCTCACTAAAGGCCAGCGATATTTGCGCCAGCTTTGGGGCGGTAGCCGAGCAAGACCAGGTGTGTACCCTCACCGGCAAGCCTATTTTGGCCAATGAGCCGATGCGATTGGGGGTAACGGCCCAGGGCAAGCTGGTGCCGATCAGCATCGATGGGCTTTAGAACGTTTTAGCTACAGCCATCGCCATCGCCAGTAGGACATGCTGTCGGCCTCTGGGGCGATGGCTGTAGCAATTCCCCTGGACGAATGTAGATGCGCTGCTCGGATTCTAGGTCGTCGTCGCCATGGGCCGATGAGAGGCGTCGTCGTCGGGTAACTTTTTTAGGTATTTTTCATAGTCGGGGTTAATTCTGACAAAATAGAGAACAGTCTATTTTCAGGATTGGTGATGACGCTCTCCACCGCTACCACTCGCCACTACCAGCAGGTGCTCACCCTGCGATCGCGGGGCAAATCCCTCCAGCGGTTTACTGCCGATGTAGAGCGGGTGGTGCGCGCCTCGGGCGTCGAAACCGGTCTGTGCACGGTGTTTTTGCGCCACACCTCCGCCAGCTTGATCATCCAAGAAAACGCCGACCCCGACGTGCTGGTAGACCTGGAGAATTTCTTGGCCCAGCTGGTGCCCGAGGGCCACCACTACGTCCATAGCACCGAAGGCCCCGACGATATGCCCGCCCACATTCGCACCGTGCTGACCCACACCAGCGAGACTATTCCCGTCATGCAGGGCAGGCTGGCCCTGGGCACCTGGCAGGGGCTTTATCTGTGGGAACACCGGGCCCAGGGTTCTACCCGCGAGGTTGTTGTCCATGTCACAGGCTATTAGCATGGTCGACACCTTTGACCCGGTCGGTTATAGCGCCATCCCCACCCCGCCAGAAGGGTTTCGATCGGGGTTTGTGGGCATTGTTGGCCGCCCCAACGTGGGTAAGTCGACTTTGATGAATGCTCTGGTGGGCCAAAAAGTGGCGATTACCTCTCCCACTGCCCAGACCACCCGCAACCGCCTGCGGGGCATTTTGACCAACGACCAGGCGCAGATTATTTTTGTCGACACCCCCGGCATCCACAAGCCGCACCATGAGTTGGGCAAAATCTTGGTGAAAAATGCCCGGATGGCCATCGACTCGGTGGATGCCACTCTGCTGGTGGTCGACGGCAGCGTCGATATGGGACGCGGCGACCAGTTTGTGGCTGAATTGCTGGCCCACAGCAGCGGCCCAGTAATTTTGGGCATGAACAAGATCGATCAGCAGCCGGAGGATGAGGCCGCGATCGCCGCCCTCGACGCCAGCTACCAGAGCCTAGCCGATGCCCACGGCTGGCCTCTGGTCAAGTTTTCTGCCCTGCATGAAACTAGCCTCGATACCCTGCTGGCGACGCTGATCGATCAGCTCGACCCTGGCCCGTACTACTACCCGCCCGACTTGGTCACCGACCAGCCCGAGCGGTTCATCATGGGCGAGCTGATCCGCGAGCAGATTTTGCTGAATACGCGCGAAGAAGTGCCGCACTCGGTGGCGATCGCCGTTGACCGGGTCGAAGAAGACACTAAAATTACCCGCATTCTCGCCACCATCCACGTCGAGCGTGATTCGCAAAAAGGCATTTTGATTGGCAAAAAGGGCAGCATGCTGAAGACAATCGGCTCCGACGCCCGCCAGCAGATCCAAAAGCTGGTGATGGGTCAGGTGTATCTAGAGCTGTTTGTCAAAGTGGTGCCCAAGTGGCGACAGTCCCGCAGCCGCCTCGAAGACTTCGGCTATCGGGTGGAAGAGTAGAATTAAGCCGAGTTCAGATTCAGGAAAATCCTTAGAAAAATAGCCTCACTGTCCCCTCCTCGGAGGGGTAGAGGTGGGTTAGTCAAGGCTAGCAAGACAACTTACGGTATCTAGAGACTTACATGTCGGAGCAGTTTTGACCCACCCCGCCCTCCGGGCACCCCTCCGAGGAGGGGATGGCATGCTGAAGTTTTAGGTGCCCTTTTGAGGCAGACTTGCCAGAATAGGGACTAAGCGTCTTACTTCTAGTGTAATGCCCCCTCTTCACGGATAAAGAGCCTCGGGAGATTCTAAAACAGCACCAGCGATCTCATGCCTCAAATCACCCTCGAACTCTCGCCAGAACTGGAAACCCAACTGCGGGCAGAAGCTGCCAAGCAGGGCCTCGACCCCCAACGCTACATTTTAGAAACCCTGCATATTCGACTAGCCGCCCACCAAGTGGCAGCTAACCCCCTACCCGCAGCAGAAGCCGACTTACTCCAGCGCATTAATCTTGGCCTCTCCGCCGAACTGTGGGACGAGTACCATGCCCTGATCGACAAACGACAAGCCGAGATCCTGACAGCCGACGAGCACCAGCGACTAATTGAGATTTCAGACCAGATTGAAGCTCTCAACGTCGATCGCATGCAAGCCCTAGTGCACCTCGCCGCGCTACGCCACCAATCCTTAGAGAATGTCATGGGCGATCTGGGCATCGAGCCTGCTGTCTATGGCTAAGCCTTCATTAACCTCCCAGCAAAATCAGGCAGTTGCTCAGAGAGCCGCATATTGCTGCGAATACTGCCGCTGCCAGGCCAAGTACTCCCCAGATCCATTCTCCATCGAGCACATCGTCCCCCGTGCTAAAGGCGGCACCGACGACCTGGACAACCTGGCGTTGGCCTGTCAAGGCTGCAACAACCGTAAATACATCCAGACCGACGCCTACGACCCTGTGACGGGACATATGATTCCGCTCTACCATCCACGCCAGCAGCAGTGGCAAGACCACTTTGTCTGGAGCCAAGATTTAACCCTCATGCTGGGTATCACGCCTACTGGCAGGGCAACCGTAGACAAACTGGCGCTAAATCGAGAGGGCGTTGTTAATCTTCGCCAGGTCTTGGCGGTGATGGGTAAGCATCCGCCCTGAGAAGTTGGCAAAAAGGGCAGCATGCTGAAAGTCATTTGCACTCCATGGCTTGGAGTGACCCGAGCCATGGCTCGACTCGTTGGGCCTTCAAAAGTTCTGAAAAATTCAGGTTAGACTAGGGCGGAGATAAGGGGGACTCTGCCCGGCTGACCCATGGACTTTGAGGAAATTGCCATTCTCATCAACCAGGTTGCCGTCGAGCGTAAGGGGCGGCCCCTGAAAGATGTGGAGCGCCTGGTGCTCAAGGGCTCATGGGAAAACAAGACCTACTCGGCCATGGCCACCCCGACGGCGGGCTACACCGAAGATTATCTCAAAAAAGACGTTGGCCCCAAGCTGTGGCTGCTGCTGAGCGACTTGGTAGATAGCGAGGGCAAGGGCATTCGGGTCACCAAGCGCAACCTTCAAAATGTGCTGCAAACCTGGGCAACTCAGGATCTGCTGTTGCCTGCGATCGCCTCTAGTCCGCCGCCCTCTGACATTCCAGTGACTAGACAGCGGCCCATGTCTCTCCGTCGAGACGTTTCTCACGTGGCAGTGCGTGAGGCTCCCCGCATTGATCTGGCCGACTGTCATGGGCGCGAGGCCGAGCTGACCCAGATCACCCGGTGGATCGTAGAAGAACGGTGCCCCACCGTGGTGATCTGGGGTTTGCCTGGCGTGGGTAAGACCACCCTGGCAGCCGCCGTGGCGGCGGCGATCGCCCCCCAGGTCGATCAATGCGGCTATCTGGCTCTGTCTGGCGGAGCTAGCGAGCGCGATCTAGTGGGGGCGATCGCCCATTGGCTAGACCCAAATTTAGACCCAGAGACCGATCTGGCCGACTCTGCCCCCCTAGCGGTAGTCGACTGGCTGCTCGAGCAGATGACCCGGCGTCGGGTAGTGCTCATCCTCGACGATATGGATCAGCTGTTTGAAGCTCAGCAGCTAGCGGGGAGCTATCGGCCCCACACTGAGGCTTTGCAGCACCTTTTTTGCCAGGGGGCGGAGCGTCACCATCAGAGCTGCCTAGTGTGGGTGAGCCGTGAGAAACCCCTGGGTCTAGCCCAGGGTCAGGGACCACGGGCGCAGGATTACCCCCTGGGAGATTTACCCTCCCAGGCCATCCGACAGCTGCTGTCAGCCCCCGATAGCCCTGATGCCGATGCCTGGTCGGCGTTGATCGATCGCTACGGCGGGCATCCCCTGGTACTGCGGGGGATTGGGGCAACGCTGCGGGAGGTTTACCAGGGGCGGCCCAACCCCCTGCTGCAGGCTGCTCATCTGACAGTGCCCGTGGCCGCCCGCTACAGCTTTAGCCAAGCTCTAGAGCGGCTGCTGCCTGAGGAGTGGGGGCTGCTGTACTGGCTGGCGATCGCCCAGCAGGCAACGGCTTTAGACGATCTCAAGCTGGCGATGCAGCCGCCCCCGACGGAGGCCGTGGTGCAATCGGTGTTGGGGCGTGGCTGGGCGTGGGGCACCCCAGCCGCAGGCGGCGGTCTCCAGCTCAGCCTGGCCCCTGTGGTGCAAACTCTGCTGCTAAAACGCTTGCAAACATTGCTCTTGGCCGAGCTGGAGGTCGAGAGCTTTGACTGGCTGCACCGCCTGCCTCTGATTGCCATGGCCGCCCGAGAAGTGGTGCAAGAGCGGCAGCGGGCGGCGCTGTTGGTGCCCCTGGGAGATGCCCTCAAGCAGCGCTACGCCACGGCTGATGCCCTGGCGACCATGGGCGATCGCTGGCTGAAAGCGCTCCAGCCCCTGCGGGGGCAACCGGGCTACGGCGCTAGCAATATCATTCACCTCTGTCAGTATCTGGGGCTTAGCGTGAGCGGGGCCGATTTTTCTCAACTGACCATTTGGCAGGGCGATCTGCGCCGGGTGAGCCTGCAAGGGGCCAATTTTACCCAGGCTCAGTTCAGCGACACTGCCTTTGCTACGGCCCTGGGTCGTAACCCTGTCGCTGCCTTTAGCCCTTCTACTCCTGGCGGTGACCGCTATTTGGCTACGGGCGATCCTGAAGGTCGCCTGCTGCTGTGGGATCTCAACCGGAGCAAGCTGGTGTGGATGTTTGACGAGGGCCAGGGCCAGGGAGTGCGATCGCTGGCCTTTAGCCCCCAGGGCGACCTGCTGGCGGTGGGCACCGAAACCGGCCAGATCTGGCTGTGGCCCGTGGGGGCAACCTACCAGACCAACATGCTTGAGCACCACCGGGCACCGGTCAACGCCCTTGCCTTTAGCCCCGACGGCAGCCAGATCGCATCAGGCGATGAGTCTGGGCAGCTGTGCCTGTGGGAGGTGGCCTCGGGGTTTGGCCAGGGGCACCTCGACGGCCACCACGGCCCGATCCATACCCTGGCCTACGATGCCACCGGGGCACACCTGGTTAGTGGTGGCGATCAGCAGGCTTGTCTGTGGCACATCGGCGATCGCACACTGATCAAAGCCCTCCAGGCGCGATCGACGGCGGCCATTCTCACCGCTGGGTTTCTGCGCGACCCCAGCGATGTCGCCTGTCCACCGATTCCCTATGCCGCTGGCTACGACGACCACTGTCTGACCATTTGGAACCTGGAGACCAGCCTGCCCTGCTGGATTTTGCCCGCCAACTTTGACGCTCTGCTGGCCATGGCTGTGAGCCCCAATGGTCGCTACCTGGTGTGCAGCCGCCAAGACTTCACTGTGGCTCTGTGGGATATTCCCGATCGCCGCCTCTGTTATACCTTGGCAGACCTGGGGGTGCCGGTGTGGGCCTTGGCGTTTAGCGACGATAGCCGGTACTTCGTCACCGGCAGCGACTACACTATCCAGCTGTGGAGCGCCAACCGGGGCCAGCGCTGGCGAAGTTTTCTCAGTCAGGCCCATCGGGTGCAGAGCCTAGCTTTTAGGGCTGACCCCACCAGTGGCACCATCTTGACCGGCCATGACGACGCCCATCTGCGCCTGTGGTCGATCAGCAAAGGCAGTCCTTACGCTAGCGGCCCCTGCACCCTCGCTGGTCACGATGGCCCAGTGCGTACTCTCGCCCTGAGCGACGACGGGCAGTGGTTAGCCAGCACCGACGATCAGACCCTGCGGCTGTGGTCGTCCACGGGCCAGTGCCAGTGGGTGATGGCTAACCCCGCTATCCTGCTGAGCTTTAGCCATGACGGCGAGTGGTTGGTGGCCGCTGGCCCCGGCACTATGTCTCTCTGGGACACGGCCACCGGCAGTCCCCTGGGCGATTTAGAGCATGCCCTAGCCAGCCCGTCGGCCCTGGCCATTGGCCCCAACGGTCAGAACATCGTCGTGGGCGCGCGCGACGGCACCATCGGTATCTGGCGGCGGCGGGGCACCCGCCACGACACCCTGCTCGGCCACCAAAGTCAGGTGCACAGCCTAGCCCTAGGGTTAGACGGGGCGATCTTAGCCAGCGCCAGCCACGATGGCACCCTGCGCTGGTGGCAGGTTGAAACTGGCGATCGCCCCAGCGATTCGTCAGCACCTAGCCCCCTGGGGCAGTGGCAGCACCCCAGAGAGCAGTGGCTACAAGCAGTCACCCTAGACCCAGCCGGCCATATCTTAGCTATCACCAGCCAAGACAACCAGCTAGAAGTGTGGGATGTCACGGCCAACCGACAGCGCTACAGCCTGCGAGGCCATAGTCAGGGCATCTGGCAGGTCGCCGTTAGCCCCAGTCGCACGCACCTAGTCACCGCCAGTCAAGACGACGAAATTCGAGTGTGGGCCCTCGATACCGGTCTTTGCCAGCAGACTCTGCGACCCGATCGCCCCTACGAAGGCGTCAATATTTGTCGTGCCACCGGCCTGTCGAGCACCGAAGAGCGCATGTTGAAGTCTCTGGGGGCGATCGTCAGCTATTGAGGTATTTCAAAGAAGAGAGTCATTGCTGGTTCTAGATCGCCTGGATCTAGAACGTCTAACCTGATTGGATCGTCGCGCCCAGGGGTAAATTCTCTAGTAGAAGGTTCTTCCCAAACAGAACCTTCCTAAAGCTCTGTATACAATGGACTGTATACAGAGACGTCACGGTTTATGATGGTATGTAACGTTTTCTGGAGTCAACGTTTTATCCCTTCATTTAACTCCTCCTACTGAGTACCTATGGCCCTCACCCAAACTCTTCGCATCAACGGTAAGCGTCTCAACCAAAACATTGACGACCTAGCACAAATCGGACAGCTCAACAACGGCGGTATCTGTCGGCTAGCCTTTAGCCCAGAAGACTTTCAGGGTCGTGAGCTGGTGCGGCGATGGATGGTAGAAGCGGGGCTCAGCACCTGTATTGACACGGCTGGCAACCTGATTGGTCGCCGCTCGGGTCGTCTCAAGGCTCCGGCCATCGCCACCGGGTCTCACATTGACACCGTGCCCTGCGGCGGCAAGTTTGACGGCAACCTGGGCGTGCTGGCAGGCATTGAAGTTGCCCGCACCCTCCACGAAAACGACATCACCCTCGACCATCCCTTTGAGGTGATTGTCTTTGCCGATGAAGAAGACACGATGGTTGGTAGCCATGCCATGGCCGGTACCGCCTCTCCCAATGCCGCCGACTACCACCGCAAAGACGGACGCCCTATCGACGACTGTGTCAATGCCGCTGGGGGAAATTGGGATCAGCTGCCCCTCTCCCGCCGTACCCGAGACGATATCTGCGCCTTTGTGGAGCTCCATGTGGAGCAGGGGGGAGTGCTCGAAACCGCCCAAAAGCAAATTGGGGTCGTGCAAGGCATCGTCGGCATGCAGCGCTACCAAATTCATATCACTGGACGACCTAACCATGCGGGCACTACCCCTATGGATCAGCGTCAAGATGCCCTAGTGGCAGCGGCCCAGATTGTGCTGAGCGTCAATCGATTGGGCAACCGTCCGCCTCGGCAGCAGGTGGCTACCGTCGGAGCCCTGCAAGTGTGGCCCAACGCCGACAATATTGTGCCTGGTCAGGTGCAGTGCAGCCTAGATGTGCGCGACCTCAACCAAGACTTGATCAACGATCTAATCAACGATCTGAAAGAGGAGTTGGTGCTCATCGCCCGAGGAACCGGCACCAAGATTGAGATTCTACCCCAGCTCAACGTAGCCCCCAGCCCTGCTGCCGACCACATTCAGGCTGTGATTGCCGACGTGAGCGACAGCTTTGGCCTCAGCCATATGCCCATGCCCAGCCGTGCTGGCCACGATGCCCTAGAGATGGGCCGCTTCACCGATATGGGGATGATTTTTGTGCCTAGCGAGGGCGGCTTTAGTCACTCTGAGGTCGAGTACACCACCCCTGAGGAGTGTATTAACGGTGCCAATGTGCTGCTAGAAACCGTGCTCCGTCTCGATCGCCACTACCGCTAGAGCGCCCAGCCATTGTTTTGGCCAGGATGGGTTTTGCCGTTGTATGAGCCTTACTCTACCGGCGTAGCCCGCCCCAGGCGACTGGCCCCGGTTGTTGGCTGTCCATGGTGGGCCAGAATAGTTTGCTCAAGCACTTCTGCGGCACGGAGATACTGCGTGTCGGCATCGGTACCTAGCAGCGCAGGATTGCTGAATAGTTCGCGGCGTTGGCGATCGCTCAGGTCAACCACCACGTCGGGAATGATGCCCCGGCTGCTCAGGTCGGTGCCGTCGGGGGTGTAGTAATGAGCGACGGTCACCGTGATGCCAGAGCCGTCAGACAGGGCATGAAGCGACTGTACTAGGGCTTTGCCATAGGTTGTAGTCCCTACTACGGTAGCGCGGTTGTTATCGCGCAGCGCACCGGTCAAAATTTCGCTGGAGCTGGCCGATCGCCCATCTACCAGTACAGTCAGGGGCAGATCGGTCAGAGCGGTGCGATTGGCTGAGATGGCCTCGTTTTTGCCGCTGCGATCGAGGGTGCGCACAATGGGGCCGTGCTGGAGCCACATGCGGCTGATGTCAATGCTGGCCATTAGCAGGCCCCCAGGGTTGCCCCGCAGGTCAAGCACAAAGCCTTCTACCCCAGCATTGACCAGCGTGTTGATGGCGGTCGCCATTTGGGGAGCGGCTTGGGCGTTGAACTCGATTAGGCGCACGTAGCCAATGGAACGACCGCTCACGGTTCTTTGAGAATACTCTACGGTGGGTAACTCAATGCGAGCGCGGCTCAGAATGACGGTGCGGGGTGCCCCTTCGTTACGAGAAATCGTGAGGGTGACCTGGGAGCCGTCTTCTCCCCGCAGCTGCTGGATGACCCCCTCGGCGGTCAGTCGCTCAGTGCTTTGGCCATCGACGAGTAAAATGCGATCGCCTACGGCTAGGCCCGATCGCTCTGCCGGAGAGTCTGGGGCCACATTAGTCACTACCACTGCCCCTGTCTGGTTATTGCGCTCTAACCTGACCCCAATGCCTGAGGTCTCACCCGAGGTTTGGTCGGTTAAATCGGCATATTCGGCTGGGGCCAAAAACCGGGTGTAAGGATCGTTGAGCTGCCGCAGAGAGGCGCGCAGAGCGTTGTAGGCAGCAGCTGGAGATGTGTACTCACGCCCCAGCAGTTCTTGGCGAACGGCCTGCCAGTTAATTTGGTTAAAGCTGCCGTCGACGTACTCTCGGTTAACAATTTGCCAGGCTTCGTCTAAAACAACCTTGGGGCTATCCTCAAACCGGCCCAGGGAGGCCTCTGCCAGGGCGGCTTCGGCGGTTGTGGTGGCCCATGCCAGAGGCACTAAAGCCAGATATTTGGCGGCAGGATGCACGAGAGACAAGGCCTGGAAGAGAGAAAAACGTAACATTGCGATAACACCAGCCTGCAAGGAGAAGACATGTTAAGGGCAGCACCACACCCGACCAACCTTGAGCCTATTGTGACCGATGGCTTCTCTCTTTGGCCAGATACAAAGGCTACTTTTGAGGATTTTAGGATTTTCTTTAGCCTGCTAGTGGGGGCGTGGCCCGTTGGCTCTAGCTACGACTGGCAGCGGTAATCTCGTCTAAGATCGCCTGGGCACCGGCACCTCGCAAGTGCTGGGCTAGCTCAGTCCCGAGGGCTTCAGCCTCTGCCGTTGGCCCCTGGACGGTGTTTTTAATCACCCGCTGGCCGTCGAGGCTGGCCACTAGGCCCGTCAGGGTGAGGCTGTCGCCGTCGAGCACGGTATTGACGCCAATGGGTACCTGGCAGCCACCCTCTAGCTCGCGCAAAAAGGCGCGCTCGGCTAGGCATCGAGCGGTGGTGGGAGCGTGGGAGAGCACCGCCAGCAGCTGGAGAATTTCGGCATCGCCCGTGCGGCACTCGATGCCCAGAGCCCCTTGCCCAACCGCGTGGAGCGAGATCTCGGCAGGTAGAATTTCGTGAATGCGATCGCCCATATCCATTCTGAGCAGCCCGGCCACCGCCAGAATGATGCCGTCGTAGTCACCCTCGTCGAGCTTGCGCAGGCGGGTGTTGAGGTTGCCGCGAATGTCTTTAAACGCCAGGTGAGGATAGTGGTGGCGCAGCTGGGCGAGGCGTCGTAGGGAAGACGTGCCAATTACCGCACCCTCGGGCAGGGTGGCCAGAGTTTTGTCTTTATTTCTTTCGTGCACGACCAGGGCATCGGCGGGGTCTTCGCGCTCGGTGACGCAGCCCAGCATCAGCCCTTCGGGCAGGCGAGTGGGCAGGTCTTTGAGGGAGTGCACCGCAAAGTCACTGTCGCCCCGCAGCATGGTGTCTTCTAGCTCTTGGGTAAACAGCCCCTTATCGCCAATTTTCGAAAGCGACACATCGAGCACCTTGTCACCCTGGGTTTCCATGGTGACGATTTCAAAGGCGAGCTCGGGGAAGTGCTTTTGCAGCTCATCGCGCACCCAGTGGGTTTGAATCAGCGCCAGCTGGCTCTTGCGAGACACAATGCGAACGGTGCGCTGAGGAGTCGAAACAGTGGGGGATGCGGTGGAGTGCATAGTCTGAGAACGAAGCTTGCAAGAGGTCAATAACGGCGCTTTAACCAAACCCAAATCAAAAAAATAGCGAACCAAAGCCTAGACGTAGACGTTTGCCTGAGGAAACTACAAATCTTGGCCTGGACTGGCTATGGGGCAGGATGGTTTGACCGCCACCGAGTCTTTAGATTACAGGATGGCGGTGCCCTCTATGGTAAGCCTCCGAGAGATGTTAAGCGGTTGTCACATTCAAGCTGTGGCGGCGTTTATGATAGGTGTGCAGATCGCAGGAGAGACCGTTGCCCCGCCAGTTTTTGAAAGGTCAAAATACCGTTAGCCAGCACGTCTGGGGCGAGCTGCCCTGGCTGGGGTCAGCGACGGCGATACTGCATGTAGCTGCCCTGACCCTGAGCGCCCTGACCCTGGGTGTGACCTCCCCCGCTTTGGCCCAGGTGCTGCGACCCGAGATTCGCTTTCCGTTTTTGGCCGACCCGCTGCAAGATAGCCCCCTCGACCCGCTATTGCCCAACCCGGTCATATCACGCCCTCTCAGCCCCCTAGAGCAGTATGCGCTAGAGCAAGACCTTGACCAGCTGGCCCTCGATGCTGCGGCCCTAGACCAAGCCGGTGACTTAGAAGCGGCTCGGCTC
The DNA here is from genome assembly GCF_055795045.1 of Pseudanabaena sp. PCC 9330. Classification (NCBI taxonomy): domain Bacteria; kingdom Bacillati; phylum Cyanobacteriota; class Cyanophyceae; order Pseudanabaenales; family Pseudanabaenaceae; genus Pseudanabaena; species Pseudanabaena sp. PCC 9330. The sequence continues at coordinate 77,475 of NZ_JAYFES010000062.1, read as the reverse complement.
GTCTGGCGGCGGGAAGTGCGTCTGCGCCGTCTGCTGGGCATTGAACCAGAGCTGGCGGCGATTGACCGGGTAGGTCGGGTGCTGCGCGATCGCAACGCCACCCAAGACCTTCAGCTCTACGCGGTGCGTCTGGATGAGATTCGTGCTGACCTGGCCCTGCCAGAGGATGGTGCTTTGCTGGAGGCCATGGCTGCGACCTACGTGGTGCTGGGTGCTGTAGATGCGGCGGCAGCGATCTATCAAGCCTTGGCTGACGAGGCGGCACCGGGCGATCGCGCCAGCCAGCGCCGCCAGCTCGAAGCCCTAGCTACCCTGCGGGCTGACTGGTTTTACTTTCCTGAGGCGGCGGCAGTCTATGGCGAGTTGGTAGGGCTGGCCCAGACGGCAGGCGATCGCCAGGCCGAGCTAACATTTCTGCGGCTACAGGCCGACAATTTAGAGCAGGCGCAGGACCTTGCAGGGGCGATCGCCCTCCGCCAGCAGTTGCTCTTGGCTTACCAGGTGGATGAAGCCCTTTGGCCCCAGATGCCATCGCTACAGCACCAGGTGGCCACCAACTATCGCACCCTGGGCAGTCTAGAAACCGCCGCGCAGCAGTACCAGGTCGCCTACACCAATGCGATCGAGCAGCAGCAGCTTGAGGTGGCCGCCAACGCCATCACCGCCCTGGCTGAAATCTACAAAACCTTGGGCCGCTGGGCCGATGTCGGCTACCTCTATGAACAATTGTTAGTAGTCGCTCAGCAGAGCCACAACGCCTTTACCAAAATGTCTGCCTACGACCAGCTAGGCCAGGTGCACGAGCAGCTCGACAACACCTCCTCTGCCCTGGCTGCCTATCGTGAGGGGCTGGTGCTGGCCCGCTTGCTGGGTACCCAGCAAGCCTACTTTGAAACCCAAATCGCCCGCCTTACCGAGGATGCATCTAATGGTGATTGAATGGCTCACCTTTGCGGTTGACCCCGACCATCGCGAAACTTTCATCCGCCTTGACAGTGAGATTTGGACGGCGGCCCTCAGCCAGTACCCCGGCTTTATCTCCAAGGAGGTGTGGATTTCGCCGGACCTGCTCGACCAGGTGGCCGTGGTCATTCGCTGGCAAACCCGCGAGCAGTGGAAGGCTATTCCCCAGGATGTGCTGGACGCCGTTCAAACGCAGTTCGACGAGATCGTCACATTTCCCTACCGAATGATTGACGCCCGCGAATACCAGGTGCGGCGATACCCTTCGACCTAGCCTAAATACCCTAAAGCAAACGACAGATTGTTTTCACCCCATGGTTGACCCGATCGCGTCCCTAGCCCACTGCGTTCGTCAGACATTGCTGCCAGATCTGCGCCTAGAGAGCCTTGACCCTCACCATCCGGTGGTGGTGCATAGGTTGCCTGCGCCCTGGTGCTGCCTGGGCGCAGGCAACTACGCCGCTGTGTTTGCCCACCCCGACTACCCCGACCAGGTGGTGAAGGTCTACGCCCCTGGCCGCCCTGGCATAGAGGCTGAGGTCGAGGTCTATGGCCGCCTGGGAGACCACCCTGCTTTTTCCCAGTGCTACTTCAGCCAGGGCAATTTTTTGATCTTGAAACGCCTGCTGGGAGTGACCTTGTACGATGCGCTGCACCGGGGTCTGGCCATTCCTCCCCAGGTGATTCGAGATATTGATGCCGCCCTCGACTATGCCCGCAGCCGGGGTCTGTTTCCCCACGATGTCCACGGGCGCAACGTCATGCAGCATGAAGGATATGGGGTAGTGGTGGATGTGTCTGATTTTCTAAACTCAGCCCCCTGTCGTGCCTGGCAGGATGTGAAGCGGGCCTACTGGTGGATTTATCGACCCTTTTTGCTGCCGCTGCGCCTGCGTATCCCCTACGTTTTGCTGGACGGGGTACGGGGTGGCTATCGTCTGTTTCGTCGTCTGCTTGGCCCCATGGCCAGGGCATCAAACTAGGGGATTAACCGGCTGCGGGCGCGTTTGAACACAGCCTGGGTAATGCCTGGATGCTGCTTGGGCACTGCGCTAGGATACGGGCATCTCATCGCTGAGCAACGCTCCAAAGGCCCAGGTTTGATCCTCGAAAAGGCCCAGCATCCAGGGTTGTTGTGGCCGACAAATTGTGCTCATTCTGCCTCTCTTTTCAATGTTCTCCCTATGTTGTCGTGTCCCCGCTGCCAGTCCACCATTGAGCCCACAACCATTCAGTGTCCGCGCTGCCAGCTTACCCTCAAGGCCTACGGGCATCCTGGCATTCCTCTCTACCGCACTGAGGGCGATGTGCCCCTCTGCGCCACCTGCGTCTACGACGCCGACGATACCTGCAACTTTCCCCAGCGCCCCCAGGCCCAGACCTGCACGCTCTACCGCTCGGTAAAGACCACGGCAGAACTGGCAGTACCGGCCCCTTCTATTGAGGAGCGCGTTGGCTTTTGGCTGCGCAATCATCGCGGGGCTATCGGTTTGGCTGGACTGCTGCTGCTGAGCCTGGCGATCGCGCTAGTGCAAGTAAACCGTTAGTTTTCACCTTTTATTCTCTGGCCAAAATTTGCCTTTCTAGCCCAACGACCATGCCCCCTTGTTATTATCGACGATGCAACTTTTGAAGTTGATCAATCGTCCGGATTTTGGGCATAGAGCTATGTCTTGAGTAATAGAGCAAGATCAAGGCGATCGCGTCCAAAAGTCAAAGCCAACCGAATACCAACGGCCCTTCCCCTATGACCTCTCAGCTCAAACACAAACTCAAACATCGGATGCTGCTGTTCTGGGCCGCGCTGGTGGCGGTGGTGATGCTCGGTGGCCCCGCGATCGCCTTTTCGCCTCCGGTGATGCCCTGGAGGGCCGATCCGTGGCAGACCGCGCCGATGCCTCAGAGCGTCCAAAAGATCCGGGGGGTGTGGCTGACCACCAACGATATGCCTATGCTGCGCGACTCGTCGCGGGTGCAGAGCGCCATGGCCGAGCTGTCCCAGCTCAACTTCAATACGGTCTACCCCGTGGTGTGGAATTCGGGCTATGCCCTCTACCCCAGCGCGATCGCCCAGCGAGCCGGCATCCCCTACATCCACCGGGGCGCTGCGGGGCAAGACATTTTGGCGGACGTGATTGCGCAAGCTCACCGCCAGGGCCTGCTGGCCATCCCCTGGTTTGAGTTTGGCTTTATGGCACCGCCGTTTTCGGAGTTGGCTGTAGCTCACCCCGACTGGCTGACCCAGCGCCAAGATGGCAGCCAGACCTCGATCAGTGCCGCTGGGGAAGTGGTGTGGCTCAACCCGTTTAAGCCGGAGGTGCAGCAGTTTATCAGCAGCCTGGTGGCCGAAATTGCCGCCCGCTACGACATCGACGGCATTCAGTTCGATGACCACACCGCCCTGCCCAGTGACTTTGGCTATGATCCCTACACCGTGGCGCTCTACCAGCAGGAAACCGAACAGCCGGTGCCGAGCAATCCGCGAGATCCGGCCTGGATGCGCTGGCGGGCCGACAAGATTACGGACTTTGTGGCTCAGCTCAACCAGACGGTGAAGCAGCATCGTCCCCAGGCCATCTTTTCGGTGTCGCCCAATCCCTACGAAACGGCCTACAACTCGTTTTTGCAGGATTGGGTGGGCTGGATCAACCGTGGCCTGGTAGACGAGCTGCTGGTGCAGGTCTACCGCTGGGATATGACCAGCTTTACTGATCAAATACTGCGGCCCGAAATTCAGACAGCTCAAACTCAAATTCCGGTGGGCATTGGCATCTTGACTGGGTTGCGCAATCGCCCTATGCCGATGTCGATGGTTCAATCTCAGGTGATGCGATCGACGGCCCAGGGGTTGGGGGTGGCCTTTTTCTACTACGAAAGCCTCTGGCACGATGCGCCGGAGCCTGTGGAAGAGCGTCAGGCCCGCTTCCGCGATTTGTTTAGCGTTCCAGCGTCCCGGTTTAGCCTACGCAGCCAGGTTTAAGCGCGCTACCCTTCTGGGTCCAGTCGCCATTTGCCTAGGCACGTTATTTCCACTTGACGCACCTCTGTTGAAGTATCTACAATGTAATTACTCGACAGCAATAGACTTACCCCCGATGGGCACCGCCATCAGAACGCGCATTGTCAAGATCGGTAACTCCCAGGGCATTCGTATCCCTAAGGTGCTGCTAGAGCAAAGCGGCCTCAGCGCTGAGGTAGAAGTAGAGGTTGAGGGCGATCGTCTGGTTATTCGCACTGCCCCCCGCCAGCGGGCAGGTTGGGATGAAGCCTTTGCCGCTATGGCCGAGCACGACGACGACATCCTGCTCGATGACCTCAGCACTACCGATTGGGATGATGCCGAATGGGATTGGTAGTGAACCGCTTCGACGTTTTTCTGGTCAACCTTGACCCCACCGTCGGTAGCGAGATCAGGAAAAGCCGCCCCTGTGTGGTGATCTCCCCCGATGAAATGAACCGCCACATTGCCACGGTCATCGTTGCCCCTATGACGACCAAAGGTCGGCGCTACCCGACCCGCGTGGCCTGTCAGTTCCAGGGCAAAGCCGGGCAAATCGTTCTAGACCAGCTTCGCACTGTGGACAAAACTCGCCTGATTAAGCATCTGGGGCAGATCAGCCCCGACGAACAGAGCTTAGTGCTAGAAACCCTGGCTGAAATGTTTGCCGAGTGAGATCGGTTAAACCTGACCGCCGAGCAAATTTGCGCGATCGCCTTACCGACCTAGCAGCGTTGACACAATCACCGTCACAGTAGCAGCGGCGATCAGACTAAAGGCCAGTTGCACCACCCACTGGGTTGCCTTTTGGTAGTTATCAAACTTTTTGTTGAACTCGCTATTTGCCCGGTTGGCTTGCTCAACCTCTTGGCGCAGCTCTCGTACTTCTTCGAGAATCTGCTGTGCCTGGGTAGGGTTTGCGTTGAGGTCGTCAGTGGCTTGGGCCATAGCTGGGTGAAGGATATTTTCGGCTATGGTACCCGCAGCCATAGGCTAAGCAATAGGGCTTGGGTTGGCAGACTGTTGACCCTAAGTGGTTCTCGCCTCTGGGGCAGGTGCGCCACGCAGCATTCCCTCGGTGCTCAGGTCTTCGTTGAGGGCTGCCCAGTGAATGCCGTAGCCGCCGCCGCAAATTTCCCACTGGGCAAGCTGGTTGGGTGATGCATGCAGCAGGCGTGGATACCAGGCTAACGGCACTGCGATCGAGCGACCGTCCATCAGATCGACGCTAATGGTGTCTTCCGTAAAGTGGACATTCTTCACTCGCTCATCTACCTGGATTGCCACGGCACGACGCGCTTACGTTTAAAGACATCATTTAGCAAAGGCTCTGTCATAAAGGCAAAAATAGAACTCGATTCTCAAACTCGCTGGCTTCGCCCAGTGTGGCAATCAACTCTAGATCTCTAATGCAGGTGCCGATCGAAACGCGAGACTGGCGGGCAAATATAACTCCCGGAAACGGAGCTGCTAGCGTTTGATATGACTTAGCTTCGGCTAACAGGTCGTCATCTTGGGAAAACAGCACTCGCTGTAGTTCGGTGGCACGGGCTAACACTTCGGGGTCAGAGATGCCGCTGCGGTAATCGGTTTGTACGGTTAAGACATCAACTTGCCGCTGGCGCAGACCGTTGGTGATAGCGCCATTAACGTTTTCATCCATGTAGAGGGCGACACTCACGGCAGCAACCCTTGAGCCTTGAGGCGAGTGACAAAGGGGGATTCTTCTGCCTGCTGCTCTAGTTGAGTCACGTAGGCTTCGCGCCGCTGGATGTCTGCGTCTAGGGCTTCACGGTGATCCCAGTAATAGGCCAGGGCGGCATAGATTTGACCCATGCTCAGGTGGCGATGGTTAATTTGAATTTCTTCGGGTGTCCAGCCGTAGGCCTGTTGAGCCAAGACTAGTTCAACCACTTTCATGGTCGTGCTTGCAATTAAGGGAATTTTGTCGGTATTTAGGGCAATGTGAGGATATTCGGTTGGGGTGAGGCTTTGAGCGTTAGGCATGGCGGGGAAGTGGGTTAGTACTTGTTATGGTATCAAGCCTGTCTGAGGTGACTGTATTGGAGTGGCTCAGTACCGCAGCCATTTGGTGAGGACGCGCATGGGTCTGCCGGTGTTGGGGTCGATCTGGGGTTTGCTCCAGGCGCGGGCTTCGGCAAACCCGAGGCGATGGAGGATTTTGATCACCAGGTCGATGCCAGTGGCGGAGCCAATGACGGTGATGTGGATGGGTTCACGGCTGGGTTGGGTGGGGGCAGGGCTGCCGGGTGGGGCGCTGTAGATTTCGCTGTTGGGGATAAATTCTTCTGACATAGGGATGCAAAGCCAATGTAGTCACAAGTGAGACACTAGCATGGGCGCAATGTATCCACAAGTGTGACATTTACCTTCGTGTGCGGCTCTGCCAGGATTAGGGCATGGGAAGGGCAAGCGACGCACTGAAGCAGGTTTTGGATACCTACAGCATTAGCCAGAATAGGCTGGCGGTGACAATGGGCATTAGTCGCGCCAATGTGGGGCGCTGGTACCATGGACTTGACCCCAGCGCTGAAAATATTGCCCAGATTACCCAAGCGCTAAAAACGCTGAACCCATTGGCAGCTAAGGAGTTTGTGAGGCTCTACCTAGGAACTATCATAGAGGAATAGCTAAACGGCTTCTGGGACACTATGGCGGACAATGCCTCCTTCGAGGTCACAACCCCTTTGGGTAGGCATGTTCGCGTTACGGCGGCTATTGGGATGTGATCGTCACAGTGAAGCATCCAATCATGCGGGGTAAGGAGAAGCTGGTTCAGCAGGCGTTGCAGTCGCCTATTGAAATTCGGCAAAGTAAAAGTGACCCATTGGTTTACCTGCATTATGGGGTTGAGCTGCCTTACTTGATCTGCGCGGTGGTTAGATATCTCAATGGCGACGGCTTCATCATCACGACGTACCGCACCAACAAAATCAAGGAAGGAACGGTTGTATGGACACCTTAAAAATCTATTACGACGAGGTCGGTAAAACGCTGACCGTCTGGTTTAGCGACCCCGCTGAAGAGTTTATTGCCGAGGAAACGGGTGAAGAGGTGCTGCTGATTAAAAACCAGGCGGGCATAGTGATTGGGTTTGAGCGGTTGAACTATGAGCTAGCGTCCGGTAGCAGCCCCGTTTTTGAACTCATCAGCGCTTAGGTGGCTGCTGAAAAATACTCTTACCCTAGGTTCAAAAGCCGACTGGTTTAGAATTGAGAGATATAAAAGGACTGGCTTCGCTATGCATCCTATTGTGAATGAGATTCAAAGCTTACCTCCCCAGGCTCAGCAGGAGGTGATCAATTTTGTCGCGGCGCTGGTTAAGAAGCAGCGGCACGATCCTAACCACCGTCTAAAGCAAAATTGGGCTGGTGCTATGCAGGCATATCGCGATGCTTATACGAGTCTTAGCTTACAAAAAGAAACTGTGGATGATTGGGGCTCGCCGTGTATCTGATTGACCCTAATATTTGGCTAGAGCGGCTACTCAATCAACAGCAGACTGACATTTTCGATGAGTTCCTAAAGGTAACCCCCTGTCTTTGAGTGATGCTGTAGATCAATAATTCAACTGCTCTCTTGACAAGCATGTAAGATCTGTCATAAAAGTTTTGTTGAAATTATCCCTGATTTTGCTTTCTTCCAGATTTTTTAGAGTTGTCAAATATCCCTCAAAGTGATCTAGGATAACCTCTAACATACCCCTTGGGTAAATCTTAATAATATCTGGATCTGAAAAGTCAATTGGTCTGCATTCATTTTCTTCGTCAAAGTACAAAATCACTTTGCCTCTAGTCATGCCATCATGGAAGAGGCCACATCTGACATGAATGTGAAATTCTTTAATGCACGCCTCATCTATTTCACTGTCAGGATCAAAGATGGCTCTAAAACCTTTTTTGAAATATGTGCTCGAATTTCTATCGCTTGATACACCCTCGAAATTCTGGATATAACCTTCAATGTAAGAACATCCGGCCATGAGCGCTAAGAACCCTCTATCTTTTTGATAAGAGAGATTAAGGGCGGGTATTAAGAACCATTCTTTGACTTGCCGCTCATAAATGAGGATTTTAGTCTCGATGCTAAATGGATTTAGATCTTTTCCAAAAGAATCGCTTCTAATGTCTTGAATTTTTGGATTCCCATTTTCGTCAATCCAACCCTTTATGTCAGGAGCGATAAGAATTCGCTCACCTTGTCTTAATTTCTTGGCCATATCTAAATTATCTTATCAAGGAGGTATTGCGTTCAGTTTTAGAATTGACTTTTCGGAAATTTTCAAGATTTTTGCTTGAATTTCATTGACCAATAAGTCAATATTTTCTACTCATTTCTCGTTACTATTTCATGGCATCCATTTCCTTGATGACACCGTCAAGAAGACTATATGCTTCTTCCAAGGTCATTTGACCATTTTCAACTAATGCTATTAATTCCTGAGCTTGCTCAGCAGTAATTAGATCGAACTGAAGCGGTTCTTTGAGGAAAATTATAAAGGAATTCTTGTTGTCCTCGGTTAAGCTAGACTTCTGCTCTTCAGCCTCAAGCTCTTTTAGCTTATCTTCTAACTTCTGCTTGATTTCTTCTTTTTTGCCTTTATCATATGCTCCACTGGTTGCTAGTTTTGTTAAGCCATAAGCGGCAGCGCCTCCGGCAATAGCAGCACCAGCAACTAAAGTCACTGGTGCTGCAACAACCATTCCAAAACCCGTAAGTGCAGTGACTATAGGAATAGGGGCTATGCTAGCGCCAAAAACAGCAGCCAACGCTCCGGCTCCAGCAGCTCCCATCCCTGCTACACCCATTTCCCCTAGAATTTTAGTGCGGGCATTAGGATTCTTCTCTAGCTTGTCAATGGCTTCAAGGATATCTTTCTTACTAGGCTTTTTTGATTCTGTCATTCTGGTTGCACCTTACAGTGACGTAGATTTAGGCAATGGAGACAATTGATTGCTGATCACCAAAAATTGCACTCAGAATGTCTGCAAAAAGCTTGAAGAATTCCTTGGCTGTGTCAACAAGGCTCTTGCCAAAATTGGAAATAGCTTTGTCTAGTTCGTTTCCTGCAATTGCTCCTAAAGCAGTAACGGTTAATCCTAGAGCAGTTGCTATTGGTGCCAAAAGTTGCCCAACAACGGGAGTCGCAGTTATTAACCCTGCTAAAGCAGCACCTAGCACAGCCCCAATTCCTGCTCCAGCAACCAAGAAGAAATGTTCTTCGACAAATTCCAACAGTTTGATCAGGATTATTTTCCCAATATGAATGACCTTTCCTGCGACTTGCTGGACTTTTAGGATTAAGTCATGAAGCCTAGCCACTATCTCCTCTGGCAAACCCAGTTTTTGTATCCTGATATACAGTTCTTCGCTAGTCGAAACCTCAGCTTGCTTATTCCAAATTGCAAGTTGTAGATTGGCTTGGCCTTTGGAAGGTTGTGGCTTGGTCATATTAGGTATCTCCAACTTCAAGTAAATTCTGATTCCATCGCCTTTGTAGGGGTTGCCAGACTAAAGCTGGTCCCTATCACAATTCCCGAAAACTTACCTAGAGACAACATCTGCTTAGCAACTTCACTGATCTCTAATACCAAGCCCATCAGGCAAAACCGGACATTTACAAAAAAGCCGGGCTTCTCGAAGAAACCCAGCTTCTGGCTTTTCTGCTGACTTACACCTTCGCTTCTTCCTTCACTAGCTTCTCCCAGCCGAGGTCTTTGAGGTTGTTGTTGCGGCGGAGGGGTCGCGTCACCAGCTCTAGAATGTCGCGGGTGTTGCCGAAGCCGTGGATTTGGGCGAAGGTAAACTCCACCGACCACTTGGTATTAATGCCGCGCGCCTCCAGCGGGTTGGCATGGGCCATGCCCGTAATTACCAAATCCGGGTGCAGCTCTTGAATGCGCTGAATCTGGTTGTAGTTGTCGGGCTTTTCGGTGATTTTGGGCAGTGGGGTGCCCATTTCGTTGCAGGTTTTCTCTAGCAGGGCCAGCTCCGCCGCCTGGTAGCGCTTATCCATGTAGGGGATGCCGATTTCTTGCACCGTCATGCCGCAGCGGGTGAGAAAGCGGGCCAGGGAAATTTCGAGCAGGTTGTCGCCCATGAAGTAGACCGACTTGCCGCGAATAATTTCCAGGTAGTCTTCTACCGATTCCCAAATTTTGGCTTCGCGCTCATCCATGCCCTGGGGCTCGATGTTAAACACCGAGCAGATTTTCTCAATCCAGGCGCGGGTGCCGTCGGGGCCGATGGGGAAGGGGGCACCGATCAGCTTGCACTTGCGCCGGCGCATCAGCGTGGTGGCCGTGCGCGAGAGGAAGGGGTTGATGCCCGCGACGTAGTAGCCTTCATCCACGGTGGGCAGGTCGGTGTAGAGCTTGGCGGGCAACCAACCGGAGACCTTGATGCCCTGCCGTTTCAGCTCCAGGGTCATTTGGGTGACGATGGGGTCGGGCACCGAGCCAAACAGCACCAGGGGCGGGTGGTCGTGGTATTCGCTTTCTTCAGCTACCACCACCTCGTCTTCTTTTTTGCGGCCCAGGCCCAGCAGCTTTTGAATGCCGCCGCTCTTGGCTTCTTCCTTGACTACCGCAGGCTGCTTAGCGGCAGCTTCTTCCTCGGTGGGGCAGCGCTGGGCCATGGCGGCGAGCACCGTGTCTTCGCCCTGGGTAAAGGCGTAGTCGAGACCGTTAGCGCGGGCGACAACGATGGGAATGCCGATCTCGGCTTCGAGGCGGGGAGCTAGCCCTTCGAGATCCATTTTGATGATCTCGGTGGTGCAGGTGCCAATCCAGACGATCACGGAGGGGTTGCGATCGCGTTTAATGCTCTCACACAGCCGCTTTAGCTCTTCGTAATCGTTGAGCTGGGCTGAAATGTCGGCCTCTTCCAGCTCGGCCATGGCGTAGCGGGGCTCGGCAAAAATCATCACCCCCATGGCATTCTGCAAAAAGTAGCCGCAGGTCTTGGTGCCGATAACTAAGAAAAAGCTGTCTTCAATTTTTTGGTACAGCCACGCCACGCAGCTGATCGGGCAAAAGGTGTGGTAATTGCCGGTGTCGCAGTCAAATTCTAGAGCAGAGGGTTGGGGTTGAGCTTGGGCCACGGTCATCGTCGGGGTATCTCCCTTAGTGAAGGACTTAGGCCCTGGGTCGGTCGTTCTCCCTGCCGCCTGCACCAGAGCAGGCATCGTCGTCGTGGGCGGGGGAAAGCGGTGGCGGAGCGTCAATGGTGACTGTCTCGGCGTTAACAGCCTCGGCTGAGGCCAGAGAAAGCTCTGACTGAGCGCTGCTGGGCAACATCTTGTGTGCCTTTTCTAGCGCTGCTAGCTCCTTCACCGGGCTGATATCTAAACCCAGGGCAGAAATAATGCGATCGGGGTTGCTGCTTAAATCCACCACCAGGGGGAGTAGGTTGGTCAGGTCGGGTTCTAGGGTGGCGAGTGCCCCCAAAATAAAGCCCGACGAAGGCCGCCTGTGCCCGTTACTCGTTACCCAAATGCCCAATTTGTCGATCCACTCGCGGTTGTCGCGGTAGTAGGTTAACCACTTGATTTTGAGCGATCGCCGCAGTTGTTTGCTGTTCACAGATGCCTCGGGCGGGGTTTGCCAACCTCATGTCCAGAGATTGATTAAACCAGAAAACCGCTGCCCCATGGCTCTATAAACAGGTCTACATATCGGGCGAATCGGGCAAAAGCGGTTGGTCGTCCGTGGCCTCGATGGTTTGGGTATGGTCGGGGTTATCCAGCACCATCTCGGGGTCAAAGTTGAGCCCCAGCACCTCCACCAGCGCATCCTCGTCAGAGTTGAGCTTGTAGAAGGGCACCATCAGGTTCGACAGTTTGGGCTCTAGGGCATTGACCACCCCCAGCACTAAAAAGGAGGAGGGACGGCGACCGCCGTCGGGGGTGCGCACCGAGGTCTGCTGCATTTGCAGCGTCAACCAGGCCCGGTTTGACTGCACGTAGTCCAACCATTTTTGGCGAATGACTTGGGTAAAGTTCTCGAAAAAGGCCATAGTCCTGACTCTTTGCTAAATCGCCTATAGATAGCCGCTGAACGGCTGCGTACCGATGATAATGCAGCGCTTCAAGATTAGAACTTCTTCGAGGGGGATTTTTGCAGCGTAGGTATTGAATTGTTTTAAGACTGCACAACACTGTTCCTAGCGTCATGCGGTTTCGTCAAACATCACCTCCTTAACGTGGCGGTTGCGCTCCCTCAAACAGGAGCAGTGCACCGGGGCCTGGCGAGCCCCCTTTCCAAGGGGGCGGCGAAGCGGGGGATCAAATCTCGGCATAGGAGATTTTCTCTAAATGGAATCTCTTGTGTAGCTAACAGCTTTGCAGCCATATTGCTCGGCGGCGATCCCCCCCAGCCCCCCCTTGAAAAGGGGGGAGTGGACTCTAGACCATCATCAGATCCATCTCGTCGACTTCCTGCTTGGGCGCATCTGCTGGCGGGTTGAGGTAGAAGTCTGACAGCAGGCTAAACAGCTCGCGATCGGGGGTTTCGCTGGGCACCACGCCCTCAGGTCGCGCGAGAATCTGGTCGGCAATATTGAGGTAGTACTGGCACACCGGCTCCAGGGCGGGGTCGGTCTCGGCCATTTCAAACACCGTCTTGCCCTTGACGCGAGAAATCCGAATGTCTTCGATCAGCGGCAAAATCTCGAGCACCGGCATGGGCACCGACTCAATATATTTGTCGATCAAGTCGCGCTTCGAGGTGCGGTTGCCGATCAGCCCCGCCAGGCGCAGGGGGTGGGTGCGGGCCTTTTCGCGCACCGAAGCGGCGATGCGGTTGGCGGCAAACAGCGCGTCAAAACCGTTGTCGGTGACGATTAGGCAGTAGTCAGAATAGTTGAGCGGGGCCGCAAAGCCGCCGCAAACCACGTCGCCCAGCACGTCAAAGAGAATCACGTCGTACTCGTCAAAGGCGTTGAGTTCCTTCAAGAGCTTCACGGTTTCACCCACCACGTAGCCGCCGCAGCCTGCACCTGCCGGAGGGCCACCCGCTTCTACGCAGTGCACACCGCCGTAGCCCTTATAGATCACATCCTCGGCCCACACGTCTTCGTAGTGGAAGTCTTTTTCTTGCAGGGTGTCGATGATGGTGGGAATCAGAAACCCGGTGAGGGTAAAGGTGCTGTCGTGCTTGGGGTCGCAGCCAATCTGCAAGACTTTGCGGCCCCGCTTGGCCAGGGCCACCGAGATATTGCAGCTGGTGGTCGACTTACCAATGCCCCCTTTCCCGTACACAGAAAGCTTTAAAGTCTGGTGATCCATAGGGGAAAATACTCGTCTAGGGCGGATAGGGCTAAACCCAAGTCCAGGGGCGATCGCATGAGTCGCAGCCGCTGGACTTGAATTGAGCTTGTCAACAAACCGGGTCTACGCAGTTGCCTACGCGGCCCAAGGTGTTTCGGCTGTTTGGATTATGGCGATACCGCCCAGGCATTGGGAAGGGGCGTCGAAAATGGAGCGACCCCTAAGACAGAGCATAAAACTGATAAATTGGCTCAAAGATTGACCAGGCCGTCAAAATGCCTATTGAGGCTTCTCAGCCGTATCAGAAGAATTTTAGGTGGTGAATTTCTTTAATTAAGAACAATGGCAAATATGAAAATCTTAAATCTTCTAGAGCAGTGAGCATTCTGAAACGCCTATCTGTAGCCACCTTTGATCGCTGAGAAACAGCTAGATCGAAGGGATCGCCCGCTTGCAGGCAAGCTTTGGCTGGCATAGGGATGCGATCGCCCCCCAATAGAGCCCGGTCTTTAGTCACCGCGCTTCACCAACCGCCGCCCATGCCAAACCCCAAGCGATCTTTCTATACATTCGTAAACTTTTTGTCTATGCAACGGAATGTAACGGCTGCTGCGCAGAGATTGGCGGGCGAGCCTCTCTACAGAGCGTTGTTAGTTGTGTACTTAGCGAGTGATGTAATCGATGATTTCCTCAACCAAAGTCCCAATCATGGGTGGTTCTGCGGCAACTATTCTGCCATCGGTTTGATGCTTATGACATTCAAAGCCTAAGTCAGGTTTGTGCTTAGCATTGTCATAACGAAAAATTAGAGTGCCATCAGCCCGCTGGTATTGATAGGCGTAGCTGAGCAGCAGGTTGGCTCTGCCGCCGAGATAAAATATCCGAATGTAAAGCTCAGTGGCATCTACAAATAGCACTTTTGCTTTGAGGACTGCCTGCTCACCAGAGCGAAGATCTGTTGAGACGTCTATGTAGGTTGACAATCCGTAGTCATCAAAGGCTTGCAGACCTGACTTAAGCCGCGTATCAACAGCGTCATTCAGCGACATAGATCAGGCTTTTAAGCAAAGTCAGGTTTTGCAGGAGATGCTGGAATAGCTGATACTCCCCCATCCACTCGACATACTCTAAGTCTCCGCCTTGGAGGTCTTCAGCACTAAAGCGCTCAGCAAATTCTGAAGAGGGTATGTTGTAAAGCTCCTCAAAGCGTCCAAGGCGATGCCGTGCATGGACTACACACTGATCAATGCGAGCGATTTCTTTCGTCACAGCATCACTGATAGCAGCTATAGCCTGAGCTGCATCAGCAGACCTTAAAACCACTTCCGTCAAGGATCCGCTGTGCTCTAAACCATCATGTAAAGCTGTAGCCGTAGTAGAACTGACGCCAGCCGGAGGCTGAGGATCATTGACCTGCCGCAAACCGGTAGGCAACTTGATAACCTCTGGTCCAGCCTTAGTCTTGGTAGTGTCAGCCGTAGGGCGAGGATCATTGACCTGCGGCAAATCTGCTGAGTATTTTTTACTAGTCACAGGTGGTTGGCCTCGTTGCGCTAAGACTAACCCTATTATCGCTAAAAGCTCAACATTGTCGTAAGAACGCTATTTCTCTATTCTCACTTGCCCAGCAGAATGGAGGCTAGGTCACCAAGGCGATCGAAGTCGATTTGGGAGGCAATTTGCATCACCCTTCGTCCATCGACCTGTAGCGTAGTTGCCTCGATGGTTCGCAGCACGTCGATCAGGGTGAGTTGACCACTGGCGGCGGCGTTGAAGACCGCGTCTTGCAGCAGTTGCCAAGCTGGGTTGGCATTATCGGTAAATGTCACGGTGGTAGCGATGAGTCGCCAGACAAATTGCCCAGCAAAGGTATTAGAGGCCTCGCGCAAGCTGTCTACATCGACAAGTACATTCTGAGTGAGGGCCTGGCGTGCCTGGGCCTCGTCAATGCGCAGCACGTTGAGCAGCAGTTGCAGGTCGCGACTGGGAATACCTGTATTGGCGAACGACTCTAAATCGCGCACTGAAATCGGCGGCGCTTCTAAAGATCCGTAGGTAATGTGGATGTCTTCTACGGCTGGGGCTGGGGGAGCAGCTGCGGCCAGCCCTGCCAGGGATGTAGCGACTAGGGCCAGGTTAGTGATGCTGTATCCCAAGCTTTGCCCGATTGCGCCGAGCGATGAGAATTTCTGATCAGCAGTCTGCAAGAATTGGCGCATAGTGCTTACCTCACTCCTCTAGACAAGAGAACTAAAGACGACTGAACCACTCAGAAAGTTTCTTGAGCTATGTCCATGTTTCCCCCCGCCATTGGTTTAATCCCTGCGGCTGGGTGGGGTACGCGCATTTTGCTGTTGCCCATGAGCAAGGAACTGTTTCCCATGGGTTTTCCTATGCTAGCGGGTAGGGCAGGTCTGCGCTCCAAGGTGGTGTGCCACTATCTGCTGGAGCAAAGACAGCGGGCAGAGGTAGAGCAGGTGTTTTTGATCTTGCGGCCCAGCAAGGGGTAAATACTAAATGTGCTGACGGCCTATAGCAATAGCTCCAGCGACAGCCCAAAACGACTGTCTTGGCCAAAGCGAGAGTTTTGTAGCTGAAAGTCGCTACCTAGCCTAAGCTGACGGGTCACCGCGTAGCCGATCGCCAGACTGGTAATGCCCACTTCGTCTTCGCTACCGGGGGCCACCCACCGCTGGCTCAGGGCCAGGTCGGCGCCGCCGCCCCGTGACGGCACCAGCATCAGGCGTAGGCCGATATCCAGCCCGTCGGTTTGGTAGGCCGGGGTATGTAGGGAGCGGTAGCCCACGGTGGGCGCAATATTGACATAGCCGCCTAGGGGTAGCAGGTAGTAGCGGGCTTCGCCGCCGTAGGATGCGCGATCGCCGTTCCAGCTGCGGCTATAGTCGGCGCTGGCGCTGAGACCAGTGCCAGGCACCAAAAAAACATCCTCGATCGCTGCCCCAAAGCCGCCCGCCCCAGCCGTGGAAGGAAACTGGGCATAGCCCACACGCAGTCGGGGGCGAAAGCTGGGCTGGTGACGAATTTCGTCGGCTATATCAGGGATGCGATCTAGCCATCGCTGGAGGGTGGGGCTGCCTTCGATAACGGCGGGGTCGAGGTCGAGGTCGGGGTCGGGAGTAACAGCTAGGGTGTCTGGCTGGGGTGAGGTTGGGGTGGGGGCGATCGCCGGAGGTAGCTGAGGTGATGGCTGGGAATGCTCTGGAGCTAAGGTGGGCACTGCCCACCCGACAGTGTCTAGTTGAGTATCGGTTGGGCCGTCTATTGGGTCACCTGTCTGGCCATTTTCCTGGTAATTTTTTTGGGGCAAGGCAGTTGCCAGGGGGGCTTTGGCAGTTGCCACGGTGCAAACTTTAGCCGCCAATGGGCAGAGCGCTAGGCTATCAGAGGCTAGCGCCGGAACCCTCTCAAGGGCCATGGCACTCTGTCCTAGCCCTAGTCCGACTAGACCAACCAAAATTCGCAGCAGTGGGGTGGTCGATGGCACCACTCGGCGGCTCCTAGCCTAAGCAACAATCCTATGCATCTTACCGCCTTAGTCCAGCGGAGCTATCTTCCGTGGTCGCCAAAAAAATGCTGTTAAAAAAGCGGCTCTACTCAGAGAGTAAAGCCGCTGGGGGAAACGAGGATAGCGTTTCAAAACACTGGGAAGCTGCTAACGCACTTGACCGCGTGTCACCATGCTGTCTATGGGCTTGAGGAAGTAGAGCTGTACCAGCTGCCAGCCGATGGTGGCAATGTGGGGTAGTTGTTGCAGCTTCTTCAGGGGCTTAGGCTGATTTGACTCAGCGATCTTGCTTAGCTTGGTGTTAGCGGCAGCAGCCACATCCAAGCGCTTAAAGAAGCTGGGGTGCTCGACATTCAGCGTGATCGGAAACACGCGCCCGGCGGTCTGGTTGGTTTTCTCAATCACCTCAATGTCGTACTCACGAACATTTAAGCCGAGGGACTCGTAAAAGCCTCTGGCCCGGAGATCGTTGAGGTACATGGTGGCAAACACCGACAGCAAAAAGAAGCGGCACCACAGTCTGGCTTTCCAGTCGTTGAGAATTTCGGGCTGAGACTTCATTAGGGCCGAGAAAAAGTCGCCGTGGCGGTTTTCGTCTTGGCACCAGTTTTCAAAGAAGCGGAAGATCGGGTAGATCTCGTTCTCAGGGTGAGACTCAAGATGGCGGAAGATGGTGATATAGCGCCAATAGCCGATCTTCTCAGAGAGATACGTGGCGTAGAGGATGAACTTGGGCTTAAAGAAGGTGTAGTCTTTGGTCTTGGTCAAAAAGCCCAGGTCGAGCTGCATATTGAAGTCAGCCATGGCTTTGTTGAGAAAGCCTGCGTGGCGCGCTTCGTCACGCGATATCAGGTCAAAGCACTCAGATAGCAGAGGGTTCTTGTGCTTGAGGCGACGGCTCAGTTCTTTGTAGAGCAAAAAGCCAGAGAACTCGGAGGTGCAGGAGCGCTCTAGAAATTCTACGAACACCTGCCGGGTTTCGCCGGTGACGCAGTCCCAAGACTGGTCAAAGACCTCGCTGCGGACGAAGTGATGACGGTTGTAGTCAGCCCGCAACTCGTCGAGGATAGCAAGCATCTCGTCTTCGTTGATCGAGATGTCCATGGCGGCCATCTCGTCAAAGTCGGTGGTGTAAAACCGAGGGGTGAGAATGGTATCTTTGGCGGGAGCCTTTACCCCTGGGCGAAGCTCTTGCAATTCAGGCTTTTTAAGGGAATCTACCATGAGTCCTTAGATGGCGCGGTGAACGTGGGTCGGGGATCGCCCGGTAAGCGATGGGCAGGGGAAACACTCTATTAGCTTAGGATCAGATCACCCCTGAGGGCAATTGAGGAGTTGAATCGTTCCTGCAAACTGCTAAATGTCAGTGTATCAGGGCTTTTAAGCCAGTCGGCGGCGCTTTAAGTTTTGCAACAAAACCTGTCGCTAGGTAACAGCCGTCGCTGTTGCCTAGGTTTCAAGCAGTCTGAGGGCTTCGTTCCCATTCGTTAAGTAGCGCGGTGTTTGGCTCTGGCCCTGGGCATCCTGAGGGCTGGGCTGAGATGGCAAGCAGTGGAGGAATGCTATGGCGATCGCGGGTTTTATTTTACTAGCTGTGGGGGCCGCGCTCTGGTGGGTGCAGCATCGCCAGCAGAGCCGCTGTACCCAGCTCAAACTTGCCCGCCCGTCCCAGGCCGCAGACCTAGAGGCCACCGCCACTGCGATCGCAAAAGAGATTGGCGGCGGCGATTGGCGTGACTATGTCTGGCTATGGGGCACCGTCAAAGCCGCCGTTCCCCTGACTTCGGAGCTTAAGCAAGTGCCCTGCGTGGCCTACACCAGCACCGTAGTGCGCGAGTACGAAGAAACCGTGCGCGATCGCGACAGCAAGGGCAATGTCACCACCCGCACCCAGCGCGGCTCAGAGACCATCAGCGAACATTCTCAGCGGATCCCCTTTGACCTGGTCGATACATCGGGCCAGGTGCGGGTCGAGCCGGTCGGGGCCAAGATCGAGCCCGTAGAGGTGCTCAATGAGTTTCGCCCCGGTACCCCGGCGGGGGGCATGCTCTCCTTTGGGCCATTTTCCCTGGCGTTGGGCAGTGACAGTTCAGGTGAATCCCGCCGTACCCTGGGCTATCGCTACAAGGAGACCGTTCTAGCGATGGATCGCCCCCTGTTGGTGGTGGGCACAGCGAGCGATCGCACCGGCACCGTCGCGATCGAAAAACCTACCCAGGCCGACCAGCCCTACATCATCACTACAAAATCCCACGAGGCTATTACCAAAGACGTGACTCAAAGCGCTCAAATCGCCCTGTGGTCAATGGTTGGGTGCTTCGTCCTAGGAGTGCTCCTGCTAGTGGTTGCGATCATCTAGATGCTCATCCTGGCCACAAAAGCACCAAACGTTGTCCTTCCCTCAAGACCAAAGCCCATTCCATTCACCCTCCACTTCCCTCAGCGCCCTCTCACACTGCTCTCAGACAGCCGTGACAGGCTAACGGTTGGCATCACCTTTCCCACGTTGCCACTGCTGTCCTTTCTGAAGTAGAGATGGATCATGAGAACTCAATACTTAGGTGCGATCGCGATCGCCTCCCTGCTGACTCTAGGTGCTGTAGCCTGTGGCAGCACCATTACTGCGGTCAATCCTGGTAGCGCCACTCAAGAAGCGGTAGATCCCTGCGCTGCTGCGAATCCTTGTGCCGCTGCGAACCCCTGCGCCGCTGCGAATCCCTGCGCTGCCGCGAACCCCTGTGCCGCTGCCAATGCTAGCGCCAGCGGTGCCAAGGCCGCAGTCTATAGCTACGACGGGTTAGCCATTCGCGGGGCTGACCCAGTCGCCTACTTCACCGCAGGCAAGGCCGTCAAAGGCGTAGCCGACTACGAAACTAGCTGGAATGGGGCGACCTGGCGCTTCAGCAGTGCTGAAAACCTGGCGGCCTTTCAGGCTAATCCCGAAGCCTATGCGCCGCAATACGGTGGCTACTGCGCCTGGGCCGTCAAGAGCGGCTATTTGGCCTCTGTAGATCCAGAGTCTTGGAAGATTGTCGACGGCAAGCTTTACCTCAACTACAGTGCCGATGTACAGAAAAAATGGCAGGGTGATGTCGCAGGCAACATCGCCAAGGGTGACCAAAACTGGCCCGCCGCTTTGGCCAGCGGCAAATTTAGCGAGAGTGGCAAGAGCTGGTAACTTACCCCATTGGCCCGGCCAAAATCACCTTAGCTAGGGCATTGATCACTGCCTCGGGGGGCTCTTGCTTGAGGTCGGTGTACCACTGTTGGGTGGCCTCAGGCACGTAGCCGTAGATGGTGCTGGTGCGCTTGCGAGCCTTCATCACAATATCGGCAGTACGGTCTTTACGAGCAGCTTCATAACGCTTGAGGGCGTCGGACACGCCGATATTGGTCGTCACGAGGTAACGGGTGATCACCTCGGCGTCTTCGATCGCCTGACAGCCCCCTTGGCCAAGGGTAGGGGTGGTGGCGTGGGCCGAGTCACCCAGCAGGGCAATGCGCCCCTTCACCAGATTGTCTAAGGGGTCGATGTCGCCAATTTCGAGGCGGTTGGTTTGCTCTGGATCGATCGCCTCGATCAGATTTTTCACCGGAGTCGGCCAGCCGCTAAAAATCTGGGCCAGCTCGTCTTGACGATAGGTGGGGTCAACCTGGGTGCCCTCTGCCATGGGTGCGCCAAAGAAAAAGTAGAAGCGATCGCCTCCCACGGGCATCATTGAGGCCCGTTTGCTGTCGCCGACGTAGAGCACCCAGAGGTCTTTTTTGCAGAGCTCTGGGTCGGCCTTGACTAGGCCATTCCAGTTGACATACTGGGCGTAGCGGCGATCGACGCAGTGCCCGACCACGTAGGCTCGTACCGCCGAATGAATGCCGTCAGCTCCGATCACTAAGTCGCCGCTGATGCGCTCCCCGTTTTCAAAAATGGCGGTGGCGGTGTGCTCGTCTTGCTCGACATCGACACAGGGCATACCCAGGTGTACGTGCTCTGGGCCAATGGCCTCTAGCAGCAGATTTTGGAGGTCAGTGCGGGCGACGGGGTAGGGTCGCTGGCCCACGCGCTCAAACAGCGGGTGTAAATCGATGTAGCTCAGGGGTTCGTCGGTGTGGCTGCGATACTCCATGGCGTTCATCTCGCCGCCTATCGCCGCCAGTTGCTCGCCCAGTCCCAGTTTGTTGAGCACCTTGACCCCGTTCGACCACAGGGAGATACCCGCTCCGGCGGGACGCAGCTCCTGGGCGCGATCGTAGATTTCGACCTGGTAGCCGGCCTGGCGCATGGCAATACCCGTAGTCAGACCGCCAATGCCGGCCCCGACAATCACCACCTTGAGGTTGTACATTTGCCTCTCCTAACTGCTGCTGCGGGCGGCATGGGTACTGGGCTGCACCCCACCGCCAGATCGCTATCTTGTTGTGCGCCTCTTGACCCTCTTCACTATAGAGAATGAAAAAGAGAATATAAAGAATACTGTATACAGAAAACATGACCTGCGCTGCTGGATAGCTGCCTATCTCCCGGTGGCCCCGGTGATCTCTAACCCAATCCTCAGGGATTAGCGCTGAATGGGGCTAATAATCTGGCTCAACAGCCGCAGCTGGTCGGTATTGCCCATGGTGATCACCATGTCGCCAGGATAGAGGTGGGTATCGGCGGTGGGGCCGACGATCAAACTGCCTTCGGCCCGGCGAATCGCCAAAATTAGCGCTCCAGATTGGCGACCTAGCTGTGCCTCGGCCAGGGTTTTGCCGATCACAGGGCAGGCCTCTGGAGCCAGTACAAATTCTTCGACGTAGACCGTGCGCTCGGCCCCGGTGAGAATGCCGTCGAGAAAGTTGACCACCTGAGGTCGCAGAGCGGCGGCGGCCATGCGCTTGCCGCCGGTGATATAGGGCGATACCACCACGTCAGCGCCGCCCCGCTGGAGCTTGATCATGGCTTCTTCGCTGCTGGCACGGGCAATGGTGCGAATCTCAGGGGCCAGGGTTTTTGCCGAGAGCACCGTGTAGAGGTTCTCTGCGTCAGAAGATAGGGCAGCCACTAGACATCGCGCCCGCTGTATCCCCGCTTGGTGCAACACTTGATCTTGGGTGGCGTCGCCCTGCAGGGTGATGTAGCCCAGCTGCTGCGCCTCTTGCACAGAGGTTTCGTCAGAGTCGACCACCACAAAAGAAATTGCCTCTTGAGAAAACTCCGTCGCCACCTGGCGACCGGTGCGGCCAAACCCGCAAATAATATAGTGGTTGGTCAACGATTCCATAAATCTACGCCGCTTGAGCAACCGAAACCCAGTCTGGAAATAGCCCTGAACGATGGCCTCGGTAAAGTTGTTGAGAATGTAGGCAATCACCCCCACCCCCGTCATGATCAGCCCAATGGTGAACAGTCGCCCTCTGGGACTGAGGGGGTTAATTTCGCCAAACCCCACGGTAGAGAGGGTGATCACCGCCATGTAGGTGGCATCGAGCCAGCTCCATCCTTCCATAAAGCGGTACCAGAACATCCCCGCAAGCACCACCAGGCCCAAGGCAATGACGCCACGAATCAGGTGTCGTCGGGTGCGTCGGTAGTTTTCTTCGGCAATGGTTTCGCCATGGCGGGGGCGTCTTTGGCGCAAGGTGCTAACCCCTGGAAATTGGCATTCAGAAATTTACCCGTCTAGAACCCAGGCCGCTGCCGCCTCGGCACAGGTTGTCATACCAAACCCTGCTCGCCTGCCTTCTATTTAGCAGGGCGAACAGCGGTCAGGCCTCTGGCCAGGCTACGCCAACGCCCTACAGGTTTGCTGGTTGGGAATTGGGGTGTGGAATTTGGATGCGGTATCAAAGCAAATTGTAAAAGCAAAAAGCGCCCTGGGGTTGACCAGAGCGCAGATCTCTCAGCCTGGAGACTTTAGTCGGCCAGGCGTACTCGACCGGTGCGAAGGCCGTCGAACACTTGGTTGATGTGCTGGCGATCGCGGGCAGTCAGCGTAGCATCGCTCAGCATAGCGGTGGCCAGGGTCAGGTGGTCTCGCCGTCTTAATACTCCCTCCTGCATGGCACAACTGATCAGAGACTGAATATCTGAGGCCTGATTTTGGGGTAGAGATGACACCATATAATTGCGATTCCTGAGTAGGCGTGACGATGGGTATAAGCTTGCTAATTAAGGGTCTATAAAGGTGCTGTAGATTGTGCTGTGGCGATTGTCTAACGCACGGCAAGACCAGGGCGCTACGCTGGCGCGGTGATGCATCCTACAAATAATTTGGGTGCATCACTAGGGCGAATAAGTTAGGACTTCCTGCTGAGACCCACAGACAGGGTAAAAACCGTAGAGAAAGTTGTAGCTTTGACTACAGTTTTCTCTATCTCTAGCTTGCCCGGTGTCTAAGGGTTACGGTTGAATACCTGATAAAGTTTCAGCAAAGTTCCATTAAATATTGATTAAGGGTATCCCCTCTAGGGAGAAGTTACGGAAAAAATGGCGTAGACCAAGGAATTGAGATGGAGATCTATCGGTTAGAGGCCTTTCGCGACAACTATATTTTTGTACTTCACGATCCTAGTCAGGGGCAGGTAGCAGTGGTTGACCCTGGCGATGCGGTTCCGGTGTTACAGCAGATCGATCGACTAGGGGCGACTCTAACCGCCATTTTTAACACTCACCACCACAGTGACCATGTGGGGGGTAATCAACAGCTACTGGAGCGGTTCCCCCAGGCCCAGGTCTACGGTGGGGCAGCAGATCGGGGTCGTATACCTGGGCAGACGCAGTTTTTGACCGAGGGCGATCGCATTGTATTTGGGCAGCGCGAAGCTGAGGTCATTGATGTGCCCGGCCACACCCGCGCCCACATCGCCTATTACTTTCCTGCGGTTGAGTCGGGTGGCTGGGGCAATCTCTTTTGTGGCGATACGCTGTTTGCCGGGGGCTGTGGTCGGTTGTTTGAGGGCACCCCCCGGCAAATGGTGGAGTCGTTAGGCAAGCTGCGGCGGCTGCCAGCTACCACCTGGGTGTGGTGCGCCCATGAGTACACCCTCAACAACCTCAGGTTTGCTGTCACCGTCGATCGCACCAATGCCCCCCTACAAGAGCGTCTGGAGGCGGTGCAGGCAGCGCGATCGCAAGATTTGCCCACGGTGCCCACCGAACTGGGGCTAGAGCTACAAACCAACCCCTTTTTGCGCTGGGATGATGCCGATCTGCAACGGGCCATGGCCAGCTCCTCAGCGGTGCAGACCTTTGCCCGGTTGAGGGGCAAAAAAGACCTGTTTTAGATGGGGCATTGCTATACAATCACATCAGCGATCTCCTGCGGGGAGCCCTGGCAGGAACACTATTTTGAGGGATAAGACCTGGCTATGATGCTCAAATCCACCACCCGCCACGTTCATATCTATACTGCGATCGTCGCCAACAACGAGCTAGTGCCCAGTGACAACAAGCTCACCTTAGACATCGACCCCGACAACGAGTTTAACTGGCCCGACGAGGCGGTCAAATCTGTCTACGCAGAGTTTGACCGTCTGGTAGATGCCGCCGCTGGCGAAGACCTCACCGACTACAACCTGCGGCGTATTGGCTCTGATCTAGAGCACTTTATTCGGCAACTTTTGCAGCAGGGGGCCATTAGCTACAATCTCAAGAGTCGTGCCCTCAACTACAGTATGGGCCTGCCTCGGATCGAGGCCGATCGATCAGCGGCCGGTTAGGGTTGGTGGTCTCTGGGCAAATCTGCCTCCTGGGAAATCTGCACTGCGGGCAAGACTGAAGAGGCGATCGGCGCTGTCAACACACCACCCCTTTGGGTTAGGTTCGGAAGACATCTCCCAGGGTCAGATACCATTGAGAGTATTCATCACCTGTCCCTCCGCACCCCTAGGATCGTGATCCAGTGCTTTAACCCTTCCTGCCGCTCAATGGCGACCCTTCCCGCTGCCAACTGTAAAGTCTGCGGGACTCCTCTGCTGTACCGGTTTTTGCTGGCGGTCATCGATTCCTCCCTTGCAGTTCAGCCGGGCACGCTGGTTGCAGGTAGGTTTTTGGTGCAGAGCCGTCGCCTCTGGCTCGATACCCGTCCTGAGCTGGCACCTCCTACCCCGGAGCAGGTGCCAGCTCAGGTAATGCCTTACCTGAAGCTGTTTCATCTAGCCCAGCATGTGCCTCGTCCCTACGCCTACTTGACCCCCGAGCAGTCAGGGCTAGAGTCACCGCTGCTGCTGCTGGATATGGCTCCTATCGCCGTTCAGCACGATCGCCCAGGCGATCGCCATGATCAGCCAGCTCAGGTTAAAGCCCTGCTGCTGCCCTCGCTGTCCGAAGCTTGGGCTAGAGGTTCAGGGCTGAAGCAGTTGAACTGGCTACGCCAGATTGCTGTGCTCTGGCCAGAGCTGGCGGCCCAGCGGGTCACCAGCACATTGCTCAAGCAAGCAGAATTGCGGGTTGACGGAGCCCTGCTGCGGCTAACTCAGCTCATCGGCGATGGGCCAGTGCCGACCTTGGCAGACCTGGGTCACCAATGGGAGGGGCTGCTGGCGACCGCCCAGCCGACCGTGGTGCCCTACCTCCGCTGGTTAATCAACGAACTGACAGTGGGAAACCTGACCTCGGCAACGGCGCTGGTGGCGGAAATCGAGGGGGCGATTCAATCGCTGGCCCAGGGGTTGCGGGTGACTGTAGACTGGTCTGCCAATACCGACCAGGGCCCCAGCCGCGATCGCAACGAAGATGCCTGTTATCCGATCCAGGAGACCCGCCAGCGACACCTGAGCGGCTCCAGCGGTGCCGATAGTCCTCCCCTGTTGCTCGTGTGTGACGGCATTGGTGGCCATGAGCAGGGCAATGTAGCGTCTCAGACCGCTATCAAGCTGCTCCAGCAAGAGCTTGAGCCTTTGGGCCAGATTCCAGGTCTCTCCCCAGAGGCGATCGCTCAGCGGCTCAAGCAGGCGCTGATTTTGGCCAACGACGCCATCTCCACCCGCAATAACGACGAAAACCGATCGGCCCGAGCCCGCATGGGTACCACTGTGGTACTGGCCCTGGTGCACTTTCCCTACGTCTCTATCGCTCACGTTGGCGACAGCCGTGCCTACCGCATTAGCCCCCGAACCTGCTACCAAATTACCGTTGACGACGATGTCGCCTCGCGGGAAGCGCAGCAGGGCTATGCGCTTTACTCCGAAGCCGTCCAGTTGCCCAGCGGTGGTGCCTTGATTCAAGCCCTGGGCATTAGCGACTCGGGCTACCTTTACCCAGCGGTACAGCATCTGTTGATCGACGATGCTGCCGTGCTGGTGCTGTGCTCTGACGGCCTGAGCGACTACGACCGGGTTGATGCCCTGGGCCCTCAGCAGGTTGCCCCTCTGGTGACAGCCAATGCTCCCCTGGGCCCTGCGGTAGCCGATCTGATTGCCCAGGCTAACCGGCTGAACGGTCATGACAACGTCACCGTTGGGCTCATGCGGTTTAGACCCCAGCCTGCCAGCCTGCCCACCCTGCCAAACCATAGCCTTAAGACGACAGCAGACCCCGCCGCAACCGCTGACGACATCCCCTCTGCCGATCAGTCGGCGCGCACCCATATAGCTGCCCCCACTGATCTGGCTGGGCCTCCACCTCGGCTCAGACTTGCCTGGCTGCCGTTCTTGGGAGGCATAGCTGCCGTTCTGGCGATCTTGGGGGCAGGTGCGCTGGCCCTAGGTCGTCGCCAGCCGTTGCCCGTTGCCCTTCAGCCCCTAGGGCTCCAATGGCCCGGTCTGTCGGGTCAGCCGCTACCCAGTGCGGCTCTGGCGGCTACGGTGGACGTGCCAGTGGGGTCTTTTTGGCAGGTAGCTGAGGCTAGCGAACAGCCGCTTCAGCTGCTGGGTCAGCCTGAGCTACCCCTAGGGGCAGCGGCAAGGCCGCCGGTTGCCACTGGCAGCATTCTTAGAGTTGTTAGCCGTCAAACGGCGGTAGATAATACGGCTTGGGTGCGGCTGCAGGTCTGCTCAATTCCTTCTGGTATATCCCTCGATCAACGTCCTCAGGAAACAGACTCTGGCTCTGAGCCCACGGTGCTAGAGCCCACCGGCCCCGATCTCAACCAGCAACTCTCGGCTCCGGGAGATGAAGGCTGGGTGCAGACGCGCCAGCTTTATCGATCTACTGCTTTCTTGGAGCTAGTTACTCCGGCCCAAGCCGATCGCTGTATTCCCTAGTCCTTCTGTCCGGATGCCCGGCCCTGTGCCTGACACTTGCCTATGCTGTCGTCCGATGCCCTTACTCTCAGTATTGCCATTGATTGCCTTACCCAGGCTGACTCCAACCACTACGCTATTTGGGTGTTAGAGAGTCCATTTCCGGGTGGCTATGCCCACCACGATCGCATCTGGGATGGACAGATGGCGCAGCTCTGGGATAACTGGCAGCAATTTTTCTCGCTCCGGGGGCTGCCGCCGGTGCCCCACGTGCCCTCCGCCTATGTGCCCCAGTTTCATCTCGATGACCTGCTCGATCGGGTTGCTCCGGGGGCAGAGGCGGGCGGCTACACTGGGCGACTGATGCAGGGGCTGGGGGTAAGCCTGTGGGCATGGCTATTCGATGGCCCGATTCGCCAGACCCTAGAGCGCAGTCTAGGCATCGCTATTGGCCAAAATCGACCGCTGAAGCTGCGGTTGGATGTACGCCCTCCAGAGTTAATTAGCCTGCCCTGGGAGATCATGCAGCCCGAGCCGGGTTGCCCAGCCCTTTCTCTGGGGCCACAGATTTTGTTTAGTCGCACCACTAGCACTGTGGAGCCTCTGCCCGAGGTAGAGCTCGATACCTCCCTGCGGATTTTGCTGGTGCTGGGCCAAGATGACCCAGGCGCTGCTGGTACCGGTAACGCAGACAATTTGCTCCAGCTTCCCCAGGAGGCCGAAGCGCTGAAGCAACTGCTTGAACTCAGCGCCTCGCGCCTGGGCTACCAGGGCACCAGCCCGGTGGTCTGCCAGGTGCAAACCCTGGTAGAGCCTGACGCTAGAACCCTGCTCCAGGCGCTAGAGACCGGCTACTTTAACGTATTTTTCTACGCTGGCCACGGGGTACCCGCCCCCGATGGGGGGCTGCTGTTTCTCCAGCAGCAGGTCAGCCTCAGCGGCACCGAGCTGGCCCAGGGGCTGGCCCGCAATGGTATTCGTCTGGCGGTGTTTAACACCTGCTGGGGTGCCCAGCCTGACCTCCAGCAGCAGCAGGTGATTCCCCGCAGCAGTCTGGCGGAGGTGCTGCTGCACCACGGGGTGCCGGCGGTGCTGGCCATGCGCGACTCGATCGCCGACGAGGAGGCGCTAAGCTTTATTCAGGTGCTGGCGCGGGGGCTGGCCGAACGCCAGGCGGTGGCCCAGGCGGTGGCCCAGGCGCGCCAACACCTGCTCACCGCCTACCGGTTTAATCACCCCGCCTGGAGCCTGCCGGTGCTCTACCAGCATCCCAACTTTGAGGGCCATCTGCTGCGTGAGGCGGCCCAGGCGGTGACCCAGATGCCGGGGGAAGCGACCCCGTCGACCCAGCTGGCAGTGCTGCGCTGTCAGCAAACCCCAGCCCGCCTGTGGCGGCTCTTTGACGGCTACCTGAGGGTGGGGCGCTTGCCCGACAATGATTTGGTGATCTTAGAACCCTGGGTGTCGGGGCAGCATGCCGAAATTTTTTGTCGTAATCAGTTCGCCAATGGGGTGCAGGAGACCCGCTACTATCTGCGCGATCGCTCCCGCTATGGCTCTTACTATTGCGATGGAGGTACTTGGCACCATGTGCACCGGGCCGAGGTACCGCTGCCCCTGGGCACCACCCTGCAGTTTGGCAGTCGGGAAGGGGAGCTGATGGAATTTACCCTCGAGGGTAACCCCAAGTCGTCGTCGCCGTGCTAGCCAATCGGCAAAATTGTTCACTCTGTACGGAATCGCCCAGGGGCGCGGTGTATTCACTCTTGTCAGGTAAGGCTAGGGCGATCGCCCCCCCGGCGGCAGTAAGGCCTAGTCGAGTAGCCTTTCCCTGACAACCATCCTGTGCATCTATTCGTTAACGCTATGAATCCATCATCCTCTACTCCTAATCCTGCCTCCGAGGCTGCCATGACCGTTGAACACGACCTGCTCGCCAGTATTTTTTCCTCTGAAGCGGTGTATCCGTGGCAGCCCTTAGAGGCTGAGGCCGAGGGCTATCTGACCCATTTAGAAGCAGAGTTTGACGCCCTAGTGGAGGATGAGTTAAACGCTGCGATCGCGGCGGGTTGGCAGACTCTCTCAGCTCAAATTGCAGAGTTGGCTCCTTCGGCCAACGGAGGCGATCTAGCCCAGTCTGCCGAGGCTATTCTTGAGCAAATTCGCCAGTTTCAAGATCGGTTGCCCCTCGGGCTGCTGCAAAGCCTGGCTACGGCGGCTACCACCCTGGCCCGCAGCGGGCAGCCGCTGATCGATCGGCTAGTGACCTGCGTCCATGACCTGCTGCCCGACTGGGATGCAGCAGACCTGGCTGTGCTGGCTCGGCCCCTGGCCTACTCTTTGCGGGATGGCCGGGGCGAAATTGTAGAGTTGAATCTGCGTGCGATTCCCACCACCGCCTGGGACAACCTCTCAGACGTAGATCAGGCTCGATTGACCCTGGCCATTGCTTCAGTAGCGCTCAAGGCTGCCGAGGCTAGCAATAGTGAGGCCTAGGGCTAGGTTTAAACCAGACTTGATCCCATTACGAACTTGTAACCCTAGGATGAAAGGCTCAGCTTTCCAGGGAATGATGGAGAAAAGTCGCCTCTCCCCGATCTGCCCCCTATGGTCACCCCTCTCATCCCCTGGTTACGCCGTCAGCAGGCCCGTTACCTCTACCGTCGGGCGCTGATTGAGATCAGGAAAGGGAATCTTCAGGCGGCGCTACAAGTCTTGCCCCAGACGCTCGATCACCATCCCCGCCCGGCTGATATCCAGGTTGAGCTGGGCAAAGCCCAATGGCAGTCGGGCTGCCATGAGGTGGCCCTGGCCCACTTCACGGCAGCGATCGCCCTCGACCCCTCCTGCGCTAAGGCCTACGGCAACCGAGGCCTACTCTACTGCCAGCGGGGACAGGAGAACCTAGCCCTAGCCGACTGGGCGATCGCCCTCCGCCATCAGCCCCACCATGCCCTCATTCACTACAACCGAGGGCTGCTATACCTGCGACAGCAGCGCTATGATGCTGCCCTGGTTGACTTTAGCCAGGCCATTGCCGCTAACCCAAACCTGGCCGAGGCCTACCTCCACCGGGGCCACACCTACGAGCAGATGGGCCAGCCCACTGCTGCCGCCCGCGACTGGGCGCTGGCCCTGTGCAACGATCTCAACCTGGGCCAGGCGCGGGTCAAACTGTACGACTTGCAGCAGACTGAGCGCGATCGCCTACTCTCCGATCGCCTCCAGGCGGCTCTCCAGCTCGATCAGGTCGCCGTGGCGGCTCACATTGAGGAGGGCACGGTCTCCATTCAGCTTCAACGTCCGGTGGGGGTCGGTATCAACTATTTCACTCTGCCCGATCAGATTCGCACTCTGCTGATCACTTGGCAGCTAGACCATATTCATAGCTTTGACCTCACCGCCCAAGCCCAAACTATGGTGGAGTGGCAG
Source organism: Pseudanabaena sp. PCC 9330 (assembly GCF_055795045.1). Lineage (NCBI taxonomy): Bacteria > Bacillati > Cyanobacteriota > Cyanophyceae > Pseudanabaenales > Pseudanabaenaceae > Pseudanabaena > Pseudanabaena sp. PCC 9330. The sequence goes on along the minus strand of NZ_JAYFES010000062.1, from coordinate 47,106 downwards.
GGGCACTATAAGGTGTTTCAGGGACAACCCTGCCCTCCGGCTCGGTGGCATCGGGTGTTGCTGACTGCCTTTGTGATTTTTCCGCCGCTGGGCATTCCGGCTCTGGCCTGCGCCATGAACCTGCGTCAGGCCTATCAGCGAGGTGACTATCTCACTGCTCTGAGAGCATCTAAGACCATTCACGGACTCTGTCGTGCTGGCGGCGTGATCTCACTGACCTTGGCCCTGACAGTGCTTGGCTGCTGGGGGTACCAACGCATCTCTGGCCCCTCAGAGGCATCTGCCGCCCAGCCCCAAATTGAGCTTAAACCGAGAGAATCGTCACCTCAAAAGGCGTTACCTAGACCGACGGCTCCGGCTGATAACTAGCCACCAGTTCGGCTGGGGTCATGGTTTCGTAGTGCTCGAAAGGCTGATGAATCCAGGGGTTGTCGGGCAGATAGACCACATGGTAGTCGGGCTTGACGATAGATTCGGCCTTATACCACAGCACCGCTGTACGTACGTCTTCGATGTAGAAGCCATACTTGTGGTGCAGCCAGGCCAAGGATTTTTTCAGACTGTAGCCGGAGTCGACCAAGTCATCGACCACCAGCACCTGGCTACCCAGGCTGGGAGTGGTCATGCTGAGGTCGCGGGAGAAGGTGATCGACCCTCGGGTGCGGCCATCGGTGCCGCCGTAGGAGGCGGTAGACAAGATGGCCAAAGGCACATCGAACAGGCGACAGAGGGTGTCGCCAATGCGCAGGCCACCCTTGGCTAGGCAGACAATTTGGTTAAACTCCCAGCCCGACTCGTAGATCTGCACTGCTAGCTTTTCGATATCGCGGTGGTAATCGTCCCAACTTACGTAAAAATCAGCCATGCTCCCCCTCCAGTGAAATCGATTCAGACCCTAGAATGCGCCCCGAGATACGCCCCGAAATGCGATCGCATCCCCCCTGCCCTGCCTGGTCCCGCAGCTCAAACTCAAGCCCAGCGGTGGAGTTTTGCCCACCGTCGCGCTACAGTGCCTAAGCTGGACTTGGTGTAGGGCAATCTGCGATGGGGAAATAATACACTGAGGACGCCGTTTGAATTGTTGTTCGGCTGTTATCCCATAGGCAAGGTAACCCATGGCTACTAATGTTCCTTCCCCCCCCGCTGCCCCCCCGAAGTTTTCCCTAGCGGGCAAGCTAGCCTTTGGGGCCGGAGACATTGGGCCGGGGATGACCGCCAACCTGCTGGCATTTTCGTTTTTGATCTTTTTAACGACGGCGGCGGGGCTGAGCCCGGTGGCGGCGGGCTCAGTACTGGCGATCGGGCGCATTTGGGATGCGGTCAACGACCCGTTTATCGGCTATTTGAGCGATAAGACCCGTACCCGCTGGGGCCGCCGCTACCCCTGGATTGTGCTGGGGGCAATTCCGTTTGGGGTGACGTTTTTTCTCACTTGGGTGGTGCCGGGGTGGGAGAGTGACACCGCCCGGTTTTGGTACTACGTGGTGATGTCGCTGTTGTTTCAGGTGTTTTACACAGTGGTAAACCTGCCCTACACCACCCTCACCGCTGAACTCACTAAAGACTACGACGAGCGCACCGAGCTGACAGCCTTTCGGCTAGGGTCGTCTCTATTTGGGGCGATCGCTGCCCTGGGCCTCGGCCTCGTGATCACCCAAGCGATTGCCGACCAGCGTCAGCAGTACTTAGTACTGGGAGGCATCTGCTCAGTGCTGTCGGTGCTGCCACTGCTGTGGTGTGTGTGGGGCACCTACCCTTACGCCGTGCAGCGCAACGCCCTGCAACCAGCTCCCACTGAGGAACCAGCGCTGCCTTTTATTGAACAAATTAAGGTGGTGTTTGCCAACCGGGCCTTTATGTTTGTGGTGGGCATCTACCTGTTTGCCTGGCTGGCCCTGCAAATGACCGCCAGCATCATCCCTTTTTACGCCACCTTTTGGATGGGGCTTGACTCGTACTTTTTAGCGGCTCTACTGGTGCAGGGCACCGCTATTTTGATGATGGTGGTGGTCAACTACCTCAGCCGTCGCCTGGGTAAGCAGGAGGTGTTTTACATCGGCATCGGTATCTGGATTATTGCCCAGATTGCGCTGTTTTTTGTGCAGCCGGGGCAGGTGGTAGCCCTCTACCTGCTGTGTATTTTCATTAGCTTTGGAGTGGCCACTGCCTACGTGGTGCCCTGGGCTATGCTGCCCGACGTGATTGAGCTAGACGAGATCAAAACCGGCCAGCGACGGGAGGGCATTTTCTACGCTTTTATGACGCTATTGCAAAAGGTGGGGCTAGCCCTGGGGCTGTTTTTAGTCAGTTTGGCACTGCAATTTTCGGGGTTTATCAGCGAGGCCACGGTACAGCCCGATTCGGCCCTGCTGGCAATTCGCATTTTTATTGGCCCAGTGCCGATGGTGCTGCTGGTAATGTCGATGTTATTGACTCGTTTCTACCCCATCACCCGCCAAATTCACCAAGAAATGTTGCTGCAGCTGGCCGAACGCGATCGCAACCAGGCACAGCACAATACAGATAACTCAAGTGTTTGAACCCCCTAATCTAATGCTACTGGGTTGGTGACTCAACCCGTAGGTTGTGGCCGTCGCTATAATAGGCGAACCTCCTTCCTGATGGAGTTAGGTCTAGCCACCTCACCACCTGTAGTCACCAGAGGGCTTAAATTATGACCTCCAGGATAAACGTAAAGTCATTGTTGTTATACGACGCTGACTACCAGCTTTGGTTAGATCAGACGGTGATGCAGCTGCGATCGCACAATTTTTCGAGCCTTGACCTAGAAAACCTAATTGAGGAAATAGAAAGCTTGGGGAGAATTGAAAAACATGCTGTCTCCAGCTATCTTAGGAGACTCTGTGAACACCTTCTCAAAGTTAAGTATTGGGAAACTGAACGAGAAAACTGCCTGAGAGGCTGGAAGTTAGAATTGAGAAACTTTCGTCTAGAGATTCAAGCCTATTTGGAAGCCAGCCCAAGCTTGAAGTCCTTTTTAGAAAGCAACTTTGCCAAACAATACAAAAACGGCAGAAAGCTATTTTTAGAGGCTAGTGAGTTGAATGCAAAGCTGGTTCCTCAAGAGCCAGACTTCACCTTAGAACAAGCCCTAGACGAAAACTGGTTGCCTTGATCATTCTTGATCATTACAGAATAAAATGACATTTTTTACAGCTGCACAACGTCTAGTCGCGAAGTTGCGAGACGATCCATCCACCCGGCGAGGAAGGCGTGGTTGGCGGCTTGCTCGGTTGGGTCTTGGGTATCGGCGGGGTGAGGCAGCAGCCCTTGCAGCGAAGCGCTGGTGACGCAGAACATTGACTTTTGAAAGCTCTGGCAAATCTTGACTCGCACATCGTCCAGCCCCCGCCCGCTAGATTGGTAGAACGCTGCCAGGTAGTTGGGCAGGTAGTGGCGCATGTCCTGCATCAACAGGGTGGGGGGAATGCCTGCTCCACCGATGGGCAGTGGGTCGGCGTAGAGCGCGCCGTAGTCAAAGCGACCCTGCTCCGGAGAGATTTGGCCCGCCTGGGCGTTGTACGATACCGTACCCAAAAAAGGCGTGCCGCGAAAGAACACAGCCTCTACATAGGGCACTGCCACATCCATCAAAAAAGTCAGCCCCGCCGATTGGGGCATGAGGTCGTAGGTTTTGCCGTCGATCGCGACGCTGTAGGTGATGGGGTTAGCTGCTGCCGCAACTAGTCCTGCCTTGACAAAGGCCACCACCTCGGGAATAGTCTGCACCTGGCCCGCGTCGTAGGCATCAGACAGGTCGATAAATAGGTCACTCATCACCCGCCAAAATTGGCCCAGGGCACTGTAGTAGGCGAGTTGGCGCACCTGCTCGGGTAAAAAATCGGGAAAGATGCCGTGGAGGCTGCGGATCAGAGGGTTGGTTTTAATTTTGGCGGCAACGGCGGTTTGGCAGAGCCCCAAAAACTCCTCGCTGTCGAGATACTCATCCATTTTGCCGCCGCCGTGCCAGAGCATGGTTTTCATGCAGTATTCGGCGTACTCAAAATTGATGCGATCGTGCCACCAGTGGCGCAGCAGCTGGGGCAGGGTGACCTTGCCGTTGAAATATTTAAAGAAGGGAAACAGCACCAGAAACTGGTGATCAGCAATGTAGATCAAGTTGTCGGAGTAGGCGTCGAGTACTACCCCGTAGCTTTTGAGAATGCCCACCACCTCTAACACGTTAGTCTCGGAGTCGGGCAGCAGCGCCTCGGCGTTGAGCAACCGATCGATAAAGGGCTCTAGGGGATGAGGTGTTGGCACAGTCAGGGTTTTGGTCATGGCAGTGAGACCTCAAAGCTAGGGGCAAAGGTGGGCGCAGTCAGCAGGGTATCGGCTACGGTGCTGGGCAATGCCGCTGAATTTGTTGGGGTAAAGCGTGACTCACCTACCACAAACTCCTGATAGGGCTCGTGGAGTACCAGGGTAGTGTGTTTACTCCAGCGGGCCAGCCAGTTGGGCTGAAGCCCAAAGGCAATGATCAGCACCGCCAGGCCCAGGGCTGGGGCGCGATCGCGCCAGGGAACTGAGGGCAGCACAATATCGAGCTGAGGCGCGTTGGTGGGAGCGGCGATCGCCAGTCGGCCAAAGAAAGCCCGGTTCACCAGTAGCAAAAAGTACACTGCCGTCAGCCCTGAGCCCACCATACACAACAGGGTCTGTACCGGAAAGATTAAAAAGCTGCCTCGAAATACCAGGAACTCAGAGATAAAGCCCACCATGCCAGGAATGCCAGCACTGGCCATCACCCCCAGAATCATCATCGAGCCCACGAAGGGTAACCCCCGCTCCGGGTTGAGCAGGCCACGCAGTACGTTCAGATCGCGGGTGCCTGTGGTCTTGTACACTACCCCCACCAGCAAAAACAGCAGCGCCGAAATCAGCCCGTGGCTGATCATTTGAAACACAGTGGCTACAATGCTCACCGGGGTAGAGGCCGCCGCCGCCAGCAGCACGTAGCCCATGTGGCCAATGGAGCTGTAGGCCACCATTTTTTTCATGTCAGTCTGGGCGATCGCCGCCAGCGATCCATAGAGCACGCTGATCACCGCCCAGGTGGCCATCCAGGGGGCGAGGGCCATCCAGGCTTCGGGCAGCAGACCCAGGCCAAAGCGCACCACCCCGTAGGTGCCCAGTTTGAGCAGCACCCCCGCCAGCAGCACCGACACCGGAGTACTGGCTTCTACGTGGGCATCAGGGAGCCAGGTGTGAAAGGGAAACAACGGAATTTTGATACCAAAGCCGATCAGCAGCGCCACCAGCAGGCCGACCTGCTGGCTGAGGCTGAGGGCAGTGGCCAGGTCGCTGTTGTAGTCAAAGCTGGCGTTGCCCGATAGCCACACCAGACCCAAAAATGCCCCCAAAATCAAAATCCCCGACAGGGCGGTATAAATCAGAAACTTAGTGGCTGCATAGCCGCGCCGCGCGCCGCCCCAGATGGCGATCAGCAGATACAGCGGGATCAGCTCTAGCTCGTAGAAGATAAAAAACAACAGTAGGTTAGCCGCCAGAAAAGCTCCGGCTACGGCGCTGTTGATCACCAACAGCAGCACGTAGTAAAGCCTCACTCGATGGAGCTTGGGGTCAGTAATGTAGATCGCCACAATACTCAGCAGGCTGTTAATTACCAGCAATGGCAGCGACAGCCCATCTAGGCCCAATCGGTAGCTCAGCCCTAGGGGCTCGACCCAGGGTAGCAGCTCCTCAAACTGAAACCCTGGCGTCGTCAGCTCAAACTGACTGCCCAGCACTGCCAGCACTGCGAGGGTGGCCACCAGGCTGGCAATGGCGACAACCTTGGCCGTCTGCGACTCTAGCTTGCCGGGCCAAATAATCAGCGCCAGCGCCCCCACCAGCGGAATTAAAATCAGTGCAGTCAGCATCGTTAGCGGTTACCAAAGTGTCCAGGTCATGAAAATTCCCAACAGCCCCACCCCGGCAAAAATGGTTAGCAGATAGAGCTGCGACTGGCCCGAGGCGCTGTACTTGAGGCCTTCGCCGCCAAACAGTGAAGCCAGCCCTACCCCATTCACGAGGCCATCGACCACGTAGCGGTCAAACCAACTGCTGAAGTTGGCTAGGCTAGACACCGCCGCCACTACGGTTTTGTCGTAAAGACGCTCGGTATAAAAGTCGTAGGCCAGCAAGTCTTGAGCAATACGCACAGGGCGGTTGAGCGATCGCGCCAGCGACCTCGACAACGGTGCCGTTGCCCCGACAATCACCCCGGCCCAGCCTGTAGCTAACATCAGCAGGGCTACCGGCCAGTCAATATATTCCAGCGGGGGCAGCAGAGCCAGCTTGCCCATGATGACGGGCACCAACAGCGTCACCACCGAGAGGGTGACCATGGGCACGGCCATCGGCCAGGGCACCTCCGGTGCGCGGCGGGTTTTTGGCTGAGCATCGCCCAGGAAAACCAGCCTAAACACCCGTGTCAGGTTCAGCGCTGTCAGCCCATTTACCAAAAAGAACACCGCTGCCAGTAGAGGGTAGTCGCCGTGCAAAAAGTCGGCCCCCATGCGCAGACCCCAGAAGCAGCCCAGGGGCACAACCCCCACCATACCCAGGGCACCAGAGATGTAGGCCAGGGTAGTGGCGGGCATTTTTCGCCCCAGCCCGCCCAGTTCCGTAAGACTTTGGCAGTTAGTGGTGGTGATAATCGCGCCTACCGCCATAAAGATCAGCGCCTTAGCTATGGCGTGGGTGAGCAGCAGAGCGATCGCCGCCCCCGGCCACTCAGTACCCACCGCAATAAAGACTAGCCCCAGATAAGCACTGGTGGAATAGGAAAAGGTGCGCTTGAGATCAACCTGGGCCAGAGCCACCAGGGATGCTCCCACTGCGGTCACTGTACCGACTGCCACCAGTGTGCCCAGGGCCACTGGCGACAATACTACGATCGGCTGGAGTCGAATCAGAACATAGGCACCACAAGTGACCACCACAGAATTGCGCAAAATTGATGCGGGGTTTGGCCCTTCCATGGCCTCGTCAAGCCAGAGATGCAGGGGAAACTGGGCACATTTGCCAATCGGCCCGGCGATGAGGGCCAATCCTAGCAAGGTAGCCAGGGCAGGGGACAGGGTTTCAACCTTCACCCACTCGTACAGATCGTTAAAGTCGAGACTGCCAGTCAGTGAGGCCAGGGCCACCACCCCCATCAGCAGCAGCACGTCACCAATGCGTTTGGTCAAAAAGGCATCACGGGCAGCGGTGACTACCAGGGGCTGGGCAAACCAAAACCCCACCAGCAGATAGGTAGACAGCGTCAGCATCTCCAGCAACGAGTAGGAGACAAACAGCGAACCGCTCAGCACCAGACCGCTCATAGCTGCCTCAAAAAAGCCCATGAGCCCGTAGAATCTGGCCAGTGCCCAGTCTTTCTCCAGGTAACCCAGGGCAAACACCTGAGCCAGCAGGCTCAGGCCCGTAATCAACTCCAGCGCCCCCAGGTTGAGTAAAGAAATATCGAAGGCCAGGGTCAGGTGCAAATCGGCAAAGTCAAACCAGGGGTAGAGCAACATCCGCGGCCCCTCAGTCCAAATGCCTCGAAAGGCCATCAGACCGTGACCAAAGGCCACCAGAGTCATCAAGATATTTAGATAGACCGCAGGGCGAGGGCCAGTACGACGAATCAGCCCCATTGCCCAAGGCAGCGCCAGCATTGCCCCGATCAGGCCATAAACCGGGAGTAGCCAACTAGTTTCGACAAAAAATTGGGTCATCCTGACGCTCTCGACAACACCTTACCTCTCGTGCTTGGGGCTCATTTGTGTGCCTAGAGGCTTTTCCCTGGAGCAAGCCTAGGCCGCAAAAATCCCAAATTTTGAACCTGACCCCAGAGCCGACTGCTCCTCAGTCTTTTGAACGGTGACCCAGCCCGCCTATTACCAGCGCACACGACCACTCAAGGACATGGGTGACATCGAGTAGAGGCCTATTGGCTTGACTCAAGAGCCAGCTTTCAGGCGCCAAAGTGAGTGGCCTAGTACCCCACCGCCTTTACTGCCCCATGGGGCAAGAGACATTACCCAGCCCAGGGCGCAAACAAAAGACCTCAGCCCTTGCAAGCTCTACCCATCAAGCGCTGAGGCCTTGATTTCCAGAGCTTTTTTGCTATTCTACCTGATTCTCTGGAGCGCTTCGGAGGTCAGACCAACGAGTTGAGTGTTCTATTTCAGCAACAACTTCCTCAAAGACATTGGCCGACATGTGGCGGAGGAACCAAACTCTGAGATGACCCCACCCATCGCCAGAAAGCGCAACCTTCGAATAGCTAGTTACCATGAAATGAGCAGGCACCCCATAACCTGTACATTGATTACGAATAAAAAAGCTTTGTAATATAAGATTTAATAATACTCAACATTAGCAACAATCATTGAGGCTTATATTGCAAAAGGGACTACGGACACCTATGCTTAATCTGTCATCAAGAGTTTTTAGGCAACCTTGAAGCTTCGCTTTTTCAGGGCTGATCCCCGCCTTTGGTTTTCGGGGCGAGTTTTTGGCGCTTGTGTTTTAGCGCTTGTGAAAGTGTTAGAGAACGCCGGATAAGCCTCAAGTCGCCTAAAATTTATCAAGGAGATTCGACTATGCCGATTGCTGTTGGAATGATTGAGACCCTGGGTTTTCCGGCCGTGGTAGAAGCGGCTGACGCGATGGTGAAAGCTGCACGGGTTACCTTGGTAGGCTACGAAAAAATTGGCAGTGGCCGTGTCACCGTAATTGTGCGGGGCGATGTGTCTGAGGTGCAGGCCTCGGTTGCGGCTGGCGTTGAAAATGTCAAGCGGGTTAACGGTGGCGAAGTGCTGTCGACTCACATCATTGCCCGTCCTCACGAGAACCTTGAGTTTGTGTTGCCCATTCGCTACACCGAAGCAGTAGAGCAGTTTCGTACCTAGGGCTTAGGCTTTAAGTCTGAGAAGGCTATTTTTGTGAGCCTGTTTATTTTGGGTTTTAGGGGCTGTCCAGGCTTTGGCAATAGGCTAGGGCAAGCCCGCAGCGGTCTCGTTTTGAACTCTCGTAATTTTTGAAGAAAGGCATATAACAGTATGGCAATTGCAGTTGGCATGGTTGAGACCCTGGGCTTTCCCGCTGTGGTAGAAGCGGCTGACGCCATGGTCAAGGCCGCCCGGGTTACTCTGGTAGGCTACGAAAAAATTGGCAGTGGTCGCGTCACCGTAATTATTCGGGGCGATGTGTCTGAGGTGCAAGCCTCGGTTGCCGCTGGTATTGAGAACGTCAAGCGGGTTAATGGTGGGCAGGTGCTGTCTACCCACATCATTGCTCGTCCCCACGAAAACCTTGAGTTTGTGCTGCCCATTCGCTATACCGAAGCGGTAGAGCAGTTCCGTGAGAGCGTCAGCGGTATTCGCCCCTACGGCAGATAGGTCGCTATGCTCTTGGCCAAGGTTCGCGGCACCGTGGTGAGTACCTGCAAAGAGCCCACCCTAAGCGGCGTTAAGTTTTTGCTGGTGCAGTTAATTAGCGAAGCTGGCGATCTGCTACCTGACTATACGGTAGCGGCCGATGTAGTCGGTGCTGGCCCTGGGGAGTGGGTGCTCATCACTCAGGGGAGTGGAGCTCGTCAGCACCACGGCTACGAAAATCGTCCAGTAGATGCAGCGGTGATTGCGATCGTTGATACCGTCAGTCTTGACGATGGCAACCTCTACAACAAGCGGGACGATTTTGGCTAGGTTCACTGTGGCTTCAGCCACAGTGAACCTAGTGTTGAGCTCATTCTCAACTCCATTGGGCTGGGTGGTCTAGGTCACCGGCTAGAGATAGTTTTGGAGGATTTAGGCAATGGCGATCCGCACATCAGCGGTATCTCCGTCCCAGGTAGCGGTATCAGAGCAGGGCTATTCCAGCGGTCAGCAGCCAGCGGGAGTGCATCCCCTGGCTCAGGTGCAGGGCCAGGTGGCGATGGCAGCAGGAGTGACCCTGGCAGCAGGAGTGACTGTCTGTGCTGATGCTGGGGCTTCGGTGCACCTGGGAGCAGACAGCAGTCTCCAAGAAGGGGCCGCAGTCTATGGCCGTGGGCAGGGGCGGGTTCTGGGAGACAACCGCTCTCCCTACGCTGTTTGGGTGGGCGATCGCGCCTTGATCACTTACAAGGTGCTGGTGCAGGGGCCGGTCTACATCGGTGCTGACTGCTACGTGGGCTTTCGCTCTACCATCTTTAACGCTCGACTGGGGGCTGGCTGTGTCGTCATGATGCATGCCCTTGTACAAGATGTGGAGATCCCGTCGGGTAAGCTAGTGCCCTCTGGCTCGGTCATTACCCAGCAGCACCAAGCCGACGCCCTACCCGATGTCGGCCCTACTGATATTGCTTTGATTAGAGAACTTTCTGGCACCCCTGGCCCGGCTATCCCAGTGAGGCCAGTTTGGTCACCCCCTTCCGATGGCGCAACCTACAGCGCAGCACACCCAACCGAACGCGATGGATTAGGCACTATGACTTCTCAACTGCTACCCCCCGATGTGGTTCAGCGAGCCCGCCAATATTTGGCCCAGGGTTTGACCATTGGTACCGAGCACGCCGATGTACGCCGCTATCGCAGCGGGGTTTGGCAGACCTGCAGCCCCATTCAGTCGCACCGAGAGTCAGAGGTGCTGGCAGCTCTAGAGCGCTGTCTAGCCGAGCACTCTGGAGAATATGTGCGCATGTTTGGCGTTGACCCCCGAGTCAAGCAGCGGGTAGCCCCAATCACCATTCAGCGAGCTGACGGCAAGCCCGTAGCCGCCAGCGGCGGCAGCGCCCCTACTAGCAATGGTGCCTACCGCCCTGCCACAGCTTCGGTCAACGGTTCCTTAGCACCTGAAGTCGTGCAACAGGTGCGTCAGTACTTAAGCCAGGGATACCGCATTGGCACCGAGCACGCCGACAGCCGTCGCTACAGCAGCAATGTGTGGCAAACCTGTAGCCCCATTGAGTCCTCTCGGGAGGGGGACGTCTTTTCTGCCCTAGAGCGCTGTCTAGCCGAGCACTCTGGAGAATATGTGCGCCTGTTTGGCATCGACCCTCGGGCCAAGTGTCGGGTCGCTCCGATTACTATTCAACGCCCCGGTGGCAACCCTCCGGCTGCTCCATCTAGATCTGGCGGCGGGTCGAGTTCATCCTACGCAGCAACGGGGTCTAGTGGTGGTGCGCCCCAGGCTTCTGGGGAAATAGCTCAGCAGGTGCGCCAGTGGCTCAGCCAGGGCTACCACATTGGCACTGAGCACGCCGACAGCCGCCGCTACAGTAGCAATGTGTGGCAGACCTGTAGGCCCATCACCGGCACCCATGAGGGGGATGTGATGGCTGCCATCAATGGCTGTATGGCCGAGCACCCCAACGATTACGTGCGGATTTTTGGCATTGATCCTAAGGCCAAGCGGCGCATCGCTGCTATTACCATCCAGCGACCTGGCGACAAAAGTTCTGCTGCGCCATCGCCATCTTATCCATCAACGCAGTCTTATTCCGCCCCTAGCAGCCATGCCAGCAATGGGTCGGCTCCTGTAGGTGGTCTGCCCCCAGAGGTGGTGCAGCAGGTGCAGCAGCTCTTTAACCAGGGCTGTCGGCTCAGCCTAGAGAGCGCCGATGTACGCCGCTATCGGAGCGGGGCATGGCAGACCGTGGGTATCCTGGAGGGCAATCGAGCTTCTGATATTCTCACAGCCCTAGATGCTCAGCTTCGCCACCATTCTGGCCAGTACTTGCGTCTGATTGGCACTGACCCGAAGGTGAAAAAGCGGGTCTACGAGGCGACGATTCAGCGTCCTTAACCTATCCCGAGCGCGAACTTTGACCGTGGCTGTACCGGCTCAGGCGATCGCCCAGTTCACCAACGTTCATATCCAGGGAGATGTGGATATAGCGCCTGGGGTGGCGATCGCCCCTGGGGTCATTTTGGGCGCTGAGCCTGGCTGTCGCTTAATTGTTGCGGCGGGTGTTTGTTTAGGGGCTGATGTAGTGGTACAGGCTCGTAACGGCGATCTATCGATCGGTGTAGGGGCTAGTTTAGGCAGTGGCGTACTAGTGGTAGGCCATGGCATCATTGGTCAACATACCTGCATCGCGGCTAACAGCACTGTGATCAACCCCAGGGTAGGGGCTACTCAGGTTGTACGATCTGGGTCTTTGGTGGGCGATCCGAGCCAGCCTGCTTCAGGCAATGGGCTCCAGAGCTCAGCAGGCCGACAGCCTGATCCGTTGGTCACCAGCGCCAGTGGTCAGGTTGCCAACGGGCCGGTGGATGTCGCCGCTGGCACCAGCCGTTTTAAGCAACCTAGCCCGATTCAGGCTGGCCCGATGCAAAACGGCGCTCAGAACGACGGCGTTCAGAACGGCAGTGCTCAAGACAGCCCCAGCCAAAACGGCTCGCAGGTTTACGGCAAAACCCAGGTAAGTCGCCTGCTAGAAACCCTATTTCCCCAGCGACAGTCTATCAATAGCGCTACCATTGGCGCGACACCAGAGAACAGGCCGTAGAATGGAGAGATGGATACCCCTGTGCAGAGGCACTCTATGCAACCCGACGGCCAGATCGCCTCGCCCATCGACCTCAAGCCTGCTCAAAAACGCCTAACTCTGGCTACTCCAGCTCCCCAGCCTGCTGAGGCCGAGCGGCGCGACAGATATCGCGGGACTGCTCTGGGCATGGTGTCGGCGACGGGTTTTCCGGTGGTGGTGCGGGCGGCTGATGCTATGCTCAAGGCCGCCGATGTGCTGCTGGTGGGCTATGAGAAAACCGGCGGCGGACATTGCACGGCGATCGTGCGCGGTGGCATTGCCAATGTGCGTATGGCCGTTGCTGCCGGGGTCGAAGCCGTAGAAGAGAATGGCCAGCAGTCTTCATCTAGTCTAATTCCACGCCCGTTGCCCAACTTAGAAGCGGTGCTGCCCATCTGCGTCCGCTGGGAGCAACTGCGCCGAGAGGGGGGCAATAAGCTGGGCAGTCAGGCCATCGGCCTGCTAGAGACCCGTGGTTTTCCGGCCATGGTGGGGGCCGCCGATGCCATGACAAAATCAGCAGATGTGGAGCTGATGTCCCACGAGGCTATCGGTGAAGGGCTCTGCACAATTTTGATCCGAGGGTCGTTGCCCAACGTGGCGATCGCCATCGAAGCTGGCATCCATGAGGCCGAGCGCATTGGTGAACTGCACGCCGTCATGGTCATTCCTCGCCCGCTAGATGATTTGATCGAATCGCTGCCCACCATGGCAGAAGAGCAAGAACAGGCTCAACCCCTACGCATTCCCCTCAATCTCGAAACGAAGCAGGAAGAAGCTGCAGCTGAGCCCGTGCCTCTAGAGGCTGCCGCCGCCGAGGCAGAGCCAATGACCCTAGAGCTAACCCTAGACAATCGAGAGCTATCAGACGAGGAACTTTAGCCCATCATGCGCAGTAGCCCCTGCTGACCCACTAAAACTTCGCGCAACAGTGTGACAATGCCCACCCAGATAACAGGAGCGATGTCTACGCCGCCGATGGGAGGGGCCAGCTTGCGCATAGGTACCAGCAGCGGCTCTGTGGGCCAAGCCACTAGGGACAGAGGTAGCTTGGAGAGGTCGGCCTGGGGGTACCAGGTGAGCACAATGCGAAAAATGAATAGCAAGGTCATTAGCCCCAGCGACAGGCTAACGCCTAGATTTAGTATTTGGGTGGTAGCCACAGGTCAAGCTCCGAAAACTCTGCTTTCCAATTCTAAGGCTTTACTGGCGGGCTGCTGCCCATCTCGACGGTGCGGGAAAGCCCGCTGGATGGCTTTTGTTGTCTGACGCTCAGGCTAAAGAGAGAGGTCAGATGGGTTGACCGCTATAGGTTGGCCAATAATGATCAATAATAGTCATTAACAATTGGCCTCAATCGCTAATCAGGATCAAACGATATGACACCGTCTTTAACCAACTTCTTGCTAAGCCTTCTCGCTGGTGCCGTGATCATTATTGTTCCGGCCACCATTTTTCTGGTGTTTGTAAGCCAGCGCGACAAGATTCAGCGCAGCCGCTAGGAGAAATAAGTCCTCTGGCCTGGGTCAGAGACAGCTCAAGGGCTTAATGGTTGGGCACTATTTGGTTGGCTCGACTGTTGAGCCCTTTTTACAGCTATAGTCTTTGGAACTCTCTAAGTCCGTTAGAATTAGCGTATTCGGTTGGCAGAGGCGATCGCCTAAGAGGAATTTGCCGTGAATTTTGGTACCCCCGTCCCCCTGCTGCTGGGCATCTTTATGGTGATCTGCGGCGTGGCGCTGTTCTTTTTAGATCGGCTCAAGCCCGGCTACGAGCGCGATGTCGATAAAGTCTATGCCATTCTGTTTTTGCTGTCTGGGTTGTTTCTGCTCGCCAACCTGAACCTTGACGTGCTCTCTTCATTTCAGCAGATGCTGATGGTCGGCATGTTGGTGTCGCTGATGATTCAAAATATCAATTCCAGGGAGCCCCTAGCTAAAGCTAACTTTCAAGTCGATGGCGAATTTGATGGCGGTGGCTATCGCCCCCCGGCTCGAGGTGGTCGCCCCCGAGCCTACCCTCCTGATAACCGCCCTAGCCTACGGGCAGAGTTAGACCGGCGTGACTATGGCCCAACTGACCCCTACAGTCGTCCGCGACCGATGCTGGAGGGTAGAGGTGAGCCAAGCCGACCCCCTTATAACGCTGATGTCTATGGCGACGGTCGCCCTATGCGGCGCGACGACAGCCCTAGAGATCGGCCCCTAGATCGACCGGCAGATCGCCCTCTAGATCGACCCACAGGCGATCGCCCCCTAGATCGTCCCATGGGCGATCGCCCACAAGATGGCCCCTACGGTCCCGATGGCTACGGCACCCCGAGACCTGGCGATGATCGCCTGCGCCGTCGTCGCCCGCCCAAGAGCCGGGGAGAGTACAACGATCGCTATCGCAGCGATCCGGGCATGCCGCCCTATCGCCCCGATCGCGACCAGCTCTAGAGTGTTGTAGATCAATGCTCTCGCAAAGTTTTACGGCACAGGTTCAACGATCTGAGCTGGCTACTTTAACGGCAAGCTGCTTACAGGAATGGTAATCTGCTTCAAACAGTGGCCCAGAGCACTCAGCTTTGGGCTTTTTCATTTACCCGATTTTGGTGACTGCCTTGTCGCAACCCGTCTTGTCACAGCTATCGATCGCGGTTGATGCGGCTGCTGTTGCCGGTATGGCCCTGTGGGCGATCGCCCTCTACTGGGGGTTTTCTCCCCTGGCCGAGCGAGTGCTTGCAACCCTTGAAAGCCGCTGGGGAGAAGGGTCTCTGCGGGCCTCGCTGCTGGGTATGGTACCGTTTTTGGCGGTGGGGGCTTTAACCTACTGGGCTCTGGCTCTATCTCTGGGCGATAGCTGGGCTGTCAGCCTTGGAGTGATCGCAGCGATCGGCTGTGGTGTCTATGAGCTGGGCCGCCGCGATGGCCAGGCGTCGGGAGAATAGGTTTAATACCGCATCTGACTTGAATACACCCGCTTTGTAGGGGCGTAACATGCTACGCCCCTAAGGGGTCCCTGATTGTGAATCGGGGTTTACCAAATCGGATTTCGTATAAAACTTTCGGCCTTTTAAGCCTGTCTTCTAATCTTGACTGTTGAGCCCGGTTTCTGGGCATCCGCCGCTCCAAAATCTAATTGGTAACAGTTAATGCCCTTTGTTCTGAGGAGCTGGGAGAGATCGGATAGGATTTTGATCAGATCTAGCCAGTATGGGGCACCGCAGTGCAATGGAAACGAAGCAACTTATCCTGTTGGGGCCGCCGGGGGTTGAGGTAAAAGCCCAAGCGGCGGGGTTAGCTGAGCGCTGGCAAGTTCCCTATGTTGCCCTGGGCGATCTGTTGGATGCAGCTATAGACCAAGGGTCTGTCATTGGGGTTGAGGCTCGCCCTTACTTCGAAGCGAGGGAATTGGTGCCCGATGACTTGGTGATCAAGCTGCTGCGAAAGCGGTTAGAACAGCCAGATGCCATGCTGAAGGGGTGGGTCTTAGCCGGTTTTCCACGCACGCTGGCCCAGGCTCAGGCTTTTGATCAATGGTGGGCAGCGGTAGGGCAGCCGGTGGCGACGGTGGTCTATCTCAAGGCGATGACTGGGCTTTTGATCAATCGACTCTCGACCCAGCAAAATTCGTCAGCACCGATCGCCAGCATTCGTGAGTGGTTGGCGCGGCACGAAGCAGAGGTAGCGCCGCTGCTGGAGTATTATCGGCAGCGAGAGACGGAGGGTGACGCTAAGGGGCGATCGCACCTCATTACCGTCAATGCCAGCCTGCCATTCGCCGAAGTCGCTCGGGAGTTGGCCCAGCTGGGTCAAGACAACAGCAGTTCAGCGCCCTTGATTGACGACGAAGCAGGGCTCAATGCCCTCCTGGCCCGTGAACCGCACCTGGTAGTAGACTGCATGGCCTCCTGGTGTGGATCGTGTAAACGAGTGGCACCGCTGATAGACCGCCTGGCCGAGGCCTACAGCAATACTGGAGAGAATAGCTCTACCAACGCGGTGGCTGTTGTGAAAATAGACTTTGACGCCAATCGAGGCATTACCAAGCGATTTGGCCTCAAGGGCATACCGGCAGTTATGTTCTTTAAGCAGGGCGAGTTGGTCGAGACTCTTACCGGTGTCAAGGCCTACACAGACTATGATGCGGCGATGATGCGGCTGCTAAGCCTATAGCCACCAATGAACAAGCTATGTAAGGCGAAGCAGGCCCATTCCTCCTTGGGAGGGGTAGGGGTGGTTGAGTCTTTGCCAGCACAGCAACTTGCCATATCTAGAGACGTTTATTTTGACCGTAGGTTTAACCCACCCCGCCCTTTGGGCACCCCTCCTTCGGAGGGGGAGAGGTTAGCCCGAACTCAGGTTACTCACTTCACGGCCATCATTTCGGCGACAAAGTTGGTGTAGACATCGCCACTGAGAAAGTTCGCGTTTTCTAGCACCTTTTGATGAAAGCCAATGGTTGTGGGCAACCCGGTAATGGCGCACTCCCGCAGGGCGCGGCGCATGCGGCGGATGGCGGTGGGGCGGTCTGGCCCCCAGACAATCAGCTTGCCCACCAGGGAATCGTAGTAGGGCGGAATTTCGTAGTCGGTGTAGACGTGGGAATCCATCCGCACGCCCATGCCGCCGGGGGCCAGGTAGCCGCTGATGCGACCGGGGTTGGGGCGAAAGTTGTGGTCGGGGTCTTCGGCGTTGATGCGGCACTCGATCGCATGGCCACGAATTTGAATATCTGACTGGGTGAAGGGCAGCTTTTCGCCCTGGGCAATGGTGAGCTGGGCGGCAATCAGGTCAATGCCGGTGATCATTTCGGTGACCGGGTGCTCGACCTGAATGCGGGTATTCATCTCCATGAAGTAGAAGTTGCCCTGGCTATCGACCAGAAACTCAACGGTGCCCGCCCCCACGTAGTTGATCGATTTAGCGGCCAGCACCGCTGCTGCTCCCATTTTCTCTCGCTGCTCGGCGGTGAGGCGGGGGCTAGGGGCTTCTTCGAGCAGCTTTTGGTGTCGCCGCTGAATCGAGCAGTCGCGCTCGCCCAGATGCACCACGTTGCCGTAGCTGTCGGCCAAGATCTGAAACTCGATGTGGCGGGGGCGATCGATAAATTTTTCCATGTACACGCCGGAGTTGCCGAAGGCGGCCTGGGCCTCGCCCTGGGCGGCCATAAAGGCTTTGATCAGCTCAGACTCGTTGTTGACCAGGCGCATACCGCGCCCCCCGCCGCCAGCGGTGGCCTTGATCATCACCGGATAGCCGATTTCGCTGGCGGTGGCGTAGGCTTCGGCTTCGTCAGTGAGCAGGCCGCCGCTGCCGGGCACCGTGGGCACCCCGACCTCTTGCATGGTGGCTTTGGCGGTCGATTTGTCGCCCATTCTGCGAATGGAGTCGGGAGAGGGGCCGACAAAGGTGATCTGGTGGTCGGCGCAGATTTCGGCAAAGCGGGCGTTTTCGGCCAAAAAGCCGTAGCCGGGGTGAATGGCGCTGGCGTTGCGGGTGAGCGCAGCGGCAATGATATTGGGAATGTTGAGATAGCTCTTTTGGCTGGGGGCTTCGCCAATGCACACCGCTTCGTCGGCTAGCTGCACATGCAGGGCGTGGCGATCGACGGTGGAGTGAACCGCAACGGTGGCTATGCCCATTTCTTCACAGGTGCGGAGGATGCGCAGCGCAATTTCTCCCCGGTTGGCAATCAAAATCTTAGAAAAGCGCATGTACGTAGGGCAAATAGCAACAGACCATTGGGGTTTGCAGCTCAGCCAAGCAACCCTAGCCCACTGCCGCAACCGACCATAACCAGCATCATACGACGGTTGCTGATCCTATCACGGGGGTGGGGCGATAAAATTGCTGGGCTTAGCTCTGCTAAGGGGCCCATTATGGTTTACTCTTATATATCTGAGCTTGTGCTTGGGCGATCGCATTCCTCGATATTGCCTACTTGAGTACAGTTCAGGAAACACCTGCGGATGTGGTGGAATCGGTAGACACGCACGCTTGAGGGGCGTGTGGCTTACGCTGTGCGAGTTCGAGTCTCGCCATCCGCATTAAATTGTTGAACTGGTTAGCCAGGTGCTCTTTGTCCTTGAAGGTTGGAGCATCATCACATCAGAGTGCAGGCCTTTGCACCCTGATGTGATGATACGGACAAGCTGCGCCACAGCCAGCGAATGGCTGAGGTGAGCGGCATTTCGCGTTAGGATCGGAGACAGTCTTAGCGGTGTAGAGCGATGACCGTAGCAGCCCGCCCCCCACAGCAGGGCGTTGTCCCCCATTGGGCAACGATAATTGATGCGTTTATTGCAGCCTTGGGGAGCGATCGCGTCATTCGCCGCAAAGAAGAGCTGCTGGTCTATGAGTGCGACGGGCTGACCAGCTATCGCCAGCGACCCGCTGTAGTGGTGCTGCCCAAAACCACCGAGCAGGTGGCAGCGGCGGTAAAAGTTTGCAACCAATTCCATGTGCCCTTTGTGGCCCGGGGGGCGGGCACGGGCCTCTCGGGCGGGGCGCTGCCCATCGCCGACTCGGTGCTGATCGTCACCGCCACCATGAACCAGATTCTTGGGGTGGATTTAGAGAACCAGCAGGTGGTGGTGCAGCCAGGGGTGATCAACAACTGGGTCACCCAGGCGGTGAGTGGGGCCGGGTTTTATTACGCCCCCGACCCCTCTAGCCAGTCGGTGTGCTCTGTGGGCGGCAACGTGGCGGAAAATTCTGGCGGTGTCCACTGCCTCAAGTACGGCGTTACCACCAACCACGTGCTGGGCCTCAAGGTGGTGCTGCCCAGCGGCGACATTGTCGATATCGGCGGCGAGGTGCCAGAGATGCCGGGCTATGACCTCTGCGGCCTGTTCGTCGGCTCCGAGGGCACCCTGGGCATCGCCACCGAGATTACCCTGCGGATTCTCAAAGCGCCCCAGTCGATCCAGGTGCTGCTGGCCGACTTTACCTCGGTAGAAGCGGCGGGAGAGGCGGTGTCGGCCATTACCCAGGCGGGCATCATCCCCGCTGGCATGGAGATGATGGACAACTTTAGCCTCAACGCGGTGGAGGATGTGGTCGCCACGAACTGCTACCCCCGCGACGCGGCGGCGATTTTGCTGATCGAGATCGACGGGCTACCGGCAGAGGTGGCGGCAACGGGCGATCGCATTGCCGATCTCTGCCGCCAGTGCGGTGCCCGCACGATCACCGTGGCCACCGACCCAGAGGAGCGTCTGCGCCTGTGGAAGGGCCGCAAGGCCGCTTTTGCCGCCATGGGCAAGCTCAGCCCCGACTACTACGTGCAAGACGGAGTCATTCCCCGGACGCAGTTGCCCTACGTGCTCAAAGAGATTGAGGCGCTGGGCAACCAGCATGGCTACCGGGTAGCGAACGTTTTCCACGCGGGGGACGGCAACCTGCACCCGCTGATTCTTTACAACAATGCCATCCCTGGTGAGCTAGAACAGGTAGAGGAACTGGGCGGTGACATTCTCAAGCTGTGCGTGCGGGTGGGGGGCAGCATCTCGGGCGAGCACGGCATTGGGGCCGACAAGCGCTGCTACATGCCCGACATGTTTTCTGAGACAGATCTAGCAACCATGGGCTGGGTGCGTGATGCCTTTGACCGCGATCGCCTGGCGAACCCAACGAAGCTATTGCCCACTCCCCGCACCTGCGGCGAAGCCGCCCGCAGCGTTGCGTCAGCGGCATTTCCTGAGGTAGAGCGTTACTGAAATCAGGCAAATTACAGATTAGGAAGAGGCCACGTTGATGAAGTCCGCATAAATGCCTGTGGTAATTTCCTGACGTCGTGAACATTCTTCTGTAACAAGAAGAAACACGAGTGCCTATCGCTATGAAATCAGAGGAAGCTCTACGAAAATTAGAGGAAGCTTTGCAGAATCTTCCTCCAGATGCTGCTGAAGTTGTAGTTGAAGGCGGCTTTTCGAGGATTTTTCTCAACTCGTTGGGATTTAGCGACTTGGAGATGGTTCCTGGCTTTAGGGTGGGCAACTTAGCGGTTGATCACGCTACGCGCAAGAATATCGATGAAGACATTTTCCTCCATACACGTCAAAATCCCTACCTTTACATGGAGGTTAAGGGAAGGACTTGGAATTTAGGAGATGAAAACTGCGCCAGTTATCGAAAAGCTCTGATACAGCTTAAAAGATATCTTCTTCATCCATCTTCAAAAACTGTAAGGTGGGGGATTTTGATGAATTCTCTTCATGCTCAACTGTTTCGCAAGCATGGAAAGGTCATTCACCCAGTAACGCCCTGCATTGCCATGGATCAGGACATTAAAGGTATCGTTAAAAAGTTTAGGCAGCACATTGAGTCACCCAAAAAAGCTTTGACTGTAGTTGTCTACAACAACAAGGGAGGTGTTGGCAAAACGACTACGGCACTAAACTTAGCTGCGGCTTTAACCCTGCGCAAGCAGCGAGTGCTAGTGATTGATTTTGATCCCAATCAAAGTGATTTAGGAGATGCCTTAAACCTCAAACCACTCAAGGGCAAGGTTCTTGACGCGCTGAAGAACCAAGAAGCCGACATTCGAGATATCATCACTCCCTATCAATTCGAGCATCCAAGGCTGAAAGAACCTTGGAGATTTGATGTTATCCTGGCTGACGAGAAAATGGTTAGCGAGATAGATGAAAGAGATATCAGGAAATATCTCAAAATTCACGATCTTCACAAGGCATTAGAATCAGTCCGAGAAGATTATGACTACATATTTATTGATGCTCCTCCGAATTGGAGAATCTTTGCACAGAAGGCAGTTTATGCATCTGACGTTGTCCTGATTCCAGCCCGTCATGACAACCTGCACTCTTTGCAAAACGCAGGTTCAGCAATCACTCAATTTATTCCTGAAATTCAAAGGCATAGGCAGCAGACTGGCGATTTTGGCCCGATTGCGCTGCCTATTTTTATGAATAATGCGCTCAAAGAAACTGATCACCAAATCGTTTTAATGCATAAAGCCATTAAGGAAATTGCTGAGCATGCCAAGAGGAGTTCTGAGGGCTTTAACCTTCTGCCTTATTTTTATCCTAAGGCAAAAACGTATCGAGATCTTCATGCTAGCAAGATGATTAGCATTCCTCACATGGCTTATATATCCCGAGCAGATTTCATGCATATGCCTGCCGCCTTTGCATTCAAAACTGCTCGGGAGCAATATTTCAAACTTGTATGGGAGTACTTTCTACCATGAGCCTTTCTGATGTTGGCAACCTGATGTGTTTGCCCTTTGATGAAATCGAGCCGGGGCTGCCCACAGAAGCCCACGAATATCTGATTCAGTCCGCTGCCAGTCAATTGGGTTCAGTGGGGCGCAACTGGGTACCGCTGATTGTGCAAGAAATTGGTCCTGATCAGTACCGAGTGATTGGCAACAGCTTTATCTACGCTGTTGCTGCCGAGGCAGGACTCGACGAAGTGTGGTGCATCATCGCTGATGACGCGCCCGAAACTATTGGAATTACCCAAGCTCTGACCCAGGAAACCCAGCCCAAAACCAACCTCTCCACCGCCAGCAGAGAAGAAATTTCGGCGGCGATCGACTATCTGTTGGCCCAGCCCAATACCCCTCTCAAAGGTGTCAGTCACGCTTCCCTGGTTGCCCGCCTGGACGAAGCTCCCCGCCAGTACTGGAAAACTCTGCAACCCGTCACCAAGCTGGGTTGTCGTATCACCGCTGGCAAAAAACTGAAAGCCCTGGAGCAGATTTTCTACCTCACTCCAGAACCGATGCCTGAGGTGATTAGCGATCGCGCCCTGCTAGAATCTCTCACAACCGCCCAACTCAAAGCCATGGCCAAGAAACGTGACATTGAGGGCTTGTCGAAACTCAAGAAGGCTGATTTAGTAAACCTGTTAGCAGCGGCCTAGAACCAGTAAATCTAATTCATGGTGGCCAGTTCATGGTGGATGCAACAACTAAGGTGGCGGCATCTCGCCCAGATGCTTTGAGAAACCTGGCGATCGCCCTCGACACCCTACCCCCCGATAAAACCAGGGCAGGCGGTGCCAATCTACAAATTCGCTACGGCATCTATGCTGCTCCCTGGGGCGGTTGCCTGGTGGCTGTGACCGATCGCGGCCTCTGCAACCTGCATCTGTTGGGCTCTGTTCAGACGGATGCGGTGGCTCAGTGGCTTAGGCCCGAATGGCCAGCGGCTGACCTAGTGCAAGATCAGGCGGGCACCCAGAAGATATACGATCGCATCTTCACCCCCGCCGCCGATCCCATTGTCTTGGCGGTTAAGGGAACGCCGTTTCAGCTGAAGGTTTGGCGGACGCTGGTGCAGATTCCCTTTGGCGATCGCATCACCTATCAAGCCTTGGCGGCGGCGATCGGTCAGCCCTCTGCATCTCGGGCCGTGGGCAACGCCGTAGGCAAAAACCCGGTGGCCTATCTGATTCCCTGTCATCGGGTGGTGCGGGCCTCGGGCGAGCTGGGCGGCTACCGCTGGGGGATGGCGCTGAAGGCGGCGCTGTTGGCCGGGGAGTCTGAGTCGCGGTCAGAGGCGCTGGGCGATCGCGATCGCCAGCGGGCACAGCAGTAGCGCAGGCAAAAACGACGCCACCCGCACCTGAGCAATCTCGAGCAAATTTAGGCCAATGCCCAAAATCATCAGCCCCCCCGTACCGGTAATCAGCAACACCTGGGGGCTGGTGACCGGGTCAGGAATGATCGCCCCGGATATACTGGCCAGCAGCGACAGGCTACCCTGCACCACAAACAGACTCAGAGCCGAAAAGCCCACGCCCACGCCATAGGTGCCGGTGAGGGCGATCGCCGCCAGCCCGTCCATGGTTGCCTTTAGCGTCAGCAGGGCGTTGTCGCCGGTCAAGCCGTTGTTGAGGCTGCCTACGATCGCCATGGGGCCAATGCAAAACAGCAGACTGGCCGCCACAAACCCCTCGGTAAAGCGCCCGCCGCCTCGCACCCGCGCCTTCAGCCAGTCGCCCAGCACCGAGAGCCGCTTTTCGATCTGCCACCATTCGCCCAGTAGCCCCCCAGCCACCATCACCAGCAGAGCGAGAATGATGCCGTCGATGGGGCCAGCGTCGATGGCCGACAGGCCGCTGGCCATCGAGACGCCAATCACCAGGGTCATCAGCCCCACCGCCTGGGTGATAATCTGCTGCATCGACTTGGGCAGGCGGCTGCGCAGGGCCAGACCCAGGGAGGTACCCAGTACGACTGTGGCCACGTTGATCCAGGTGCCGCTGGTTTTGGCCCACAGGCTGAGCATAAAGAGTCCTCTGCGAATTGTGCGAATGGCAAGGCTTTGATGGGAGAGCGGGCTGAAGGTTGCCTGGCTGCGAAGGTTAGAGGCTGAAAGCTCTACGGTCTAAAATTGTCGCTGTTGGGGTTCCGCGTTATTCTCCAGACAGATCTATATGTCTTTGGAGCGTGTCATGGCGATTCCTGTCAGCCTCATTCGTGCCAACTCTTACCATAGGGCCGAACTGGCGCGATCGCTCACCCAGGTGCTAGAACCGCTGGGCGGCATGGCCGCGTTTGTCAAACCGGGCGATCGCGTCTTGCTCAAGCCCAACCTGCTGACTGGTGCCCGCCCCACCAAAGAATGCACCACCCGGCCCGAACTGGTCTACGCCGTGGCCCAGCAGGTCAAAGCCGTCGGAGGAAAACCCTTTTTGGGCGATAGCCCCGCCTTTGGCAGCGCCCACGGAGTCGCCAAGGCCAACGGCCTGCTGCCCCTGGCCCAAGAACTCGACCTGCCCATCGTCGAACTCCACGGCCACCGCTACCCCACCGACAACCCCGAGTTTGACCACCTGCGGATCTCTAAAGAAGCGATGGAGGCCGATGTGGTGATCAACCTGCCCAAGGTAAAGTCTCACGTGCAGCTCACCCTCACCCTGGGGGTGAAGAACCTGTTTGGCTGCGTGCCCGGCAAAATGAAAGCCTGGTGGCACATGGAGGCCGGGAAGGACGTGCAGCGCTTTGGCACCATGCTGGTGGAAACGGCTCGCCTGATTGACCCAGAGCTGACGATCGTAGATGGCATTGTCGGTCATGAGGGCAACGGCCCCAGCGGCGGCGAGCCCAGGATCTTGGGCGTGCTGGGTGCGTCTGCTAACGTGTTTGCGATCGATCGCGCCATGGTGGCCGTCTTGGGGGCAGACCCTCTCACGGTGCCCACTGTGGCCCAGTCGATGCGGCTAGGGGTGTGCCCCGATTGGGAAGATATTGTCTTTCCGTTGTCATTGCCTGACGAACTGCGGCTGACCGACTGGCAGCTACCCGCCCAGCTGGTGCCCATCGACTTTGGCATGCCCAGGGTAATGAAGTCGACCTTCAAGCATCTGTATATTCGCTTTATCAAAGAGCCGATGACCGCCTACTCCAGCAAGCTGTGAAGGCAGTGTTGACCCAAGGGGCGACGGGGTTAATGCTGGGGCATCTGCTATTGGAGATTGACTGAGCTGACCATGGCCTGGCCTGGCGGTTGAAGAGTTTGGCTTGGAATTGGATGTGCCGTGGCGGTAGGGCGATCGCAGCGGCTTGATCAGCTATGTCACCCCGATGACACAGCAATGCAGCAGGGTGACATAGCTGATCTACCCGGTGACATGGCAATGCAGGGCGATGACAGGCTAAAACAACGCTACGACATGACGATGCAGCGAATGGATCTAGCATTGCCGTTATGGATTTAGCGAAATCGCCCGCTGCAATGGCATTACCATAGGGGCTAGCCCTGTTTTGGCCACGGCCATGCCCAGCGACTTCGAGATTCTGCGCAGCATCTACAACGCCTTCGACCCCTTCGAGCCGCTGCAACCGGGCGACCCGGTGTATGTCAATTGCAGCGCTGTGCGGGGCGACGAAAATATTTTGGTGGATGTGGGGCGGCAGATTACCTACAGCGATCGCATCACTCATCAGCTCTACACGGGGCACCGGGGCGCAGGCAAATCGACCGAGCTGCTGCGGCTCAAGGATGCCCTAGAGAAAGACGGCTACCGCGTCGTCTACTTTGCCGCCGAAGAGGCCGACATCGACCCCGAAGACGCGCAATATACCGACATTCTGCTGGCCTGCACCCGCAATCTGTTGAAAGACCTACACGGAAATCAGGACTCTATTCAGCAATGGTTAAAATCTTGCAGATATGGACTGAAGGAAGTTGTAGAAGGTGCACTTTCCTTCGGCAACTTTGATGCCGAAATATCCTTTAGCAAACTAACAATGACGCTGAAGGCAAGCCCTACAGCTCGCACCCAGATTCGCAAGATTTTGGAGACGCATATCCCATCGTTGCTTGAGGCGCTGAATACGTTTATTACGGAGGCAATGGCCCAAACGCCCCAGCACACCACCCACAAGCTGGTGCTAATTGTCGATAGCCTCGATCGCATTTCGCCCATTCTGCGAGAAAACGAACCTAGCAACCATGAGCAGATTTTTGTGGGCCGCAGTGAACAGCTCAAGATGCTGAATTGCCACATCATCTACACGGTGCCCATTTCGCTGGTGTATTCGGACCGTGCCCCCGATCTGCGCGACATTTACGATGCCGAAATTCAGGTGCTGCCAATGGCGATGGTTCACGACCAGGCGGGCCAAGTGTGTGAAGACGGGCTAAACACCATGCGCGAGCTGGTACGCCAGCGGGTGTTCCATGCCCCAGGGGTAAATGCTCACGTTCAACTGGTAGGCGACATCTTTGATGAGGTCGAAACCCTCGACCACCTCTGCCTCATGAGCGGCGGACACATACGCAACCTGATGCTGATGGCCCAGGAAGCGATTAAGCAGACTACGGCGCTACCTATTGGCAAAAAGGCAGTGCGGTTGGCGATTACCCAAGCTCGTAACACCTACCGCAATGCGGTGTATGACAACCAGTGGGGGCTGCTGGCCAAGGTGTGGCAGACCAAAGAAATTCTAAACGACGAAGCCCATCGAGACTTGCTGTTTAACCGCTGCATTTTGGAGTATCGCTACCTCAATAGCGAGGGCGAAATTGTCTGCTGGCGCGATGTTCACCCGCTGCTGCGCGGCGTGAAAGAGTTTCAAGCTGCGTCAGACAATTTAAAGGACTCACAACCCGAGGAAATAGAGAAGCCTATATATCGACTTGCTCTCCCCAAAAGGGCCAGTAAAGAAGATCAAAAACTTTATTATGAACGGCTAGAACTTTTGCAAAAGACTAACCCTCAATGGAAATTTATCAAGGATAGACCACAAGAAGAGGAGGCGGATTCTGTTTTAATCATCCATAAGGATAAAAACTATAACGCTCAGCATGGAGCTTACATCATCAGTAGATCGTTAACTGAAATGATCAGTCAAATTATTGATATTTCTGAGCCAGGAGTATGACATGAAAAACGATACTAACCCCGAAGGTAAGGGGGATGAATTCAAATTTGAATCAATTAAGGCCGGGGAAGAATCTATAAATGTTTCAGCAGTGGAGGTGTTTCCACTCACCACAACTCATCAAAAGTATCAATTAACTAGTCGAGAAGTTGATGCTTTAGTTAAGAGTAACCCAGAAGTTATCTTGCAGTTGATAGGAGAAAACCAGAGACAGCAAAAACAGAGTGAAGAGCAGCAGTTTGAGCTTGAAAAGATTCGCCTGAAAAATGAGCATGAAGTTAAGCTCAAAAGGGAAGAAAATAAGTTTAATGCTGAGCAGCAAAATAAAAATATTATACGGCTAGGAATTGCGGCATTTTGCGGTATCTTCGCTGGGGCTCTTGTCTATGCAGCTCGGGTGGATGATAAAAACTTGCCCAATACTATTATCACCGCTGCAATTAGCTTGTTAGCGGGAGGAAGTACAAGCGTTATTGCATTCTCCAGGAAAGGAGGAGGCGAAGAACAAAGTGAAAAGGGTCAGGAAAACATAGCAAATGAACGGTAGTGGTGAAACTCTTTGTTGAATTAATAAGCTTCGCTTATCTTGAAATTCAATCCTTATATACATATTTAGCTAATCAATTGGTTCTAAATGTTGCATTAATCGTAGCAATAAAGTGTGATTGTTAAGTGTCGACAGACAATAAGTAGAGTCTCTAAAAAAACTAGCGCAACGAAAGCTTGCCTGCAAAGTAATGACACTCAAGACTACGGCCTACTTTGATAACTTTTCTTCGCAGAAACATTCAGAGGTTTATCGGGAATGGATAAGTGATGTGCTGGCAAGCCCTGTCAAGGTAGAAAGACAGCCTAACAACCGTGTATCTTATTGGGGCAATATTCCAGAAGCTGAAAATCGTGTTCTTAGAGTCATTACTCTAGAAGATGGTGAAACTGTCCACAATGCTTTTTTTGATCGCAACTTCTACAAACGCCAGCAGCGAGGTCAAGAACCCCAATGAAAATCCAATATTTCTCAGAAACAGATACCCTCGCCATTGAGCTAACTACAAGACCCGTCGCCACTACCGATGCCATCACAGACGATCTCATTCTCGACTATGATAACGAAGGCAAACTCGTTGCCATCACCCTAGACAATTACTCTCAAAATGTAGAAACCGTTGACCTCCAAGCCTTAGGGGTTCCGCTCCTAGCTGCGTAAGGCAGTGCATAGACACACTGTGTAATGTACTGAACAATATGTAGATGAGCAACACGAGAGTAAGCCATGACAATCGATGCAGAGATTACTCAAACCTTAGACCAAATGCCCGCTCGCCTTAAGCAAGAGCTTTTGCACTATGCCAAGTACCTGATGGCTAACTACTCGGCAAACGAACCTCCACAAGCGCAAAAATTAAAGAAGTGCCGCTCAGGCATTTTGCAAGGTATCTTCGTTTTGCCCCTTGCAGATGATTTTGATGAGCCTCTAGAAGACTTCCAAGAATACCTGTCGTGACAGCCTACCTGCTAGACATTCATACATTTTTCATTGAACTTATTTAACAAATTTCATTGGGTAACCACATTTTGGTGCGATCGCATTCCGTAGCGGGCATCTTAGCCTTACGGTGAGGTCATCAGCCTGCCGTGCATCTAACCCATCATCAGGAGTGCATCATGCCCAGTACCGACACCTCCCGCCGCCTGCGGCCCGCCATTCTCGACAAAGATCTCGACGCCTTGTACGGTCTGGGCACCATTCTCACCTACAGCACCGTGCGCGCTGAGGCCACCCCCGACGCATTGCAGCTGGCCCACGCCAAAATGCGCGCCATGCAGCAGACCGAAACCGAAAAGCTCGCCATGGCCAAAGCCGCCACCGACGCCGCCCGTCTCGCCGAGTGGGAGTTTCACAACGCCGTGCTGGCCATGAAAGAATGCGTGCGTGGTCAGTTTGGCTCCGACAGCAACGAAGCCCAGGCGATCGGCTACAAGAAAAAGTCTGAGCGCAAACGCCCCAAGCGCCAGGCCGCGTAACCATAAGCTTCCTCCTAATGCTTGACGCTCCAGATATCGCTGGGGCGTTTTTTTATGCATCCTTTGGCTTACGGCTCCGGCATTTGCCAGTTGGGGTTAACCAAGCTAGTCATCACATGGTCTTGCCACTGGCCGTTGATATAGAGATAGTCGCGGGCAATGCCTTCGATCTGAAAGCCCAGACGCTTGAGCACGTTGGCGCTGCGGTGGTTGTGGGGCATGTAGTTGGCCATTAGCCGGTGCAGGTTGAGATTGGCAAAGGCGTAGTCAATCAGCCGCTGGCCTGCTTCGGTCATGTAGCCATTGCCCTGGTGCTGCGCCGAGAGCCCATAGCCCAGGGTGGCCCCGTGCAGCGCTCCCCGCACAATGGTGTTGAGGTTGATGGTGCCAATCAACGGGTTGGGCTCAGCCTGCAAGAATATCAGCAGCTTGACTGCATAGCCAGTGTGAAAGTCAGTGGCCCGAGCCGCCAAAACGTTCTTCCAAAAGTCGCGGGTGTAGAAGCTGTCGGGGCGCTGCGGCTCGAAGGGGGCTAGATAGGCGCGGTTGACCTGGTAGTAGTGCAAAATCGCTGGAATGTCGTCGGCAGTGCCCAGGCGCAGAATGAGGCGCTGGGTCTTGAGTTCGGGTCGTCTAGTCACGATCGCCGCCCATAAGAGTGACTCACCGAAGTTTGAGCTGAGCAATGGATGTCATTCTCCGGTGAGGGGAGCATTGTCATGGTGCCACAGGTGGCGGCGTAGATGAGCAGGTCGATGGGGCCAAGACGCGAGATCGGCAGGCTTGACCGATGGTGGCTAGATGCAGCGGGCTTTTCGGTATAGTAGGGGTCTGCAAAATCAAGGACTAGAGAGCTATGGCGCGCCTGGCACTGTTGAGCGTATCCGATAAAACGGGGTTGGTAGAACTGGCCAAAACTTTAGTGGAAGAGTTTGGCTTTGATCTGATCAGCAGTGGCGGTACGGCGAAGGCGATCGCAGCGGCAGGCCTCCCCGTCACCAAAGTTTCTGACTACACCGGCTCGCCTGAAATTCTCGGCGGGCGGGTCAAAACGCTGCACCCCAAGATCCACGGCGGCATTTTGGCGCGGCAAGATTTGGCAGAAGACCAGAAGGATTTGGCCGACAACGGCATTCGCCCGCTCGATTTGGTGGTGGTCAACCTCTACCCCTTTGAGCAAACCATCGCCAAAGCAGATGTGACCATGGCCGATGCGATCGAGAATATCGACATCGGTGGGCCAGCCATGCTGCGGGCGGCAGCGAAGAACCACGCCCACCTGACGGTGCTGTGTAGCGCCGAGCAGTACGAGCCTTACTTAGAAGCGCTGCGGGCTAGCGATGGCCAAGTGCCCTTAGAATTTCGCCAAGAATGCGCCCGCGCGGCGTTTTGGCATACGGCCAGCTACGACCAGGCGATCGCCACCTACCTCACCGCTTCCACTAGCGAACCCGACGCGCTACCCCAGCAGTGGGCCATGACCGGTCGCCAGCAGGCCACCCTGCGCTACGGCGAGAACCCTCACCAGACGGCGGCCTGGTATCGCACGGGTTCCATTCCCACTGGCTGGGCCGGGGCCGAGCAGCTCCAGGGCAAAGAGCTCAGCTACAACAATTTGGTGGATCTCGAAGCGGCGCGGCGGATTATTGCCGAGTTCCCCAGCGATCGCCCCGCCGCCGCCGTGCTCAAGCACACCAACCCCTGCGGTGTGGGGATGGGTGATACGCTGGCCAGCGCCTACCGCCGCGCCTACGACGCCGACGATGTCTCGGCCTTTGGCGGCATTGTGGTGCTGAATCGCCCCATCGACGCCGACACCGCCCAGCAGCTCACCGGCACGTTTTTAGAGTGCATTGTTGCTCCAGGGTGCGACGATGCCGCCCGCGAAATCCTCGCTAAAAAGCAAAACCTGCGGGTGCTGGTGCTGGAGGATCTGCTGACTGGGCCGCAGCAGGTGGTGAATGCGATCGCAGGCGGCTTCTTGCTGCAAGCCCCCGATACCTACCGCGACGACCCCGCCACCTGGCAAATTGTGACCGAGGCTCAGCCCACCGAGGCCGACCTAGCCGAAATGCTGTTTGCCTGGCGAGTGGTCAAGCATGTGAAATCGAATGCGATCGTCGTCACTCACCAGCAGCAAACCCTGGGCATCGGCGCGGGGCAGATGAATCGGGTCGGCTCGGTCAGCATTGCCCTAGCTCAGGCGGGCGAAAAGGCCCAGGGCGCTGTCCTCGCCAGCGACGGCTTTTTCCCCTTTGATGACTCGGTGCGCACTGCTGCCGCCGCGGGTATTCGTGCTCTGGTACAGCCCGGCGGCAGCCGCCGCGATGCCGACTCGATCAAAGCGGCCAATGAGCTGGGCCTAATCATGGCGATGACCGGCGTGCGCCACTTTTTGCACTAAGGGATGCCCCAGAAAATAAGGTGCCAGTTGCCATCTTTTTTCTGGGCGCATGGCTGCGCCTTAGCGCTATGCACCTTCAAGGAATCGACAAGAGATCGATGCTGCTGGCACTTGATTGAGACACGCATCGCTAATCATGGGCGATCTGCTCAACCGGCAGGGGCTAACGGGGAAGCGCAAACGCCTTAGAAACGCTAGTTTTCGTCAACGGGGCTGGCGGGATTCGAACCCACGACCTGCCGCTTAGGAGGCGGCTATTCCAGCAGCCTAAAACCTTTTCAGGTAAGGGGTTTGCTAGTCCAGGTGAATCCACTTCCCTAAATCTTCCCTAAACCATAAGAGTCTCAGTTCGATTCCTAGGCACTTTACCCTGAGTCCAATACTTAGAGTTTGGATATAGCTTCAACCAGTCTTCACCAGAATTCGGGTGATGTGCCTGAACCGTTGAATTCTCTGGAGTCTCCATAATATGGGCACTCCCTAAAAAATTTTTATCCCATGACGGCCCAGAATTCGGCTCCGACTGACCCCCTACACCAGAATTCGGCTCAGGCCATTGTCGAGCACCAGATGCGCCCCGATGACCTGATGGCAGAATTGAACATCAAGAAAGATGCCTACTACAGCTACCTGAAGCGCCTTGACATCAAGGCTCAGAAGGACGAAAAGGGAAAAGCCTACCTAGAACCAGAGCAGGCCGACCGGATCCGCGCTCTGCGATCGCATGTGGTAGCCACTGGCAAAATCGACGGGTTTGAGGAAACAGCGCTGGCAACCTCAGAGGAATCGAGCCTGGGCGATACTCTCCCGTGGGCTGGCCCCACACCAGAAGCAGATACTCCAGAGCTGGAGCGATTGATCCGCCAGGCCCAGGAGCTAGCCGCTCACAACATGGCCATCGGAGATCTGGTCGTGGCGCAGCTTGCCCAGCAGATGACCTATGACGACTTGGCCCCTGACCTTCAGGGAAAAGTGACGGAGGTGCGAGAGGCGACCCGCCCAAAAGCGAACCCCGCCGCGATCGCCAGCCAGATCCTAGGCCAGTGGCGCAACCAGCGGGGAGCAGCAGCAGCGTAAGGACTCTCACCAAACCTCTGACTACCCGCGATGGCAGCGCCCTGGTGGTGGAGTTTAGAGAGAACGACATTGCCCAAATGGTCAGCTCTCTAGTGAAGGGACAGTCTCTTCTGGTGCTTGGGGAATCAGGCAGCGGCAAGAGTGTTCTGGGGTTAGAGATTGCCAAACGCCTGGGCAGTGACTACCGGATAGCGATCGCCTCATACTCCGGCAGTGCCAAGCAAACCCTGATCGCCATCGCTGAAGCTTTGGGGGTGCCCACCGAAACCTGTGACGAACGGCCCAAGCCCCTAACTGCTGACCAGCTGCGGGTCGAAATCCGCGACGACATGAACTGCGGTAGGCGGTTACTGATTGCCGACGATGCCCACCGTTGGCCCGCTAGCCTGCGCTACTGGATGGAAGAACTGCTGAGAGGAAAAGGCCTGCTGCTGCTAATGGCGGATCGGCCCCCGGCGAGGGATGTGTTTCTGAAGCTGCCCCGGATGGAGTTGGATCCACTGACTTCCGACCAGATCCGCACCATCATGTATGCCGAAGCCACGGCTCAGGGCATGGCCATCAACCCCGCCAAGTTTGCCGACCTTCAGCAGCGGGTGGGCGGCAACCCAGCTCTAGCCAAACGGGTGGTGCATGAAGAACTGTTGGGCATCGGGGAAGAGATGAGCACTGACCACCGGCAATACATCGACGGCACCCCTTTCCTGATTGCTAGCCTCAGCGCGATCGGCATCGTTCGGTTCATCGGCATTGGCCTGGGCGATAAGGCGCTCTACATCGTCGGTGGGGTGGCCACCCTCTTAGCCCTGACGTTGCGCACGCTGTTCTACACGATTAACCGCAAGTCAACTCGCCTAGGACGGTGATGATTTCTGACTCGACGAAAGTAGGTAAAGCCGATGAATGAATTTCAGCTACAGGAATATGTAGGGCTGGTTAAAGCCTTTCTGGAGACTGGTCAGGAAGATAAAGCGATGGAGTTGGTAGAGAGTTTGGGAGAAGGATCCAAATCCTGCTGCCCATCTTCGGCCCTTATTGAATTAGGAACTGAGCCCTTCGGGGCTGCTGGCAATCCTCCACCTTTTGATGTTGGTGAGGTTAGCCTCTCATGATGAGCGTTACCCATGCCGCCCTGGCGATCGCCACCACTGCAATCTCAATTGGCACCGCAGATCCCTACGTTCTGGCCACGGCGGCGATCGCATCCCAGCTCCCCGACATCGACACTACCGAAAGCTTTTCAGGCCGCCTGATCTGGCCTCTGACTAACTTTCTAGAACAGCGGTTTCCCCATCGGTCGTTAACTCACTCGTTCATGGCCACGGGCATTGTGGCTGGGCTAGCGGCACCCCTGCTGTGGCTTCAGTGGCAGTTCTTCTTAGCGGTGGTGGTGGGCTACTTCGTGGGCTGGTTTGCCGATGCCTTTACTAAGTCAGGCGTAGAAGCGTTCTACCCCAACCCAGCCCGTCTGGTCATCCCCGGCAATCCTAGGGCGCGGCTCGACACCAGATCGCCCGCTGAGTATTGGGTACTGGCCACCGCCGTCTTTCTCACCATCGTCAGCATCAACCTGACCAGCGCCGGGGGCCTCTCTGAAACTGTAGCCCGCACCTTCTTTAACGACACCGCCACCGCCGCCGACTTGTTCCACAAGCATGGAGCTTCCCAACGGGTATTTGTCACCGTCGAAGGGATCCACACCTACACCCGGCAATCGGTCAGTGGCACTTATGAAGTGTTGGAGGCCAGCACCAGTGATGTGATTGCTGAGAACGTGACCACCCGCCAGATCTACAAAATTGGGAAAGGATCCGATGCCCAGATCCGCCCCAACCGGGTCAAAGTCAATCTGGGGGATCCAGTCAGTGTGTCGGCCCAAATGTTCAATCTGCAAGAGATTGGGGTAATGGAATGGCTAGCGACTGTACCCCAGAACGCCTACATCAGCGGCAGCTTGATGCTTGATGATTTGGACGAAGCACCACCCCCCAGCAACCTCGAAACCTACCCCACGATAAGACTGTCCACTGGACAACTTGAGTTACAAAATGCTCACCCCCAGGAGATTTTGGCGCTCCTACGGGAATTCTGGATCTTGCAGGGCAGTGTCCTTGTGAAAGTAAAAGCATGACCACCCCCATCCCCCACCGTGAAGGCCCACCACTACAAGCTTTCATTGGTCTAGGGGGTGTTCTGGGGATGATAGGACTGATCTGGATTACGCGGGTAGAGCCAACCCAGGGCCAAGCCCCAGCGGTACAGCCGCCACAGCCACAATTAATCACCACACCCCCGGTTAGCACTCAACCCCGAGTTCTCACGTTCACACTGAGCCTGAGTGAGCCAGACGACCTGAAAGTACGACAGGGGGACTATGTAGCCTCTGGGGACGTGCTGGCCGACCGCACCCGCGAGAGAAGCTCACTACAGGCCCAGCTCCAAAAGACACAAATTTCTCTCCAGCGCATCCAGGCCCAGCAGGTGCTCGACCCACCCCAGCCGTTGCCGGTGCCCCCAGTGTCGGGCTTACCCCCGGTCTACTACAGCACTCAAGAGGTGGCGATCGCTGGCATTGAAGACAACATCGACCTTCAGAAGCGCAAGATTGACCTGCTGGGCACCATGACGCCCTCGGAGGTGCCCCCAGCTATGCGTGAGCACGAAGACCGGATCTTGGAGAAGCTGTACCGGGATTTAGAGCTAGCTAAGGCTGAGCTGAGTCAAGCAAAAGAGAAGCGGGCCTTTCAGGAGTACGAACATTCCCTGGCGATGGCGCGACGGGCGGAGGAAGCCAACCAACAGCGGCTGATGCACTCCCAACAGCAGCAGCAAGCCGAACAGCAGCGCCGGGAGAAGGCCTTCCAAGAGGCGCAGCTGCAAGCCCAGGTGGAAGAGATCAACGCCAAATTACTAGACCTTTCGACCGTCAGGAGTCCCTATGCTGGAACGATTCGCCGGGTTAAGTGGCTGGGGCAGTCGGACAACCGCCTCTCCGTTGAAATTACGCTATCTATTGGCAGTGGGCCTGGCGCTGATGCCTTTACTGTCCAACCCCTCTCCGTCCCTAGCCCAGGACAGCCTTGATGAGGAAGAGTACTTCGAGGAAGAAGTCTTTGAAGAGGATGTCTTCGAGGAGGAAGGGGAGCCCGGCGATGGGGAAGACTCCAGCCAACCCCTGACTCACCCCGATGAGTTCTACCAGCTCGACAACAACCCCCTCAACCCGTTGGGGGACAACCTCGACTTGTTGATCCAAACCCAGATCAACCAAGACCTCTGGGCGGCCATGATGGGCGACTTGCCCTGCCTGGAGCCAACTACCGAATGTCTCAGCGAACTTCAGACAATGGCGGTAGAGAACAATCTGGGTCTGGCTATCATTCAGGAGCGCATCGACGGCATTGACCAGCGCATCGAGGAAGCCCGCAGCCACAACCAGACCGCCGTTTGGATGGATACCTTTGAGCCGCTGATGTCCCGCTACCTGACCTATGAACAGGTGATGGTCGGGGGCCAGCCCCAGCAGCGAGGTTTCTTTGACCGTTTGTTGTCCGCCATCAGCAACCCTCTCAACGCTATTAATGAAGCCCTGGGACTGATCGGCATTCCCTTGATTCGCGGTGTAACCCAGACCAATGCCCGTGCCCAGCAGACGGCGATCGCCATCAGTGACCTGCAAGTGAAGGTGGCTCAGATCGAGCAAGAAAAACGAAAAATCGCTGAGACCTTGCGCGAACAGGTAGCTCTGGAGGTTCTAGAGTTCGATGCCACCCGCCGCGAGTTCCAGATCTCTCAGGAGGTGGCCCGCCGAGCCACTGTGCAACACAGGCTGTTAGAGATTGACTACCGCTTTAGCGATCGCATCGACAGCGTGACGTACCTGGGGCAGCTCTCCCAGCTCGACCAAACAAAAGCCACTACCTATCGAGCGTGGGCAAGGCTGAGAACCCGGTTGGCGCGGATTCAGATGTTGGTATTGGGGAGTGACTAATCTGAATAGAGAAACTTTATGTACTTTTAAACTTGCCAGAAGCTGGATAATTATTCTCAATCATGAGTACTTCGCTCGAACACTGGCTGAATTTTGGTCGATACTCCAAAGCAGATTCGTCTTCCAAAAGGTTTATAGCTCCCAGGCTTTCTAAAGCTTTTATTTGGGCGTCGGTCAATCCTTGAACACCAGTAATATCAGTTCCTTCATATGGTCGAGGTACTCTCAAAGAGTTTTTATTCCTAAACATTGGGCTATGGAGATTTGATATATTTTCCCAAACCTGAATTGTTTCATCTTGACTACAGCTAATTAGATGACGACCGTCTGTGCTAAATATTATTTGTCGAACCCATTTTTTATGACCAATTAGTGTTTGATGACATTGGCGGCTCTTCAAATTCCAAATTTTTATATTAGTATCTCCACCACAACTTGCGAGCCATCTATCATCTGGACTAAATGCTACAGAAAGAACTAGGCCTGGATGGTTGCCGATGACTGTTCTATGACCTGTTTTCAAATCCCAAATCATTACCAACCCATTAGAACCTCCGGTAGCTAAATATCGACTGTCATGACTAAACGCTAGCCCTCTCACCCAAATGCCTTGACAAGGCAAACACTGAACACAAACTTGAGAGTCTATATCCCAAAGGCGTACTGTTTGATCTTGACTACCACTAGCTAAATATCGATTATCAGGACTAACAGCTAAAGCCCAGATTCCACTCTCATGGCCCCTCAGTACTCCTTTACAGGTATTTGAGGCCAAAGACCAAAGCCTTATAGTACGATCTAGACTTCCACTAGCTAATAAATTCTGCTGCGGACAAAAGACAATAGACCAGACTTCGTGTTTATGACCGGACCACTCTATAATCTGATTGCCACTAGCACTATCCCAAAGACAGACCGAGCAGTCTTCTCCACTACTAGCTATCCATTCCCCATCATGGCTAATAGCTACCGCAAGAACCCACCCTTTATGCGGTAGCAATGCCTTTGAAAAGTTATTACTATTAGTAATAGTCCATATACGAACTCGACGTTCCTGACCACCACTTACAATCTGTTGTCCACCTGGGTGGATAGCTACTGACCAGACCCCATTATTGTGACCTTTCAAAACTCTTAATGCCTGATTTTTATTGCTATCCCATAAACGAATTGACTGATCTTCACTGCTACTAGCAAGTGTATAACCATCAGGACTAAAAGCAACATTTGATATCCAACTACTATGACCTTTGAAAACCCATCTAGGTTCTCCCGTTCTCCAATCCCATAAACGGATTGATTGATCATCACTACCACTAGCAATCATGCGATCATCAGGCCGGAACGCAACGGAACGGATCTGGTTTGTATGGCCATTTAGAGTGCGAAGCTTAAACTTCTGAGAGGTACTCCAAATATTTATACTCCCGTCTTTATGACCACTAGCTAGAGTTTGGCCATCAGAGCTAAAAGCTATGCTAGAAATAGCGGAACCACTAGTTAGTGTTATACAAGACTTATTCGCAATATCCCAGAGGCGGATGGTACCATCATAGCTACCACTAGCCAATTGATGATTAACGGATCGGCTTCCTGCTTTAGAGTAGCCTTGTGATGAAAAGGTTATTGAGTGTACCTCATCACTGTGACCAGTCAAACAATGAACAAGTTTTTGAGTTCTAATTGACCAGATGCGAATTTCATGGTCTTCGCAGCCACCGGCTAACCATCGTCCATCGGGGCTGAAAGCTAATGAGAATACTCGACTTGATGAATCTAACAATCGGGCAAATCGCTGGCCAGTCTTAAGATCCCATAGCTCTACAGTTCCATTTGCACTACAAGCTAACGTCTGATTGTCAGGACTTATAGTAACTGACCAACACCACCCATCTTGTGTTCGAAGTGTATGAAGATGTTGGGCATCACTAACGCGCCAAACATGAACCTCATAACTAATATCACTAGCTGCTAACAGCTGCCCATCAGGACTGAATGAAGTAGAAAGAACTTGGCTAAAAGCATGTTTGAACACTGATTTAGATAAATCCGATCCAGAAAAATTTATATTCTGAAAAGATCCATCCTGCAAATCGGCTTGCCAAATAGAAATGTCAGAAAAGTCAAATTCTTCTAAAGAATATTTGAGCTGGTTTAGCAAATTAAAGATATTACCACCAGCATAGCTTTTGAGATTTTTTTTTCGGCAAAAATCAAGCTTATTTCTGAAAGTTCTGCCCAAGTCTTCTACTTCATAAGTATCTATTAGTTTTTGAGAAACAGGTTGCAAAATAAGCCTTTTTTGAATATCGCGAATATAATCCTTTGCTTGAGCTACTACTAATGCATGCGTGTGAATCAGGGCATGCTCAGATTCGACCTTTACGTCGATTTCTTGGCATACCTCCTTAACTAACCTCTCAGTCATATATTCCATCACGACTGGTTGAAGCGAGAATTGTGTACTCTCACTAGAAGTTAACCGCTTTTTATCTTGTTCAATAAGAGATCGCCTTTCTAAGGAAGATAAAGCTTCAATTAGGTTGCCAAGATTTATAGGTCGTGACCAATGAAGCTTCAAAAAGGAT
Organism: Pseudanabaena sp. PCC 9330; assembly: GCF_055795045.1. NCBI lineage: Bacteria > Bacillati > Cyanobacteriota > Cyanophyceae > Pseudanabaenales > Pseudanabaenaceae > Pseudanabaena > Pseudanabaena sp. PCC 9330. The sequence goes on along the minus strand of NZ_JAYFES010000062.1, from coordinate 8,143 downwards.
AAAGTAACAGGCTCACGATGTATAGTTAACCAAATTAAAACTTGTTGTTCTAAGGTTGAAAGTCTATCAATCTGGCAGTTTAGGAGATCGTAAATATCACCAAAAACAGATAGTCCTTGAGTTAAAGATTCAGAAAAAGTTCCTAATTGACCATTAAATAGATCCTGAATGATAGATGCCACTATCTTTAAAGCTAGTGGATTTCCTGCATAATGATTAATTAAAACTTTCCATTCTACTTCAGTGCCACTAAAATCTCCTTTGAAGTTGAATAATGATCGTCCTGCTTGAGTAGAGAGTCCTTGAAGACGTAGAGAACGAACTGGTAATTGCTTGCCTTCATGACAAGCAATTTCTTGAGGCTTTTCCCGACTAGTTAGTATAGTAGTACCAAGATGCGGTGTTATACATAGTTCCTGCAAAAGTCTTCCATAGTACTCATAGCCTTTTCGATAAACTCCTGCACGACTGCCAGATTCAAGAATTGTTTCTACATTATCTAGAATAAGTAAGATGCGAGAGCGTTTCAACCAGCTAAACAGATATAGCAAAAGGCCATCTGGATTTATAGGTATTTCACCCCTAACATCATAATGACAATGTAAAACTTGCAACAAGTCTTGCATTAGCTCTTGGGCTGGAGGAGCATTTCGCAGTGATCTCCAAAAAACCACATCAAAATGCTTTTCTATTCCAAGTGCTAATTTCATGGATAGGCTAGTTTTTCCTATTCCCCCCATTCCAAATATACCAATGAGCTTACAGTCCTCTGCTAAAATCCATTGACTAAGTAGTTCTAGTTCATTTGTGCGGCCACAGAAAAAATCATCTTGGTTAAAATAATCACAATTTTTGAAACTAGCAGAACCATTTATTATCGCTTGCTTAAAAGAAGCAATCTTTTCAAAGCGATCACTATAAATATTAGTTAACTTAGCTCGAAAGTTTCGTTTGGTTATTTTTTCACCAAATGTGGTTGATAGCTGCTGCCATAACTCTGAGCCTACTTGTCTAACGTAGCCAACCTCGTAGCCTACAACACTAGCAATTTGTTGATAGGGCAAATTAGCATATGCCTGGTAAAAGATAATGGACTGCAAGGAACTTAGCAACTCTTTGCCATCAGTTGATAAAGCATGGTTAACCATGTCTAGCAGTTCATGTGATAACGCTTCTTCAGATTTCATAGAGAAGGCTTAGGTATTACTGAGACCTTGAAAGGCAGATAGAGATAGCTGTACAGGCTTAGTCAGTAGCGCGATAGTAGCTAAGCAGCACCTTAGACTTTGTAACTTTAGACACACTTTGACTTCTTCTCTCTATTTTTTTGGACAGAAACGAACAAACTACGAACGTTAGATCGGCTAATTGCTTGGTAGGCTTTTACTTGTGAAGTCTTTGAAGTCTTGTATTTGTCGAGGGAATAGCTGAGCAGACATAGAAATAAAAGGTGCTTAAAAAGCAATGGCCTTGTTATCTGAAACCCACTTTTATAGCTGAAGTATATGTTTCCAAGCTTGATGGACTCCCATAGCTCGATTCCAGGTTCCAATATTGGTCCTACGGACATTGACATTTGTAATTTGACCAAGAGTTTTCATAATGAAGTGCTATATCAAGACTTCAACTTAAATATTCCAGGTGGTTCATTCACCTCAATTTTTGGACCAAATGGCTGTGGAAAATCGACTTTGATAAATATGGCGGCAGGACTATTACCCTTCGATTCGGGAAAAGTTTACTTTGGGGGTAAGTCTTTATCAGATTCAAAAATTGGATATGTCTTCCAAAATTATAGAGATGCTTTATTTCCTTGGATCCGGGCAGTTGATAATATCAAATATCCTCTAAAGCGGTCTGGCCTTTCAAAAAACCAATGCAAGCTGAGAGTTGAAGAACTAATACATCAATTTGGTGTCAAATTTGACTTGAATAGATACCCGTATGAACTATCAGGTGGTCAACAACAACTTGTTTCTATCATGAGAGCATTGGCTCCTAAACCTGAAGTTCTCTTCCTAGACGAACCATTTTCAGCTTTAGATTATGAAGCCACTCTTTCTATTATTGAGAAACTTCAGGAAGTATTTATTTCATCTCAAGTGACTATGGTGATGATTTCACATGATTTAGAAGAAGCTGTTTACTTGTCAAATAATATTGTTTTGCTGACCAAGAGGCCCACCAAAGTAGCTGAAATTGTTCACTTTAATGCCGATTATCCTAGAACAGAACTTACGTTGTCAGATTCGAACTTCATCGACATAAAAGCGCATAGCTTAAGTGTTTTCCGCAAAGAGGTCAATAAAGCATGAGTCAGCTTATTTCTGGACATAAAAAAACTTACATGGAAAAGTTATGGAAAACAGTCAAGTCAACACTAGTCGCCAATATAGGAACTTTAGGAATATTATTCATATGGTGGTTAATTCCTAACCTTGGTCTTATTGACCGTGTTCTTCTTCCCACCCCTTTTGAAACCCTTGCTTCATTCTTTAAAGGCATCTTAGAAGGTGGTTTAATAAGAGACTTTTATCTAACTCTATACAGGAGTTTATATGCCTTTGTGATAGCTGTAATAATCGGAATTCCAGTTGGTATTTTATTAGGCTCAAGTGAAAAAATCTATCGTTCTTTTGAGTTCTTGATTGATTTCTTTCGCTCAACGCCTGCAACGGCTATGTTCCCTTTATTCTTGGTAGTTTTTGGTATTGGAGATTTCTCTAAGATCGCTGTAGCTGCATTCGCTGGCGTATTGGTAATCTTCTTTAATGTTGCCTATGGCGTTATGAATGCTACAAAAACTCGTGTCATGGCAGCAAAAATTATGGGCGTTTCCTCTTTTAGAACTTTTATTGATGTAACCTTTTTTGAGACTTTACCTCAAACTTTTATTGGCCTGAGGACAGCAATATCATTGACTTTGGTAGTTATGATAGTTGCAGAAATGTTTATTGGGTCTACTCATGGAATGGGGCAGAGAATTATCAATTCTCAGCAAATATTTGACATGCCCCAAATGTATGCTTCAATCATAACAACTGGGGTCATGGGATATGGCTTAAATCAGATTTTCTTGATTATTGAAGGCAAATTTGTTCATTGGAAAGGAAGATAACTGCAAATGAAAAATCTTAATCGACGTGGCTTTATCAAGTATGGTTCCTTAGCTCTCGGAGCCGGGGTAGTCACCGCTTGTAATGGAGGAAATAACAATCAGTCTGCTGAGGATGCTTTGGCAGAAAGTAATAGGTCTCCTGAGTTAATTGTTGGCAAAGAAAAGGTGGTTGCTTCATGGCTACCTATTATGCAAACAACAGCTTACTATGTTGCTTTAGAAGAAGGTCTATTTGAAGAAGCTGGCATAGAAATAGAGTCAGTTCAATTTGAAAACCCAAATCAAATCATTGAGTCATTAATATCAGGGCGTGCAGACTTTGGACCTCCAGGAGCCGCTGCGGGAATTACCGTTCTGGCAGAAGCTAGAGCGCCTGGAACATTTAAGGTCTTTGGGCTTCAGGGAGGAGGAATAAGAAGTGGATATATTAATGATGGCTTGCTAGTGAAGTCTGATTCTACAATCCAATCATTTCGTGATTTAGAAGGAAAGCGAGTTGGTACAATTCCTGGGATTCAGTGGCAAACAATCCTTCAGCACCTCCTTAAACAAAATGGCCTTGAACCTGGAGTAAACGTTACGATTGAGCAAATGGCCGTTGGTCTTCATTTGACATCAATTATTTCAGGAGCAGTTGATGCAACATTATCACTAGAACCGGTGGGTTCAATTGCTGAAGCTACTCAGCAAGCTAAGCGGGCTATGACGAATCCCGTTTCAGAATTTATTTCAGATCCGTTCTATTCTGGTGCATCCGTTTTAACTACAAAGTTTATTCAAGACCGACCGGAAACCGCTAAGAAAATTATTCAAGTCATTGATGAAGCAACCAGATTAGCTAATGCTGACTTCGATAAGTATCGGCCAATTATTTCAAAATATACAGCATTAGAATCTGAACAAGCAGAGTATGTAGCCCAACCTCGATTACGCGGGTTTAATGATCTTGACGCGGAAGACATTGACTCATACCAAAAATTTATCGACATCTTCTTTACAGAAGGTGTTTTGGATAAGGAAATGAGTGCCGCAAACATGGTGCTTGATCAATCGGAAATAGCATAGGATCGCAGAGCTCTATACCCATGTGCATTAAAGAAAGCTTCAAAGCTGCCGCAGTGCAAACTATTGCAGAAATTGGAAACTTAGAACACAACATCGGATTGCTTCAAAAGTATACTCAAGAAGCTTCACGCCAAGGTGCTGAATTAGTAGTTTTTCCTGAGTGCATGAACACAGGATACCTATTTGATTCGGTTGACCACTGTGCTTCCTTAGCAGAGACAATTACGGGTAGATATGTGAAGGCTATGGCTGAGCTATGTCAAAAATATGACATATTTATAGCCAGCGGTTTTACAGAGAAAGACGAAAGTACTGGAAAAATATACAACAGTGCCTTGCTGCTGGATAAATCAGGTAATCTAATCCTGCATTACCAAAAGCAGTTTCTGGCAACACATGACTTTAATTGGTTTGAGGTTGGTGTCAAAGGCTCTCCAGTTGTAGATACTGAGATAGGGCGTATTGGACTATTGATTTGTTTCGATGGTCGTATTCCTGAAATTGCGAGATGTTTGGCCTTAAAAGGCGCAGATGTCATCTTGGATATGGCAAATTTCTTTGCTATGGATCAGGCTGATATGTGGGTTCCAGCCCGTGCTTTTGAGAATGAAGTTTGGATAGTAGCTGCTACCAAGGCAGGTGTTGAGCGAAGTATTTACTATCCAGGGGGCAGTATGATAGTAGATCCAAGTGGGCAAGTCGCCGCTAGAATTCCTGAAAATTTGCATGGTGTTATTACATCTCAGATAACTATTCAAGCTCCATCAAGCAAAAAGTTAGAAGGTCGTCGACCTAAAATTTATCAGAGATTGGTTACTCCTTTTGATGAAACGCCGGTTGCTGCTTATCTTAAGCAGCCTATGATACCTGAATTGGAAACTACCAAGTTGGCCGCTGTGCAGGTTCATCAGACTGAAGATGAAGAGAGCTTAGATTTTTCATTTGAGATGATTGATCATGCTGCTAAGCTAGGAGTAAAGCTTATTGCTTTGCCCTTGTACTTTAGCCTTTCCACTTGGTCACCCACTTTACAAGATGCCACAGCAGAATTTGCTACTACTGATCAGCATATTTCACGCGTAGGCAAGATCACCAAAAAGTATTCTTGCACTGTGGTTCTTCCAGTAATTGAAAAGGTTGATAGTGTTTTATTCTCTTCAGCTGTTTTAGTTGGTCCCTCTGGCGAAGTTGAAGGCCGCTACAGACAAACACATTTAAATTCAAGATCTGCTGGCTGGGCTAAATCTGGCGATGACTTCCCTGTATTTAAAACTGAATTTGGTCGAATCGGAATTTTATTGGGAGATGATGGACTATATCCAGAAGCTGCTCGAATATTGGCTCTAAACGGTGCAGACATTATTGTTTGGTGTAGTGCATGGGAACAGTCATTCGAGCGTGATCTGCTAGCAGTAACCAAAGCTGAGGATAATAGAGTCTTCGTTGTTTGTGCAAATAGAACTGACTGCCCCTATCCTGGTGGATCTTTTGTAATTCCTCCAAATGGCTTTCCTACCTGGGATGTTAATGTATCATCTCCACGCAATTTGAGGATTGGTGCTGTCATGCCTACTTACGCTAATTTAGCCTTGTCAAGACAGAAGCGTATGATTCCTAAAGTGGATATGCTGAGGAACAGACTCGTAGATACTTATACTCCTTTGGTTTCAACGCAGGATAGTTAGATCTGCAATTTGTAGTTTTTCAGGGATTAAATACGATAGTATTTAATCCCTCTTAGTCACTAGAGAGACAGGTTTATTCTTGGTTGTTCCGAGGTGGTTAATGATTGATAATGATAATACTGCTGAAACAGTTCTCTTAGGGGTAAATGGCACTCTCATGAGAGGTTTAGAGCTTAACTCTAATCTCTTAGATGTTGGTGCGATTTTTGCCTTTGAAACTAAGACTCAGCATTGCTACCGTCTTTGGTCTATTAATGACCAATACCCAGCTATGCAGAAAGTTAAAAATGAAGGAAATTCGATTTCTTTAGAGGTTTGGAAAGTTCCTGTTCAAGGATTAGCTCAATTACTTTTGAACGAGCCTTCAGGTTTATGCATCGGTAAAATAGATTTAGCTAATGGAGACTCCATTCTTGGGGTACTGGGAGAATCCATTTGCTGTGATCTTGGTGTGGAGATAACTCACTGGGGAGGATGGCGAGAGTATATTGAATCTAAGCTAGTTGTTAGGTTGTGATAGTTAGCCAATTAAAGCGAATAACAGAAATGGGGTTTTTTATTGAGGCTGAGCCGTACCCATATCCTTATAACGGAGAATTTACGCCTGAGAATACAGCATTCGTTGTAATTGATATGCAAGTAGATTTTTGTGGAGTGGGTGGCTATTTGGATAGGATGGGATATGATTTATCACTGACTCGATCTCCCATTGAATCTATATATAGAGTTCTCACTCTTATGCGTGAGAAAGGTTTTTTTATTATTCACACTCGTGAAGGACACCGTCCTAACCTAAGCGATCTTCCTGATAATAAGTCGTGGAGGTCAGAACAGATAGGAGCAGGTATTGGCACTCTAGGCCCATGTGGACATATTTTGATCCGAGGCGAACCTGGCTGGGAGATTATTCCAGAGCTGAAACCTAAACCTAATGAAATAATTATTGATAAGCCTGGTAAAGGTGCATTCTATTCTACGGATCTAGAGTTGATATTAAGGCGAAAAAAAATACAAAATTTGATTCTTAGTGGAATTACAACTGATGTTTGTGTGCATACTACTATGCGTGAAGCAAATGATCGAGGTTTTGAATGTTTGCTGTTGTCAGATTGTACTAGTGCAACAGATTATAGTAATCATCTAGCCTCTTTGAAAATAGTTAAAATGCAAGGGGGTGTGTTTGGTGCGGTAGCTCACTCTCAATCGCTTATTGAGAGTCTTTCACTGGCTTGAGCCTCTAGAGTTGTTGTTATTAGCTTTGACTGATTAATTTAGCTGAGGCTGAGAACCTGGCCGGCACGAATCCAGATGATGGTGTTGGAGAGTGAGTAGTCTGATTAAATGGCTCAGTGGTGGCCCTAGGCAATGCTGAGTTGCTGAGTTGCTGTCGGGACTGGGGAAATTCGGCTTTAAAGACTCAGCTCGGCAACGCTGTACCGAGCTACAAAACGCTATCCGCTTTAAATCCTTCGTGGAAAGTGACGGTACCGTGAGGCATAGGGCCATGGAAGGCGAGAGCGAAGAAGACCTCCGGTGGCACCCCCTCAACAGTAAGTCCCGGTACGTTCTCAAAGCCGAACTTCCTGTAATAGCTGGGATGGCCCACAACACAGCAACCGGCAGCATTGAGGCGCTTCAACCGGGATAGCCCTTCCCGGATTAACGCTGAACCAATGCCCTGGCGCTGGTATTCCGGCAAGACTGAAACAGGCCCGAGACCATACCAGTCTTCTATACCGCTCGATAAGGTCACTGGCGAAAAGGCAATGTGACCAACAATGCGGTCATCGACCTCGGCAACCAATGATAGGGTGAGGGCCTGGGCATGGCGTAGGGCTGCGATGATGAACTGCTCTGTCTGGTTGCTGACCTCCAAGGTCTTGAAGGCCTGACTGCCTGACACATCTTTAAGCGGCCTCCCCAGGGGGTAGCTGACAGCGGACGGATTGGATCCTGGAGAACCAAATGCGGTCATAGTACTGGGCTTGAGCTTTTTTGGACGCGAAGCAGGGTTCAGGGTCAACGGTAAACAGGGCAATAGGCTTGAACAATGGTCGCCCTTTGTTGACCGCTCCCTTGAGCCAGCGGAGGCCAATGTTGAGATAGCTGATACCCCGAGTCCAATGGGGGTCAACCAGAGTGCGGAGGCCCTCGAGTTGCACAGCCATACCCTGGGTAGTGCCATAGAGGATGGCGACAGCCGCCACGAGGTAGAGGCGTTCGAGGGCTTGAGCGGAGCGGATACCCGAAGCTTCTAGCTCAAAGACCCCGGATT
>NZ_JAYFES010000061.1:0-93204 GCF_055795045.1 Pseudanabaena sp. PCC 9330 | reverse complement strand
TGGCGGTGTTAGAGACCGATGAGGCCTCCGGCACCGCTGAAACCGGGCTGTATTTCCGCATGTGCGTTCGCAACCTGTTTGTGGACTTGGGCTGCACTCCCTACTTCATCGGCCCCATTCCCTGGCTGCCGGTGCAGGAAGAAGGCATGGTCTTCTTGGGTCAAATCAAGGAAGGCCTTTCCACCACCGATTCAGCCGCTGCCGCTACGGCAAAAGGGATTGATCCACAGACCGGAGAACCCAAACCCACGCCAGCCCCAGCCCCAGCAACCAGAGCTTCAGGGTCTCCCGGTACCGCTACTGGACGATTCATTAACCCAGCACCGGGTTATGGCGTCACCAGCAGTTTTGGCTATCGCACTCACCCGATTCACGGCGATCGCCGTCTCCACAGCGGCACCGATTTTGGCACCCCTACCGGCACCATCATTCGAGCGGCTGACGGCGGGCAGGTCACCTTTGCGGGTATCAGCGGCTCCCTCACCAGCGGCTACGGCAGGCTCGTCATCGTCAACCACGGCAATGGCGTAGAGAGCTACTACGCCCATCTGCAAGGCTTTTTTGTACAAGCAGGCGACATCATCGCCCAAGGCGATCCGGTCGGTCGCGCCAACAGCAGCGGCTGGTCAACGGGGCCGCATTTGCACTTTGAGGTGCGCCAGAACGGTCAGCCCCAGAACCCCATGAACTATCTCAGTTAAGGAGTGTAGCAATGAGACTTAACCGCGCCGTATTGGCTGGTTTAGCAGGCCTCTGTCTCCTGCTGGTCGGTCTAATCTCTGTTGTGGGCCTCAATCTGGCTCGGGCGTCAGACCCCATTCCAGAGGCGGTCTACGACTGCCTGCCCCCCCAGACCCAAGCCACTAAACTCTGGGGACTGATTGAAACAACCTCTGGCAGCTACCTCCTAATTGGAGCTGGTGAAGGCGAGACCTACCAGGAGGTGCTGATCTACCTGGACCCTCAAGCCACCTGCCGGTCGCTGCTGCCGGAGGATGACCCGGTGCTGAGTCACTACATCCCCCTAAACTTGGCCCGTGAGTTAGCCCTCCAGCGCTATACCCAGGTGCTGCAAGAACAAGGAGGGCGCGACGCCTACCAGCAGCAGTTGACCGAGTATCTGACGGCAGCCCCCGAGGGCACCCGCAGCCAGTTTCCCCAGGAATACATTTGGGCGCTGGAGCAGCTGGGCATCGAGCTACCACCCAATAGCTATGAGGTGCTGCGCTGATGCGTTACTACACCGAACACCCCTCAATTCTGGGGCAGATTGATTCCACTTCTACTCAATCCATCTCTCAGCTAGTGTCCTCACTCCAATCTCGCCAGGGGCTCACCCTGCTCGGCTGTGTGGTGCTGATTGCTGCCTTCTCCCTCATGAGCCAAGGCAAGAAAGGCAAGCTTGCCACCAGCCGCTTTGGTGGCAGCCCCGAGAAATTCGCTGCCCGCAAGCGTGCGGTGCGGCAAATTCAAGAGCGCAAACGCAATGCGGTTTCCCTCTACATTGGCAAGCCTACCCGCAAGCAAGATGCCCGGTCTCTATACCTGCCGGACCTTCAGCGGGGCATCGCCGTTTGTGGTGGGCCAGGCTCCGGCAAAACCTTCAGCGTCATCGATCCGCTGATTCGCTCCGCTCTAGACCAGGGTCTACCGGTGGCAATGTATGACTTCAAGTACCCCACCCAAAGCGCTCGCCATGCTGCCTACGCCGCCAAGCTGGGCTACGACGTGCGCGTACTGGCCCCTGGGTTTCCCGAGTCCGAGGTGTGCAACCCCATCGACTTCCTTCGCAGCGAGTCCGATGCCGAGATGGCCCGACAAATCGCCACGGTGCTCAATAAAAACTTTCGGCTGATGACCCAGAGCACCGAGGATGGCTTCTTTGCCGCTGCAGGCGATCAGCTCACAGAAGCCCTGTTGATGCTTGCCAAATCTACCCAATACCCCGACATCATGACCGCCCAGGCGGTGCTGGGGCTGACCAACCTAGGCAACCGAGTGGCGGCAGCTCAAGGCATGAACAGCTGGATTCGGGTGTCTTTCAACCAGCTCATCGGGGTCAAGGATGCTGAGAAAACCGCTAGCGGCATCGTGGGCAGCGCCAGCGAAACCTTTACCCGCTTTATGAAAGAAGGGGTGCTGGGGGCCTTCTGTGGTCAAACCTCCATACCCTTAGACCTGACCGGTAAACAGCTGCTGATTCTGGGGATGGATCGGGAGCGGCGGGATGTGGTGGGGCCATTGGTAGCCACCGTGCTACACATGCTGGTCACCCGCAATGTGGCCCAGCGTCGCCAAGATCCGCTGATTGTCGCCATTGATGAGTTGCCTACCCTTTACCTGCCCACCCTGGTGCAGTGGCTGAACGAAAATCGGGAGGACGGTCTAGCGGTCATCCTCGGCTTTCAGAACCTAGTGCAGCTAGAGAAAACCTACGGTCGCGAGCTGGCCCGCGCCATCCTGGGGGCCTGCGCCACCAAAGCGGTCTTCAACCCTCAAGAATACGAAGCAGCCCGCATGTTCTCAGACTTCCTGGGGGACGAAGAAATCCAGCACAAGCAAAAGTCGCGCAATCGGGGCGGCGGCAAATCCAGCACTACCATCTCCGACCAGGAGCGCACCCGCAAGCTATTTGAACCCAGCCAGTTTCTCCGCCTGCCGCCGGGCAAATGCATCTTGATCAACCCCGGCTTTACCTCCCGAGAGGAAGCCGCCATCCCCATCCAGCAGGCGATCAAGATTCCCAATGCCGATATTCAGGCCAGCGAAGGAAGCGAAGCCCTATGGGCCAAAATTCACTCTCGACTGGTGCGCCGCAGCCCGCAGCAGATGCCTACTGCCGCCGACTTAGAAAAGCGACGACAGATGGTGGAAGCGATGCTGCCTGAGCCCCAGGCCCCGGTCAACTCGGCCTACCCCGACCCCGCAGGATTGATCGACAAGTACAGCAGTTTGCTATAGGAGACCCCCGATGACAATAGCGATTCAATCCCCCGATCTAGTGCTGGCGCAGACTCTACGGGCAAAGCTGCCCGAGGCCACCGTCAACGCTCTACTGGCCCATCCCGATATTGCCGCTGATCTCCTTCCCGTCCTGGAACAGCCACCGTTAGGCGCTGACTATGTGCCCCGTGAGATTGAGGTGCTGTACGACGATGTGACGGTTTTGCACTGGCGGAATGGCCGGATTCAAGCCCAGTGCGCCGATGTGGAGATCGACTACACGCCAACCCTGGTGGAGTGGTTGATCGATGGCGACACGGCCTACTTTTCGGTTCAAGGGTTGGAGGTAATTAACCGCATCACAATCGTGCCCCTGATGGATTTAGAAAGCCTAGACCCCTTAAAGGAGGAACCATGCAAGCCGTAGTAAACCCTGGCGAAGCCAAGCAAATCGAGCAAGACTATGCTCACACCACCCTGGCCTCAAGCGAAATGGCAGCGGCCACGGCTCAATCCACCGCCGAGGCTGTGCAGGCCTTTATTCAGATGCTGCGTGAGCGGCTCCAGGCAGTTCGACAAAAGGAGCAAGACTCTGAGAGTAATGTCTCGGATGCTCAACTCGATGATGCTGGGGATCTGCCCCAAGCTGTAGCCGAGCCCATCGAGATTAAGATGGGCCGCGAGATTGTCTACCGTGAGGGCTATGCCGATAAAGACCCCATCAACAAGCTCAATGCCAATACATTGAAGCTGCTTCAGGCAGCCGTAGACGCACCCCAGCAGCCGGGCGCTGAGGCGACTACTGGGGCCAAAGGGACGATCAACATCAAGGCCGGAGATGAGCTGGTTTACCGGATGAGCAAGGGGGCGGTTGAGACCAACCTGCTAGAACCGGATCTGGTTAATCAGGCGAGAACGGTTTTCCCGGAGGTTTCTCAGGAGGAGCCGCCGCCAGAGATGCCCCATTCCAGTCAGACAGAGGTGTCTTCCCCGAAGGCATTATCCGCTGACGATCCCAAGCTGGCGGGTGAGACTGTGCCGTCTGTGTCCTCAGCAGAAGCCGCCACAGAACCTGAGCCCAAGGAGACCTTAGCCCCTGGGGCAGGTGAAGAGTCCCGACTGGCAGATGAGCCTGTGCCCGCCGTCTCTGTAGCTCCTGTCCAAGCATCCACGGAACCTGAACAGCAACCACCAGCCAGTCAGCCTGCTCCCACCCGAGTCGCAGATCAGCCCCTGAGCATGGCCTCGCCCAGGGTAGTCTCCATCCTCGACGTGATAGAACGCCAAAATCAGCAGGTGGTCGAAAAAGCCACCCAGAAATGGATGCAGCAGACCACACGGGTAATGCGGCGTTCGTCCCAGCAGTTGACCGAACGGGTGGTGGCCCTGGCGGCGAATATCCGCAGTCGGCAGGTGGCCTCTACGGCGGTGGATTTGCTCCAAAAGTACGGCACTGCCTACAGCCCAGGCCGAGGCTTCTATGTGGCAGAGAGCTACGTGGTCAGCTCTAAGGGCCGCATGGTCACGGTCTCAGATCGCCAGGGCATTGAGCTGATGACGGCCCGCAAAACTCGCTGGGGGTTGGACATCCTTAAAAACGACATGGTGGCCTCCCAAGAGGCCGACTTCATGAAAGCCCGCCAGCAAATCCAGATCCAGGGAGTGGATGGGTTGTCACCAGAGCCCCCCATGCGGGTGCGACAACTGGGCAACCTTGCGCCAGCCGGGGACAGGGGCATCACCCGCGATCTCACCGCCCTGGCTCTGGCTAAAACCGCCCGCAAACTGCTCGATGTCACCGGCAGTCGCCCCAACGTGCAGGGCAAGCGGGTCTTCCAAGGAGGCAGCCAGTATCGGATTGAGGAGACTCCTAACAGCTTGAAAATTCAGGCGGGGGAGCGTGGGGCAATTCTCAGCATCGACAACGGCAAAATCAAATCCGATCTCACGTCTAAGGATGTGGCCTATTTCCGCTTTATTGATCGGGAACTCAGCCAGGATTTACAGCGGCACCAACCAGCAAAAGTGACGCCCTTGAATAGCCGACAACGCAGCCGTGCCGTAGGCATGGCCATGGGTGAGTAGGAATGGTGGAGAGTGCCCACCAGCAGCTCGTGAACCACTTCACCTCCCATTTCCTGGGGGGTGAAGGGTTTACGACCATTACCGCCGCCCGGCAACAGGCGGTGCTGGTGTTGGGCACGCCAGTCAATCCTGGCACAGCCCTGGCGAAGCAGGTGGATGAAGCAGTGGAGGGGGCAGTGGTGCGAGCAGCCCAGGGCATCCTTCAAACCTCGGCCACAACTCACGACACCTATGCTCGGCTGATCGAGTTGCACGATCGCCAGCCCGCTCTAAATGTTCGTTCCTCCACCAGCGTGTTGCAGCAGGCCTACAGCACACCGATTCCCATCGCGTTTTTGGCCTCTACCCTGGCGGGCATTACCCCCGAAACCACCGTCTACGAACCCTCGGCTGGGCATGGCGCATTGCTGGTGGGAACTGACCCCACCCAGGTAACCGTCAATGAACTCAATCCAGATCGCGCCGCTGACCTGCGGGCTCAGGGGTACCGCGTCACGGAGTTGGATGCGGCGGAGTATCAGCCAGAACGTCTGCACGATGTGGTGATTGCTAACCCTCCCTTTGGGGCGGTGCGGGACGCGCAGGGGCAGCGTAAGCGATTCAGGTTGCCCGGCAACCTGCGGGGGACGACTCAGATTGATCAGGCGATCTCGTTCCAAACTCTAGGAGCGATGAAGGACGATGGTCGCGCCGTTCTAATCCTGGGCGGCAAGCTGGGGGTAGACGCAGAGCTGCGTTCTGAGCGCTACAACACTCTGGAAAGCCGAGGGTTCTTCTATGCCCTGTATCAGCAGTACGCCGTCACCCAACACATTTCCATTTGGGGTGACCTGTACCGCAAACAGGGCGCGGGTTTTCCGATTGATTTGATTGTGATTGAAGGCCGAGGCCGGTCGGAACGCCCGTTACCTGCCGCTAATGTGCCGGTTATCTACAAGTCGTTTGCTGAACTGAAGGAGTTGATTCCCCATGAACCTATCCACCACGCCCGTTTCTCCCTGGACGTACCCGTTCATGAGCTGTCGGTACCCCAGCTTTCCCAACCTCTGGACGCTGGAGGGCCTGGGAACGCTATTCATCGTCAAGGTGCCACCAGCGCTAGAGCAACTGAGCGAAGCGACTTACCTCCAGCTGATGAAAACTCGGCTGGACAGAATGATTCAGGACTCCATCTCAGAAACCTCCCAAATCGAGACGCAACAAGGGCTGGCCACCACCCTCAGCGAATTGGACTGGGCTCAGGAGATTCCGATACTGGATCCGGACGACGAGCCCGACTTCGCCCTGGAGTATTGGCGGCAGCAGTGGGCGGAGACCTTGATTCGGAGCAACTGGCGGTTTCAGGAACGACTGGGCCACTACGGGGGGATCTTTCCGGTAACGCCCGTAACCCCCAGCTATCCGGATTACCTGGACTGGCTGAGCCTGCACGACGAGACCACGCTGGAGGCGTGGCTGGTCGAATTGAGTCTGTAGCCCTTCACCCAGAACTCATTATGAATACTCCTCTTTCAACCGGCGGCGCTGAGGCTCCGTCGGCAGACACCTATGACGTCCAGCCCCGGCAAGTGGCCTATGTGCCCAAAAGCAAGGGCTTCTCAACTCAGACCCTGATTCCCTTCAACATGGCTAGTGCGGCCCAGCAGGCGCTGGAGCGATTCGAGCAGCAGCAGGGTGATATTGACGAGTACCTGGCCACTCGACTGGGCTATGGTTCCGTTTCTGAACTGCACCAGTACTTCAGCGCTGAACAGGTCGATGCTTCGGCCCTGGCGATCAGCAATATCGAGCGGGGAGCCGGGTTCATCACGGGCGACCAAACCGGCATTGGCAAAGGCCGCATCTGCGCCAGCATCATGCGCTATGCCCAGCAGCAGGGGAAGATTGCGCTGTTCATCACCAAAGACAAACCCCTCTACGCCGACATGATGCGGGATGTGGGAGATATTGGGATGCGTCGGTTTTCGCCGTTCATTACCGATAGCGGCACCGAGATTCCGCTGGCCAATGGGGCGGCGTTGAAGACCGCCGGGGCCGCCAAGCAGCAGGCAGAAATGCAGTCCATGATCCAGCGTGGTAACCTGGGCCGCTACAGTGCCGTGTTTACCACCTACAGCCAGCTTCAGACGGTGGGGAAGAAAGAACCACTGCGGCGCACGTTCCTGAGGCGGATGGCTCCTAACGCCATTTTGATCCTGGATGAAGCCCACCAGGCGGGGGGCAGTAAAGGGGGATGGAAAGAAGCCGGGCCACCGGATCGGGCTGACTTTGTGCGGGAGTTAATCGACCTGTCCTCGGGGGTGTTTTATTCCTCGGCCACCTATGCCAAACGGGCTGATGTGATGGACTTGTATGCTCGGCGCACGGATTTACGACTGGGCGTCAGCAGTATGACGGCGCTGGAGAACATCCTCACCCGTGGAGGTGTGCCGCTTCAGCAGATTGTGGCCAGCAAGTTTGTCGCCTCGGGGCAAATGCTGCGGCGGGAGCGGTCTTACGAGGGCATTTCGTTTCAGGCCAAGACCGTGCCGGTGGATCGGGAGGTAGCGGACGACTTCTCGGCGGCGATGCGGGCGATTAAGGATTTTGACCGGGCCAAGCAGAAGGCGGTGAAGGCGATTGGTAATGAGGTGAAGGCGGAGGCGAAAGCGCTGGGCGAGGACGGGGCAATTGGCGAGGTGGGGGCGAAGAGTACCAACTTCACGTCGCTGATGCACAACTGCATTGAGCAGGGGCTGCTGGCCCAAAAGGTGGATGCCACGGTAGAAGAGGCGATCTCAGCGCTCCAGAGGGGCGAAAAGCCTGTGATTACGGTAGCCAATACCATGGGCAGCTTCATCGAGGCCTATGCCGCGTCCCAAGATTTAAGCCCTGGAGATGCTATGAGCTTGTCCTTTGGAGATCTGCTGGAACGGTATTTGGAGCGCTCCAGAGATGTGGTGGTGACAGACTACCAGGGCCACTCCACCCGGCTGCGCCTCAGCGATGACCAACTCGGAGCCGAGGCGGTTTTGGTCTATGAAGAAGCGCTGGACTGTATTCGCGAGTCCGACTTCAGCAGCATTCCCATTAGCCCGATTGACTACATCGAGCAACAACTGGAGCGGGCAGGCTACCAGGTGACTGAAGTCACCGGGCGCAAGGCGGGGATTGAGTATGGGGCTGACGGCTCCATGGCCTACAAGGTGCGGCTGGGGGAGGAAAAGACAGCCAAGGGCAAGATCGATGCCGTGGCCCAGTTCAACGCTGGGGATGCCGATGTCATCTTGCTCAACTGCTCGGGGTCTACAGGGATCTCGCTCCATGCCTCAGAGAAATTTGCCGACCAGCGGCCTCGCCATATGATTGTGGCCCAGGCGGAGCGGGACATCAACGTGTTTATGCAGATGCTGGGCCGGGTGCATCGCACCGGGCAGGTAGCGTTGCCTGCCTACACGCTGTTGATGGGAGACCTTCCAGCGGAAAAACGACCGGGGGCGATTCTGTGCCGCAAGATGGCCAGCCTGAATGCCAACACCACAGCGGCGCGGGAGACCGATATCTCGCTGAACACCGTCGTAGATTTTATGAATCCCTATGGGGAGCAGGTGGTGACGGAGTTGCTGACGGATGACCCGGAGCTGAATGCCAAGCTAGATTTTCCATCGACTCAAGCTGAGAACGATGCCTCGGATATTGCCCTGATCAAGCGTGTGACGGGTCGGATTCCGTTGCTGCCGATCGCAGAACAAGAAGCGGTCTACAGCCTGATTGAGTCGGAGTACCGTGACCTGGTGGATCAGGCGCGGGCGATGGGGGAGAACATCCTGGAGGCGGATCAGCTGGATTTGGAGGCCAGGCCCCTGGCGCGAATGGAGGTAATGGCCGATGACAGCGAGACCGCCAGCGAGTTCACGGGGCCGGTGTACCTGGAGATGGTGGAGGCCAAGAGTGAGAGTAAGCCGCTGACTCAGCTTCAGGCGATCAATGCGGTTCGCGAGTCGGTGGGATTAGCTGAAGTATCAGCGGTGGATGCCCATGACCCAGATGCCCTGTCCCTGCTGGCCAGGCAACAGGTGGCGACGACCATTACTGAGTTGGAAGCGGAGACCAATCGCTACCGGCAGGCGGCAGTGGCTCAAAAACAGGACAGTAAGGCGATTGAGAAGCTCAACGACCGAATTGAGCAGCAGTTCATGCATGTCTCCAGCACGCTCGAAACCTTTGTACCGGGGACACCGCTGCGGTTGGTGACCCCAGCCAGCAAGACCATTCTCTATGGCGTGGTGGCGGGGGCCGATGCCAAAAAGCGATCCGGGAGTCCGGCTGCACCCAATCGCTGGAAGCTGAGGATTTTGGTGGCCGATTCGGCACGGCAAATCACGGTGCCGTTCTCGAAGTTCAACACGGGGCGAGCGGGGGCGATCGATGCCACGGTTCAGGCCGAAGACTGGTTCGGCAATAGTGTGTACTCGCTGTTCGACATGCAGCAGGAAGCGGGGCGGGTCAACCGGCAGATCTTCACCGGCAACCTGATCAAGGCGTTTGAGAAATACTCCAACGGCAAGTTGGTGAACTACACCGACTACCGAGGTGAGGTATGCCAGGGGCTGATCATGCCCAAGGGCTTTGATATTGAATCGGAGCTGACCAAGGAGCCGGTGGCGTTTAAGGAGCCGCAGCAGGTGTTTCGGTTCCTGACGGAGTTGACTAACCGGCAGGGGACAGTGAAAACGCTGGATGAGTTGCTGTTGCTAAAGCCGCAGCAGGCGGGGGACGGGTTTATTTTGCAAGCGCCTAAGTCGAAGGAATCAGGCGGGCGGTATTACCTGGATGAAGAGCTGATTGCGGCAGCGGGGTCGGATTTTTATTCAGTAGCAGACCGAATGGAGGTAGTCATTCCACCAGAACGGCTGGAGCGGGTGCTGGGAGTCGTGATGCACCAGAGGAATTACACCCTGGCGGCGTTTGAGTTTAAGGAGGTGGCGCGACAGTTGATGGGGGTGGCGTTGCCGACGCTGGAGAAGGTTGAGATCCAGGAGGTGAAGCCTCCGGTTGTTTCTCAGCCGGTTGTGCCTGCGATCGCAAATCAACCCAGTCCAGAACCAGCTGTAGAAAGGCCTGTGGTTGAAACTCCAGTGTCCCCAGTTGTCCCCAATCTGCCCCCAATGGGCCAACTGGAGAAACGAATTCTGCGCTTTTTGAGGAATGCCGGGATTGAGCAGGAGGTGATGACCTCTCGGGAGTTTCACCTGCGGATCGAGAATGAGCCTTTCATTCCGCTGGTAGTGGAGCGGCAGGGGGATGAGCTGTACCTGACCCATTACTTGACCCAAAGCGGGGATATGTTCATCGATTCGGAGATGGTGTTTCGGGTACGCGGTGAGGGGCATATCGAGTTCAAGGAGACGGCGGTACAGAGCCTGCGGGGTGGAGAGTCGCGACTGCCCGATCGCGGCTTTGCCCAGATCTTCTCCAAAAATATTGTGCAGCAAGGGTTTGCAGAAGCAGCCCAGGCTCAGCTTCAGGCCCAGGCGGAGTCTGAAATGGAGCCGGAACTGGAAGATGAGCGATCACGGATGCCGAGTGATATGCGGCAGTACCTGGAGGTGAAAGAGCAGTATCCCGATGCGATCGCACTGGTGAAGTCGCCGGATCAGCGGTTTTATGAGGCGTTTTTTGAGGGCGCTCGGCCCTTGATCGAGCATCTGGAGATGATTGGCACCAGCATGGAGTCTGGGGTGAAAGAACTCGGACGGGTACGAGTGGCAGGGTTCCCGGTGCAGAGTTTACACAAGTATTTGGATCGGTTGACCCAGCACGGGGAGGTGGTGATTGCGGATGGGGAGGGAGCGATTTCCATCCACCCCCATCAACTTCCAGAACCAACCCTGGAAGAACCAGCTCCAGCTCCTGTCGAACCTATTCCAGAGTCCCAGCCCTCAGCGCTAGCGGTTGAGGAGCCTGAATTTCAGGTGCAAAACCTGTTTGACCTCGACCAGTTTAGTAGGGCACAACAAAATGGACATAGGGAACGCCAGACCACCGATCCCGCCTGGACTGACTCGGCAGGAGAACCTCAACCAACAGCGCCAGCATCAGAGGTCATTACAGCGCAGCCTACAGAATCATTGCCAGCGCCTACAGTTCCAGAAGTAGCCGAGCAGGGGCAACAGGTAAATGAGGTAGTGCCGGAGTCCCCAGAACCGTTACAGCATTCAGCCTTAGACACTTTGCGGGACTGGTACCGCGCTGCCCGCGACTTGGGCCACGACCCGCTACACCTAGAACAGATCAAGCAGTTAGGCCTCTCAGCCAAACAAGCTAACGGCAACGGCTTTAACCTCGCGCCAACCCTACAGCAGGCGATGGCTCAAGATTTGGCCCAATATCAGGCGTTGCAGCAGCGGGGAGAATACGTGGCCCAGGCTTCTCAAAAAATCTTGTCGGTGATCGGGCAGACCCGAGGCCCCCATACCCAGTTTCGCGGCAAGGTTTATGAATTGAAGCAGACCGCTGACCGGCTGACCGTCCGTAGAGTGACGCCTCAACCCCAAACCATTTTAGAAATGGCCCAGGGGAAAATTCAGCGCACAGTGGTGACGGCTGAAGACTGCCAACGATTTCAGCGATTTGTGCAGCGCCTAGAATCAGACCGTGTGCCCACCCCAACCTCAGCAGGACTTGAAAGATGATGACCCTGGCCCCCTTGCCCGCCGATTACCGTCCCCAGTCCATCGTGATTTTGTGCGATGGGCAAAAGGCCGTGCATGTGGAGGGCAACGAAATGCAGCTTGATGTGGAGTGGACGGCAGAGCGCGAACCCGAGCGCATGGAGATGTTCTGGGATGGGGTATTGGTCTATGCCCAGGTAAACCAGAAGCTCACGGTCAACCGGCTGGAGCTGGTCACCGACGCTACCCACCCCATGGAATGGATCTTTCAAACCCCAGCGGGTCAAGCCGATGAACCCAGCTCTACACGCCACGTTTGATTGGCTCCAGGTTCAGGGCTTGCCACCGCTGCCCGTGGCCCCAGCCCAAGACCCGACGCGCTACCCAGCCCACAACTGGGATGGCACCCTGAAGCGCGACAAAGACGGGACTCTGGTGCCCGCCTTCACCGGCAAGAACCCCAGCTATGTGGATAGCAGCGGGATTCACCATCTGATCCGCCACACCCAGTATCAGTATCGGATGCCAACTCAGGCTGAGCTTCAGACCTGGTTTGCCAATCCGGCTAACGGTATTGGTACTCTGGGCGGCTGGCACAATATCGTTTGGGTCGATGTGGATGTGAAGCAGTTTGAGTCGCAGCTGACCTGCGACCAGCGGGTCTCCGATTGGCTGAGCCAATACCCGCTCTTACAGCAGACATTTACAGAACGCACCCACAGCGGCGGTTGGCGGCTAGCGGTGCGAATCCACGAAAAAAGCTTTACCAATTTCTCGCTGAATGGGGTAGGTGGCCAGCACATGGGGGAGGCTCTGGGACAAGGGCGCTTCACCGTGCTCTCGCCGACGGTTGGCCCGAGTGGCAAGGCCTATGTCAATGTGCAGCGGGTGCCGCCGGTTTGGGTAGAGCGGTTGGATGCGATCGGGCTGTACCCGGTGAGTGGTCGTAGGGAGCAAGGCCAATCCCGCCAGTCTCGACCCCACATTCAAGCTCAGCCTCCTCAACCAGGAGTCTTGCGGCTGGAGGATCTCGCCACAGCGAGGGCTCAGGCGGTGCTGCATGGGGATAGTCCGCTAGAGTCCCGATCCCATTCCCTCACCTATGCCCTACGGGAGTTCTATGGCTGGGAAAACTGGGCTGCCCAGAACCAAGTGCCGATTAGCGGCAATGCCGAGGAGTTGGCGCGAGTAGCAGGGGCCGCTTTGGGAATTGATGCTGAGCGGGTGGAACGAATTATTGAGAGCATTGCTGATCCGGGCAATTGCACCCCAGCGACGTTTTTTGCGGGGGGTGAGACTAGCGCTTGGAGACGTGTGTGGAAGCTAGACCAGCAGGTATATAAAGATCTGTGCCCTGGCCGTATTAGGCAATCTATCGACGTTATCACTAGAAGGAATCACCACATGCTGAGTGTGGCTAAACCTCAAAAGAGGCGAGATACAAACGTTAAGGATTTGGAGTCTCACAAAACTGAGATCTCCGCAGCTCAGACTCAAACATTGCTACGCCAAGCTTGGGGAATTTTAGCTCACGCCCACCACTTATTGCACGGCGATACTACTGGTGAGCGTTCTGTGCTCGGTTCCAAGCGATGGGTGGAAGGACAAACATATCGAATAATAGCTGAAGGGCAACAGTTAATTATTCAGGCTTGTGGCAGGGGCACTATTTTGCTCGCTCAGAGCAATACAGTTATATTAGAAAACCTAACTGAATCCGATCTAAATCGGTTCCAATCTGAGACAGCACGGATTCAACAATATCGGTGTTTAACTAGCTCGAACAATACATTTACCGCCCTTCCCAGTTGGGAGCGTTAATTATGAGTTATTTGTGCAGTGAACTTATTTTAGATTAGCGATTAAAACATTCACTGAGCAGGCACGATCAATTTTTCAGAATTTGATTGAGAACCTTTTGTTTCAATCTGCTGATTTCTGCATCCGCCAAGTTGCGTGGGCGGGGCAAGTGAATCGGCACGTCCAGTTCAATGCGACCCTCTTGAATGACAATGACGCGATCGCCCAGCATTACCGCTTCTTCCACATCATGGGTGACTAGCAACGCGGTAAACTGCTGCTCTTGCCAAAGCGTTTCAATCAAGCGCTGCATGTCAATGCGGGTGAGGGCATCGAGTGCCCCTAAGGGTTCGTCGAGCAGCAGCAGATGCGGTTGGGTGACTAACGCCCGCGCCAGAGCCACTCGCTGTTTTTGGCCACCCGATAGTACCGTCGT
Organism: Pseudanabaena sp. PCC 9330; assembly: GCF_055795045.1. Classification (NCBI taxonomy): domain Bacteria; kingdom Bacillati; phylum Cyanobacteriota; class Cyanophyceae; order Pseudanabaenales; family Pseudanabaenaceae; genus Pseudanabaena; species Pseudanabaena sp. PCC 9330. The sequence goes on along the minus strand of NZ_JAYFES010000061.1, from coordinate 79,287 downwards.
CCATGCTTGGGCGCGGCTATCGAGCCCCACCTGCTGCAATGCCCAGTGACTGCGGGGGCGAGCCTGTTCTTTAAGACCCAAGGCGACATTTTCAATCACCTTGCGCCAGGGCAGCAATCGAGAGTCTTGAAACATCACCCGTGCTTTGGTGTTGAGCCTGTTCAAGCGCTGACCATCGAGGACTATTTCTCCAGAGGTCGGTGTTTCTAGCCCCGCTAGCAGGCGCAGCAAGGTGCTTTTGCCACAGCCACTTTTACCCACCACAGCAACAAACTCACCTGGGGAAATTTCGAGACTAAAATTATCGAGCACGGTCAAATCACCAAACGCTTTGGTGACGCCGTTTAGCCAAACGTGGGTGCCGCTAGCGTTTGTGGCTTGGGTTGGGGTGTGAGAGGTTTGAGTATTGGTCACGGGAAGAGTAGAGGGTTAGGGGTAGGGAGTACGAGTTGGATGGGGTAAGGGGTGGATGGGTGAGGGGTACGGATTGGAAGGTTAGGATCTACGCATTACTCCCCACCCGATTACGCCAAATTCTGACTAGGGTGCCACGCGATCGTGACTTTCTCTAACCAGCGAACGGCGGAGTCGGCAAGTTTGCCGAGGAGGGCGTAGAGCAAGATAGCGACGACGACAACGTCGGTTTGCATAAATTCACGGGCGTTCATAGCCATGTAGCCAATGCCGGAACTGGCGGCGATGGTTTCAGCCACAATTAGCGTTAGCCACATGTTGCCGAGGGCATAGCGCAGGCCGACTAAAATGCTGGGCAGAGCGCCGGGCAGAATGATTTGGGAGAAGAGTTGGCGACGGCTGAGGCCGTAGACACGGCCCATTTCTATTAATCCTGGGTCGATCGCACGGATGCCGTAAAAGGTGTTGACGTAGATAGGGAAAAGAACGCCTAGGGCGACCAAGAAAATCCGCGCCTCATCGCCAATGCCAAACCACAAAATGACCAGGGGAATCATGGCCAGGTGGGGGATATTGCGAATCATTTGAATCGAGCTATCAGAAAGCAGCTCGGCGGGGCGAGAGACGCCGTTCAAGACACCAAAAAATAGCCCGATACTCCCACCAATTAAAAATCCGACAACGGCACGCCAGGTGCTAATTCCGACATGCTTAAAGATTTCGCCGCTTAGAGTCAGACGAATGGCAGCTTGCACGACATCCGTAGGGGCTGGGAGAATGCGGCTGTTGATAATGCCAACCTGGGCCAGCAGTTGCCACAGCACAATCAAGGCGGCGGGCACGACCCAGGGAATGATGTTATCCCAGGGGAAGGCGGGGAGGCGGGAGGTGGAACGGCGTAGGGTCGTGGTCATGGGGGTAGATGCGGTTAGACAACAGCAGGGACTTGAATGGGCACGCTTCGCAAAAGCTCAGTGATGGCGCTATGAAAGCGGCCTTGCAGCTCGGGATCATTAAACTCAATGCCGCCAGTTTCTAGCCGCTGAAATTGGGTATCGACTAGGTACACACCCTGGAGAATGTGGGTGGCTCCGAGAACACCGAGGACGGGGTTGAGGGCGTAGTCGATCGCCAGCAGATGCGCCAAAGTCCCCCCCGTGGCAATGGGCAGAATGGGCTTGCCCACCAACGCTTTTTGGGGCAGCAGGTCGAGAAAGGCTTTGAGAATGCCGGTATAGGCGGCTTTGTACACCGGGGTAGAAATAATTACGGCATCGGCGGCGGTGACTTGGGCGGTGGCGGCACTGATCGTCGCGCTGTCAAATTTGGCATGGAGCAAATCTTCCGCTGGCAGATCGCGCACTAGCAAAATCTCTAGCTCAGCGCCCTGAGCTTTTAGGATTTTCTGCGCTTCCTCTAGCACCGCGTAGGAGCGGGAGGGATGGGAGGGACTGCCTGCGATCGCAATAATCTTTGTCATGACTAAACCTCAACAAATTTTGGACTTTCCTCTGACCTCGAAGGTGAGGGCAGACACCTGGGTCTGTCCCTGCGTATCTATCCCCTACCTGCATACCCATCTACCCCCTACTCCCTACTCCCTACCCCTCCCAGTTCCACCAAATCCGGCACCGCAGGCGACAGATCCAACTCCCCAATCAACTGCTCTTTTAGTCGCTGAAACTCTAGACTGCTGCGCCGCCGGGGTCGGGGCAAATCTATCCTTAGCTCACGGTGGATGCGGCCTGGGTGAGGGCGCAGGACGATGATGCGATCGCTCAGTACCAGCGCCTCTTCGACATCGTGGGTGACCAGCAGTAGGGTAGGGTAGTCGCCTTCCCAAATCTCCAGCAAGTGATCTTGCAGCTGGGTGCGGGTAAAGGCGTCGAGGGCGCTGAAGGGTTCATCGAGCAACAGAATATCGGGCTGGGTGACCAGGGCACGGGCGATCGCCACCCGCTGCGCCATCCCCCCCGACAACTGCCGGGGCAGCGCCTCAGCAAAGTTCGACAGATGCACCTTGCGCAGCACCGCGTCGGTGCGGTGCTGCTGTTCGGCACGGGGCAAATGGTGCAGGCCAAACCGAATGTTTTCCGCCACCGGCAGCCAGGGCATCAGCCGCGCCTCTTGAAAAATGAACCCGACCTTAGGATGCGGCCCGGTAATCACCTCGCCATCGATTAGTGCCGCACCCAGCGTCGGAAAATCTAAGCCCGCGACAATTCGCAGCAGCGTGCTTTTACCACAGCCGCTAGTACCCACCAGGCTGACGACCTCGCCAGGATTGATTTGTAGATCAATTCCTTCTAGGGCTAGAAAGCCGTTGTCAAATTGTTTGTGGACGTTCTCGATATAAAGCATGGGGAGTGGGGGGTGGGGGGGTAGGGAGTGGGGGGCTAAAGAAAGTTTTGAATTTTGAGTGCTTAGTTTTGAGTTGCTGAGTCAAGGCAATCATTCAAAATTCAAGACTCAAAACCTCTATCCACCCCCATAGGAATCTTGCCAATGCAACAACCGCTTATTAATTGCCGCTAAGCCCGAATCTGTCAGCTTTCCTAATAGCGCAAATAGCACAATACTGGCGATAATGATGGCGGGTCGCCCGGTGGTTTGACCATCAATTAGCAAATAGCCCAGTCCCTGGCTAGCCCCCATGAGTTCTGCTGCCACCACAAACATCCAGCCTAGGCCCAGTCCATTGCGGAGACCGACTAGGTAAGCCGGTAGCGTAGCCGGAAAGAACACCCGGCGCACAAGCTGGAGCTGGCTCAAGCGGTAGATTTGGCCCACCTCTACCAACTTGCGATCGACCCCTTGCACACCGCTCATCAGATTTAGATAAACGGGAAAGAACACCCCCACCGCAATCAGCGCAATCTTTGAGCTTTCGTAGATGCCTAGCCAGAGAATAAACAGCGGCACCCATGCGATCGAGGGGATGTTCCGCAGGGCTTGCAGCAATGGGTCAAGGTAGGCATGAGCTACGCGAGAGTAGCCTGTCAACGCCCCCAGTACTGTTGCCACCAGGGTGCCAATGCCAAACCCCAAAATGACTCGGTAAAGAGTAATACCCACATGGCGAAACAACGCACCACTGCGGGCCAGATCAAGAATGGTCTGCAACACCGTCGTCGGGGAAGGCAGCAGGTTAGGGGCCACTATCCCCAGTCGAGAGACCAGTTCCCACAGCAGCACTAGCGCAATGGGCAGCAGCCACCCCTGTAGGGGGCGGGGAATGGCAAACTTTTGGCGAGTAGGGCGACGGGTGAGGGTGAGAGAGAACATGGGGAGTGGGGGGGTGCTGGGGTAGGGGGGTGGGGAGTAAAGTTTTAAGTTTTGAGTTTTTGATTTAGGAGTGAATTCAAAACTTAAAACTCAAAATTCAAAACTTCTTGCCTTACCCACTTCCCACAGAGTGAATCGCTGACACCAACTGCTGCCGCAAGCGAATGAACTCAGGCATGGTGCGCAGTTCAGTAATGCTCAGGGTGTCGAGCACGTCGCGGAAGGGGTTGGGAATTTGTTCTGCAATGCGACCGGGGTGGGCGTGCATAACGACGATGCGGGTAGAGAGAATCAGGGCTTCTTCTACGTCGTGGGTGATGAAGAAGATAGTCTTCTGGGTCTGCTGCCAGATTTTGCGCAGGTGCAATTGCATCGATTCGCGGGTGAGAGCATCGAGGGCACCAAAGGGTTCATCCATCAGTACGACGCGGGGATTGGCGGCCAGGGTACGGGCGATCGCGGCCCGCTGCTGCATCCCCCCAGAGAGCTGGTGGGGCAGGCGCTGGCGGGCGTCGGTGAGGCCCACCAGATCTAGGTAGTGGGAGACCTGCTGCTTGCGGATAAGGTCGGATTCGCCCTGCATTTTGGGGCCAAAGCCCACATTGTCGGCAATGGAAAGCCAGGGCAGCAGATTGGGCCGCTGAAACACCACGCCGACCTCGGCGTTAGGGGCGTTGTGAAACTTGCCGTCGACGTAAACCACCCCAGAGGTGGGAGCTTGGTAGCCCGCCAATACCCGTAGCAGCGTGGTTTTGCCGCAGCCCGAAGCCCCCAGCACACAGACAAAATCTCCGGCGGTAAGGTCGAGGTTGATGCCTCGCAGCGCCTCCACACTCTGGGCACCCTGGCCAAAGCGCAGGTCAATGTCCCGCAGTGCCACTACCACACTCTGAGAGGCGGGTGGGCGGTGGGCGGTGACTGGCTTGGCGGTGCGGCTAGAAAACGACATGGTTATATGCCTGGGGAGGGGTGAGCGTTGAGTTCTCAGCTTTGAGCTGGTTCTTGAATTCAAAACTTAAACTTCAAAACTTTAATTGGTTTCTTCCTCACGTTTTGAGCGTGTCGTTGCGCAGATGCTGCTGAAAGGTGGCCAGGTCAGCAGCCTTATCGATCGCTTTCTGCCCCACCAAAAAGTCGGCAGAATCCTTGAGCACCTGGGCGAATGCACCGGGTTTCTCAGGCGTACCGAGGAACTTAGCGTCGGCCTGCTCAGCGGAGGTGAGCCAGATTATGCCCTTAGAACTAGCCAGCGACTCTTCCGGCGTGAGGCCCAGTTCTTTGGCCAGGGCTTCTGCCGCCTCTTCAGGTCTGGCGCGATAAAACTCCACTGCTTCATCTAGCACAGCAATGTACTGACGGAGAGCGTCGGTGTGGTTGCTGGCAAAGCCTTTGCTCACCAGGCCCACATCGGCGGTGAGCACGCCGCGCTCGGCCAGGTCGGCAGAGGTGATGATCACCGTGCCACCGTCCCCCACCAATCGGGTCAGGTGCGGCTCCCAGATGTAAGCGGCATCAATATCGCCCCGCTGCCAGGCCGCCACCAGATCCTGAGGCTGCAAATCGAGCAGGGTGAGACTCTTGGGGTCAACGCCGTCTTGCTGAAGCAGGGCCAGCAGGCTGAAGTGGGTGGTCGAGCCAAAGGGTACCGCCACCTTTTTGTTGGCCAAATCCTTCGTGGTGGCAATGCCGTTGCGCACGACCAGCGCCTCAGCAGCGCCAATTACGTCGTGGATGAAAAATACCTCGTAGGGCAACCCCTGGGAAATGCCCACCGCCACGGGCACCGACCCCGCCAGCCCAAAGTCGAGGCCGTTGGCGGCAAAGGCCGTGTTGACATCACGCCCCGAGTCAAAGCTGGAGTACTGCACTGTGCTGTTGGGGAAGGCTTTTTCGGTTAAGCCCAGCGCCTTGGCCAACAGCTCAGCATTGGGAATTACCTGGTAGCCGATGCGGATAGTACTGGGTGCAGCGCTGCCAGAGTTGCCCCCAGCACTGGCCGTACCCGCCGCATTATTCGATGGAGCAGTGGTGGTAGTGCCCGCGCAACTCGCCGCGATCAATGGCAGGCTGGTACCGGCCAATCCATATAGAAAATGACGTCGTTTCAGAGGCATAGCCTGTGTCCTTGTTGAGTGAATGAGTAGGGGGTTGGGGAGAAAGAAATCTTGAGTGCTTAATTTTGAGCTTTGAGTTTCAGATCTAAATTCAAAATTCAAAACTTAAAATTCAAAACTCATCTCACTCCCTCCCCACCCAAGTCAGGTGCGATCGCATCACCCACCGCAGCAGCCAGTCCAGCGCCACGGCAATGCCGCCCATGATGAAAATGCCGACAAAAATCACGTCGCTGCGGAGGAACTTGCTGGCGTCGAGCACCATCCAGCCAATGCCGGAAACGGCGGCGACCATTTCGGCGGCGACCAGGGTGGTGTAGGCAAAGCCAATGGCGGTACGCAGCCCGGTAAATAAATCCGGCAGCACCGAGGGGAAGATGACGTAGCGAAAGATTTGCCAGCGGTTGGCCCCCAACGATTGAGAGCCAAGGATGCGATCGCGTGGCACCCGCTGCACCCCCGCCACCGCCGCCAAAAACAGCGGCGCAAAGGCCGCCAAAAACAGCAGCGCAATCTTGGACGCATTCTCAATACCCAGCCAGATCACCAACAGCGTGTAGTAGGCCAGGGGTGGCAGCGGGCGGTAAAACTCGATCAGCGGCTCAACCACCGCCCGCAGTTTGTCGAAAGCTCCGCAGGCCATACCCAGGGGAACGGCGATCATCACTGCCAAAACCAGCGCCACTCCCAGCCGGTACAGGCTCTCCCAAATATGAAAGAGCAGCGGCACACCCTTGTAGCCATTCACCACAATGTCTACAAAGGCTTTGAACACCGCCTCCGGGGTCGGCAAAAACAATGAACTCACCCAACCCGCATGGCTAGCCACCCACCACAGCCCCAGCACCGTCGCCACAGACGCCAGAGAAATCCAGCCGTCGCCAGAAAACCAGCGCCGCCAAAGGGAAGGAACTGTAGAGATGGGGGTTTGGGAAGCGGGGGCGATCATGGGGGTGAGGGGTGGGGGGTGAGGCGTAAGGCATGAGGGGTGAGGGGTGGGTAGGGAGTTTTGAGTGCTTAGTTTTGAGTTTTGAATGATCGCTGCACAACAGAAATTCAAAATTCAAAACTTAAAATTCAAAACTTTCCTCCTACCTCACCGCTACCTTCTCAATAAACTGCGGATCGACCAGCGAATTCACCACGGCATTCACATCGGTGTCGGCAGGCACGACGCCGCTCTTCTTCAGCACGTCTCCGGCGGCGATGATGGTGTCTTTGTGAACGGTGCCGATTACGCTGTTCGACAGGTCGGTGCGCTCAAGCTGTTTGGCGGCGACGTTCTTTTCTAGGCCAGCGGCGTTGGCGAGAATGGTTTCCAGTTCTGCCGGGTTTTCGATCGACCACTGGCGGGCTTTTTCGTAGGCGGCGAGCACCCGCTCAACGTAGGCGGGGTGCGTATTGGCAAACTCTTCGCGCACGTTGAGAACGCCGTAGGTGTTGAGGTCGGGGTTGCGGAAGAAAAGCTGCGAGCCATTCTCTAGCTCGGTTTTGGCCATGTGGGGGTCGAGGCCAGCCCAGGCATCGACATCGCCCCGTTCCAGGGCGGTGCGGCCATCGGCGTGCTGAAGCTGCACCACCTCCAGATCGCGTTCTGACAGACCTACCTGGTCAAGGGCGCGCAGCAAAAAGATATAGGGGTCGGTGCCCTTGGTGGCGGCGACCTTTTTGCCCTTCAGGTCTTCGACCTTGGCAATGCCGGTGTCGGGGCGGGTGACCAGGGCCGTCCACTCGGGCTTGGAGTAGACATAGACCGATTTGATCGGGTTGCCGTTGGCTTTGCCCAGCAGGGCGGCGGCCCCGGCGGTAGAGCCAAAGTCGATGCTGCGGCTGTTGAGCAGTTCGAGGGCTTTGTTGCTGCCCTGGCTCTGCACCCATTCGACCTTGACGTTGTCGGTGGCCAGGTCTTCTTCGAGCCAGCCCTTGTCTTTTAGCACCAGGCTGACGGGGTTGTAGTAGGCAAAGTCTACGCGCACCACGCTGGGCGGGGGGGCAGTGCTGGCGGTGCCGCCTGGGTTAGAGGGCTGGGCGCAGCTGTGCAGAACGACGACAGAAAAGGTAGCCAAGAGGGCAAACAAACCCCGTTGCCAGAAGCGCCTGCGGCCTAGATTAAAGGGGGCAATTTGTGCCAGGGAGGGGAGTCGAAGGTTGAAGAAACGGTGCATGGCTTGAGCAATTTTGGGTAGGGGAAGGGCTAGATTCGGCGGTGAGGAGCTTGGGTTAGCGGGTAGGCATTGCCCACCCTACGGGGGTACGGAACCTGATTCGAGGAGAAAATGCCGGGGCTGAAAAACAGGCTGACCTCCCGGCAAGGGTTTAGCGGCAAGGTTTAGCGAAAGAGCTGGTCGTATTCGGGGCCAACTTTCCAGCCAAAGGCTTTGGTGAGTCGGTTGGCCTGGGCGAACTGGGTGGCAACTTCCGCTGCGGTCAAAATGGCCTTATCAGAGAGGCCGGCAGCCCGCAGGGGGGCCAGATCCTCAGGGGTCAGGTCGTGCTTGAGCTGGCTGATCTGCACGGCAAAATCAGCCAGAGCCTTTTCCCGAGGGGTTAGTTCTAGGGCATTGCGATCGCTCACCAGGGCATCGGCAAAGGCGGCATCGCCAGTCACCTTGCGTAGAGCTGCTTTGTGGGTGACCACGCAGGAGTTGCAATGGTTGGTGTCAGAGGCCACGATCGCCACAATTTCCCGCTCTTTAATCGAGAGATCGCCCTCGCCGTACATCACCTCGTTGTAGTAGGCGAACCACAGCCGCAGGTGGTGCGGGAGGAGCGAAAAGCCCGCAAAGTAGGGATGCACCTGACCTAGCTGCTGCCGCTGGGCCGCAAAGAGGGCTTGAATATCCTCTGGCAGGGTGGCTTCGTCGGGGATGGGCAGCCAGGAGGGTGAGGGGTGGGGGGTGGGGGGTGTCAGGGTTTGGGTCATGGGTTTTGTTCTCGGGTTGGCAAGGGGGCAAATTCTGGGAAGCGGGGCTGCAACCCCAATGGGCCAGGGTGCTTAGTCGAGGGTGGTCAAGGTGGGGCAAAGACTACTGAAATTAGAGCCGTGGATGACTTGATGCCAGAATGTTGCGTTGTTGCTGAGAAACGCTTTGGAGACCGTCACCTCCAGGAGAATGAGAGCCAAGAGGCAGAGCAGCCCCAGCAGGGTGGGCAGGGTAACAATGAAAAGGTTGCGGGCATTGTTGTCGGCTCGGGGTGGAGCCTTGAGCAGGGTAGAACTTGTCATGGCGAGGTCTTTGGGTAGAGAGATTGAGAGAACGAGGTGGTGCCATCGGAGGCCTCAACACGTTTGAACGTTTGAACGTTTAGAACGTTATGAGTACTGGGTCGGGGTGGGGTAAATGCCGTTGAGGAACCAGTTGCCGACATCGCGCAGTTTGTAGTCGGCGGGGTCGTGGAGGGTGAAGGTGCGCAGGTCGCGCCAGTAGCGATCGAACCCGTAGGCGGTGGCGGTGGCGCGGCTGCCGGTGACCTCAAAAATGCGGTTGGCAATGTCGAGGCCCACGCGGGTCGTGAAGGCTTTGATGGCTGAGACCTGCACGGCTACTTCGCCCCGCTCCTCGTGGGTGAGGGCGTCGCCCTTTTCCCAGGCGGCCTGCACTTGCTCAGCGACCTTGGCCGCCAGCTGGCTGGCGGCCTGTAGCTCCGTCCACAGTTCGCCGTAGTGGCGCAGAATGTAGGGCTCGGTAGTGATGCCGCTGACGCCGGAGTCAAACCAGGGGCGGGTTTTCTCTTGGGTATACTGGCGGGCGGCTTCCAGGGCTCCCTCGGCAATGCCCAGGTAGGTGTAGACCTTGGCCACCTGAGCCACCGGGCCGGGTAGGGTGGCAAAGGCTCCGTCGGGGTCAGCCGGGGGGCCGTAGATGTCGTCGGCCTCAACCCAGACATTGTCAAAGCTGAGGCTGTTGCTGGCGGTGCGGCGCTGGCCCACGTTGTCCCAGTCGTCGTGGATGGTGACGCCGGGGCGATCGCTCGGAATCGCCAAAAACAAGGGCAGATCCACGCCCGCCTGCACCGCCGAAAACACCCAGCGATCGGCGGCGGGAATGCCCGTGCCAAAGCCCTTCTGGCCATTCAGCCGAAAGCCATGGCCATCGGGGCTGAGCTGGAGGCGATCATCGCGGGTGTTGATGGCATTGCCCCAAAACCACTGGTGCTGGGCGGTGCCGCGATAGTCGCGCTCCTTTTGCGCGGCGGTACCGATCGCATGGGCCAGCGTGACCAGCCCCACATGGTTGCCGTAGAGCTGCCCGATCGAGCCATCGGCCTTGGCGAGTTCTTTGATCACCCGGTACACCGTTACCAGGTCGGCCCCAGCCCCGCCATACTCGGCAGGAATCACCAGGGAGAGCAGGCCAGTATCGCGCAAACGAGAGACTTCGTAGGTGGGGGTGCCAGCGGCGCGATCGCGCTCCACAGCATTGGCAGCCAGCTCCTGGGACAGGGCAGCGGCGGTAGCGAGAATGGTGGATTTGTCGAGACGTTCGAGGACAGGCATAGGGGTAGGGGGTAAGGGGTAGGGGGTGAGGGGGTGAGCGGTAAGGGTGGATGGGTAGGAGATACGGGTTGGAAGAGTAGGGTTTGCTCCCCACTCCCCACTCCCTACTCCCCACCCCCCACTCCCCACCTAACTCGCCGGAGCAGGCACCTTCTCGTTGGCAATAATTTCGCCAATTGGGCTGACGTAGCGGCTGGGGGCCACCGTGGGCAGGTTCTCCAGGGGCAGTTTGGGGAAGACCAGTTCGGCGAAGCGGTAGGCTTCTTCGAGATGCGGGTAGCCGGAGAAGATAAAGGTGTCGATGCCCAGGTCGATATATTCCTGCATGCGCTGGGCGACGGTGTCGGGGTTGCCGACCAGAGCAGTACCGGCCCCGCCACGCACCAGGCCGACGCCAGCCCAGAGGTTAGGGCTAATTTCGAGGCTGTCGCGGCGGCCACTGTGGAGGGCGACCATGCGGCGCTGGCCCTCGGAGTCGGCATTGGCTAAAGCTTTCTGGGCGGCGGCAATGGTGTTGTCATCCAGGTAGCGAATCAGGTCGTTGGCGGCATCCCAGGCCTGGGCATTGGTTTCACGCACGATGACGTGGAGGCGAATGCCGAAGCGCAGGGTGCGACCGTGGGCTTCGGCCAGCTGGCGCACTTCGGCAATTTTTTCGGCCACCTGAGCCGGGGGTTCGCCCCAGGTGAGATACAGGTCTACGTGCTTGGCCGCAATTTCTTTGGCGATCGCCGAGGAACCCCCGAAATACAGCGGCGGGTAGGGGGCTTGCACGGGGGGGAACAGCAGCTTTGCACCTTTCACCGTCAGGTGCTGGCCCTCAAAATCCACCACCTGCTGCTGCATAACGCCGCGCCAGACTTCGAGAAATTCGCCCGTGAGTTCGTAGCGTTCTTGCTTACTCAGGTGCAGGCCATCGCCAGCCAGTTCGTAGGGATCGCCGCCTGTGACCACATTCACCAGCAAGCGGCCACTGGAGATGCGATCGAAGGTGGCCGCCATACGAGCCGCCATGCCGGGGGAAGAAATGCCGGGGCGAATCGCCACCAGAAACTTCATCCGCTTGGTAACGGCAATTAGCGATGCGGCGGTAATCCAGGCGTCTTCGCAGGACTTGCCCGTGGGCAGCAGCGCCCCGGCGTAGCCCAGCTGGTCGATCGCGCCGGCCAGCTGTCGTAAATACTCAGCGGTAATGGCGCGACCGCCCACCGCCGTGCCCAGGTAGCGGCCATCGCCGTGGGTCGGTATAAACCAGTGAATGTCGAGACTCATAGCAAATGAAAGGTGAAGAGGTTTTTGAATAAGAGAGGTCTGCTGGTTGCAAGACGATTGTGGGGATCCCCCCCTGCCCCCCTTCAAACGGGGGGTTTAAAGAGAAAAGGCGCAGGAGATAGAGTCAGAAGCGCACTCTGCAGTTTCGAGAGAGTTGTATCGGCCCCCCGCGCCAAACTCGGTGAGGTCTAGCCGTTCCAGATCGCGGTAGACACATCAATTTCTTTGGGAATCAGCTGGAGTTTGTAAAAGGTGTCGGCAATGTCTTGCTGGTAAGCCACCACCTCGTCGGTGATGGGCTGAATGCCGTAGCCGCGCCGACTTTCCACCAGCTCTAGCACGTCGGTCGGAATGCCCAGCTCATTCGACAAAAATTTAGAGACTTCTACGGGGTTCTCTTTGGCAAAGGTGCTGATGGTTTCGGCCTCTTCTAAAACCGCCTTGAGCACGTCGGGCTGGCCGTCTGCAAAGGACTTAGTCGAGAGATAAAAACCGCGATTGCGGGCAATGCCTTTGCCATCGCGCAGAATTCTGGCCCCCAGCTGCTTTTCTGCCGCTCCCTGAAAGGGGTCCCAAATTACCCAGGCATCGACGCTCTTTTGCTCAAAAGCCGAGCGGGCATCGCCGGGAGGCAGGTAGGCGGTTTCCACGTCGCTGTACTGTAAGCCCGCTTCTTCCAGGGCTTTGACCAGCAGGTAGTGAACGTTGGAACCCTTGTTTAGGGCCACTTTTTTGCCCTTTAGCTCAGCCACGGTTTGAATCGGCGAATCTTCTTGAACCAAAATGGCTTCGGCGAGGGAGCCTACGTCTTCCCAGGCGACGTAAACTAGGGGGGCGTCGGCAGCCTGGGCAAAGATCGGCGGGGTTTCGCCAGTATAGGCAATGTCGATACTGCCGACGTTGAGCGCCTCCAGCATTTGGGGGCCAGCGGCAAACTCGTTAAAGGTAATGGGGAAGCCCTCGGCCTCGAAGCGTTTTTCTAGAAGTTTTTGGTTTTTCAGCAGGTTCAGCACCGTCGATGACTTTTGATAGCCCACTCGCAGTTGCTTGGTGGCAGTGGTGCCGGGAGTTGGGGCACTGGCTTGGGTCGTCCCGGTCTCGGCCTGGGGCGTAGATTCGCCGCTGCAAGCCCCCACTGCACCAGCTAGAGCCACACCGCCTAAGAACATGCCGCCCTGACGCAGAAATCTACGCCGGGAGGCCAGCCCTTTAAAGGCCGGGGCCTGGCTGTAGGCGTGGGGATAACGAGGAACAATCTGCAAAGACTTTTCAAACTCCGCCTTGTCAAAATTCATGGGTGCGCTCACTGTGTAATGGCAATGGATGGGGAAATGGATTCGAGGTAGCGTAGGTCTCTACAACTCACCTAGGCTGAGGCAGGCAAACGAATGTGACCTACGGTGCGGGGATTATCCGGGTGTCCAGATCACGTCTTGGACACGCACGGCTTTGGGAATCAGCTCTAGCTTGTAGAAGACATCGGCGATGAGCTGCTGCTCAGCGACCGCCTCGGGCGGCACAGAGTCAAAGCTGTAGCTACGCCGCCGGGTAACTACGTCCAGAATTTCCGGGTCTAGGCCGGTGATGGGGGCCAGCACTTCGACGACTTCGGCGGGATTATTGTCAGCCCATTGAGCCACCTCAGCGGTTTCTTCGAGCAGGGCCACCAACAGGGCCTCGTTGTCGGCGACAAACCCCTTCGACGCCAAGAAAAACTCTCGATTGGGGGCTAACCCCTCGTTGGTGGTGAGGGTTTTAGCATTGAGCTGCTTTTCTGCGGCGGCGTAGAAGGGATCCCAAATGGCCCAGGCATCGATGTTGTTTTGCTCAAAGGCGGCACGGGCATCGGCGGGCGACAAGTTAGCTGACTCCACATCGTCCAGGGTAAGCCCGGCATTCTCTAGGGCCTGCACGAAAAAGAAGTGGGCGCTAGACCCCCGCTGATAGCCCACGGTCTTGCCCTTGAGATCGGCGATCGCTTGCAGGGGCGAGTTGGCCGGGGCAATGATGGCGGAGCTTTTCGGGCGCAGCGCTCCGCTGCCCACGTAGACAAAGGGGGTATCTGCCGCCTGGGCAAAGATCGGCGGCGCATCGCCCGTACGGCCAATGTCGATGCTGCCCACGTTGAGGGCTTCGAGCAGGGGTGGCCCCGACTGAAACTCAATCCACTCGACACGGGTGCCAAAGGTTTTGAGCCGTTCTTCTAGCCCACCCCGCGCTTTGATCAAAATGAACGGATCGAACTTTTGGTGGCCAATTCGCAGGACGGTGGCCTTGGCCTGGGTAACGGCGGGCTGGGGCTCGACACTGGTAGTGGTGTCGCGGCTACAGGCGGTAGCCACGGTGCTGATCCCAAAGCCGCTAGCAAAGAGGTACGCCAGCGATTTCAGCGATTGTCGCCGGGTCAAGCTCCAGGATTTAGAAGGGTATGGTTTTGCGGCCATAGCTGCGCCTCTGCGAGGTTGTCACAAACACCGAAACCTCTATCGATTTACCGATGTTTGATGGCGCAGTATGGCACGCAGTCTATTTGAAATTCAAGTAAACCCAGTTACAAATGAAATCAAAGTTTAATTTATTTGCTGTTCGATTTTTTTTGGGCAATCGCACCCCAAAGCCTCAGCCAAGGAGGCCGGAATGCCGCCACAGTCACGTTATGCAAGACATTTCAAAACCCTACAATCGTTCGGATATCGAACGCTGATCTAGCTAGGCTCCCTCTAGACTGGCTACGGCGCTAACCGCATCTCTGGGTTCATCGCCAAGGAATGTCAGGTCAGCTCCAGCAGCGGCAACCCATCCTGAAACACCAACAGCTCACCGGGCTGGATGGGCGTCCAGGCTTCGTTGTCGGTGAGGGAGGTGGTGGCAATGACGGCAACGCGATCGCTCGGGGTGGTCAGCTCTTGAAAATCGACTGTGATGTCTTCGTCGATCAGGTGGGCGGCGGCGAAGGGGGCCTGGCGCACGATGTAGCAGAGCTTGGTGGAGCAGTGGGCAAAAAAGTGTTCGCCGTCTGAGAGCAAATAGTTAAAGATGCCGTGCTGGGCGATGTCGGCAGTGACTTCTCGCAGCACGGCGTGGAGGTCGGCGACAGGCGGTTTGCGATCGGGGAAGCGCTGGCGGATGGTGTTGAGAATGAGGCAAAAGGCCCGCTCGCTGTCGGTTTGGCCCACGGGGCGGTAGATGCCCTCGGGGTCGGTCTCTAGGGTGGGCACATCGCCGTTGTGGGCAAACACCCAGTAGCGGCCCCACAGTTCGCGCTTGAAGGGGTGGCAGTTTTCTAGCCCCACCGGCCCTACCGTAGCCTTGCGAATGTGGGCAATCACGTTCATGGATTTGATCGGGTACTGGCGTACCAAGGCCGCCACGGGGGAGGTGCTAGAGGGGCTGTCATCGAGAAAGACCCGGCAGCCTAGCCCTTCAAAAAACGCAATGCCCCACCCGTCTTTGTGGTCGTCGGTTTTGCCGCCCCGTGCGCAAAACCCCTCAAAGGAGAAGCAAATATCCGTCGGCACATTGCAGTTCATCCCCAGGAGTTGGCACATGGTGAGTGGTTGGGCTTTTGTTGCGATCGCACCCCAAAATTGTAATTGGCGATATCTACCTACTCAACCTCAATCCTTATAAAGCTTAATCTTGAACGGAATTTCAGGAAATCTTTAACGTTTCGATTGAGCGGCTGCCAATAATTTTTTCAACGCCAATAGCCTCATTCGTTCCATTCTAATCGGATTATTGGGACGCTAGTAAATTCATGCTGGTTCAGGATATGAATCAATAACATACTTTAGCTTGTCAATGTACTCATCGCTGCCGAATTTATCAAGATTTTTTCTAAAGGATAACCAATAATGTTGCACAAATCCGAAACGTTCAACAGATTCTTTGAATAGAGAGCAAAAAACACCTGGACAGTAAAATGAATCGTAGATCTGGTTATTGTTGCAAAAAGCTGCCAATACACTTTCCCACTGTTCAGCGGTTAGAATATCAGAAACTTGAGTCAGCAAACCGACGTTAAAATCTGCATTTCTAAATGAACCAGATTTTGCGAACAAGTCTATAACAACTAAAGGATCTCTCCTCAAAAGAGATTTGAATATTCTGTCAAATAGCTCGTTACTATGAGTAGTTCTCGATTTAAGTGTGATCAACTCGTCAAGAGGCATGCCATTCATGAGCTTTATCATATGATCTTCAAACTTGCTCGTAATTTCTTCTCGATCTCGTCGAGTTGTCCATTGCAAGGCTTCTAGCAACTCACTTAAATCAGATTCATGGATTCTAATTTTCAGGACTGGTTCAACAATTTCATTCAATGATCTATCTTTCCGCCTGACTTGTATCAATTCTTCTAAAGAAGCCTCTTCAATTTTTTCAACCAAATATGGCATAATCTTTTCATTGAGTGGATCATTATCTCCTAATTTCATTGCAAGTAGATCATCTAAATCAGCTTGTGCGACATTCTCTTCTAGCAATGGTCTTATAAGCTCTTGAAGCGATTTGTCATGCAACTCATTCTGGCAAAAGTCTTTTAGTAGAATTAACTCCTGTAGTGGAAGTTGTAGTTTTTTTGTTACAGATCCTTCCAGAAATCGTAAACGTGCTGCATTCAGCAATACTTTGACGTTTTCAGGAGAGAGCTTTCGTCTTGAAAATGTTTCAAATACATCAACCTTTTCAATGAAGATGCTGGCTTTCAGCTGGCATGGCTCACTAAGCTTATCCCAAGCTTTAACGCTTCCAAGGTAAATAATCACCTTATTCCAGTTCGCATCAGTAACCTTCCCAAGGATGATATCAGAAAGCCTCTCATTTAATATGTCTCTAGTCTGTTGAGAATATAAACTTGAAACAGCATTTAATGCAGAGAACTGGCGTATTCTTTCATCTTCTGGTCTTTCCTCCGTTAAAAGGCTGATGGTCAACCCGATTACAACATCTTTGATCAAGCTAGGACGTGCACGAGCTAACAGCCCTTTCTGAAAATATTGTGTTGCAGACTCTGGATCTTTAGGAAAATTTTCAGACTGAATATCTTGAAAAATCCTGTCACGAGCCGCACGCCCCTGAACAGGCGGACGCTGCAAAAGATAAACTACTGCACTTCTTAGATGGCAGCGGGCTAATTCTGCTGTAGCTTCGAAAGGTTCTTCTAGAGATGCCATAGAAGGATGAGCACACAAGCTCCGATCTTCAAATAATCTTTCAATGTGAGGTCTTTCCGGATGTGAAATTAATTCAAACTTTTCAAGCGACCATTTTGGAATCTCTTGTTCAAATTGCCACAACTCTCTTACTTTCTTTTCTGACCTTAGTTTTTCAAATTTCTGCAATAAACTAGTTGCCTCACCATCGCCTAGCAGCTCTAGTTCTCGCATCTTGTAAAGGAAATCGAATACTACCGCATTCCACGTTGCAACTATACAAGAGCGATATGCCCCTGCTCGGTAGCAAGCGACAGCTTCCTGAATAAACTTTTTGGCCAACCTGTCTCTACAAAGCGCTACCAATTCATCCAGATCAATAAAAGCTTCATTCATAAATAATCTAAACGAAAGTTACATTGGCCATATGGTAACGCCCTCACTTAATGACATGGCTTGCAGAAATCATAAATTCCCATCAGGAGTTAGAGGGTATGCCTTCACTGATAATCTAATAAGCTCAACAATTTTACTGGAGAGAGCCTTTCTGCATATCTATCCAAATTTGGAATGATATGCAGAAATTATCTGTATATCATTCCAAATTTGGATAGATTACGAGAAAATACCTGCATATTATCTTGCCCTAGGGCGATCGCAAGGTACTTTCCAAACAATGACCCGGCCTACCATGTAATTCCTTGCATCTCAAGCGGGAACAACTTGCGGTCAGACCATCGATCCTCGTCGAGAACTTCGGTCAAATATTGGCCTGTGGCCTTTTGCTCTTCAGCGTCCTCATCGTCAATCCAGGACTGGAGCATATCGATCGCTTCGGATTGTTTCTGCTGAAGCTGAAGTGATGTTGTCAAAAGCGTTAGGGTTATAGCCTCAACCGACAGCCCTTGCTGCTCCGCAGCCTGCAAAAGATACTGCTCTAATGCTGAGGGAAGTTCGAGGGTTAGGGTCATAGATTAAGCCTTGATTTTGGAGTCTGAAGCTTTGCCCCAGTTGCCTCTATTCTCGGTTAACGATTCTCTTCGTCAACGAGTCGAGCCAGTGGGGGGTATTTGCGTCCTGTGAGTGTCAGGGGCTAACCCTAGCCTAAGCCATCTACTTCAGTGGCCACCAGGAGACCTTGTCGCGGGTGGCACCGTAGACTTCTTTGAGCCCTTCGGGGTCTACCACCTTCACCAGGTCATTAGCCGACTCTGCCGGTTTATCGGTCTTGATATAGCCTGCCTTGGTCAGCCCCTTCAACACCTGCTCCACAGTGCGGTGGTTGAGCTGGCAGGCGCGGGCGATTAGGTCGATGGGCAGGTCAAACACGTATTCCACTCTGCTGCCCTGGGGCTGGGCACCCAGACTGCGCTCTTGAAAGATCAGCCCTCGCAGCACCGCTGCCACCGCCTGGGGAGGGTAGGTGCTGCAATTGAGCAGATGATACTGAAACTTTTCGCGCAGCTCAAACAGCAGGGTGTAGCGATCGCGAAATATCTCATTGCGATCGTATAGATCCTGCACCACCTGCACTGGCACCTTAATTACGTTAGTAGTCTTGTAGGCTTCCACCAGGCTGGGGAAGGCCCTTGTTGCCGAACCCACGCCCACGGGCAAACTGCGCATGCCAAAGCAACCGCCGGGATAGGTGAGGGCCAAAATCCGGTCGAGGGGGGTACTGCGCAAGATCACCGGGCCGCCGTCAATGACCACGTATAGGTGCTCTTGCCAGGTGTGAGGCCGAAACGCAGTGTAAACCGGGCGGTTGGAGTAAAGCTTCTCGCTCACCAACACCTCGGAGTCGAGGTCGCTAAGCAACGGGTCTTGCTCTAAACCACGGAACAAAAAGCTCTGGGTCGTCAACGTTTCAATCGTTTTTGAAGCCAAACTGGGGCTTTTTGCCTTTGCCATGGAGTGCTGTAAATTCCGTACTCTGCCATTTTCCCTCGCAACCATTGTTATACCTCAGAAATGGATAGGCCTAGCCTGGTTACTGGGCTGTGTTAACGGTGTCTAGCAAGGGATAGCTTTTGTGCTGCCCCCAATCAAAACCCTTGAGAGAAGCTATGTTTTGGTACGGCTCTGCCAAACGAGATCAGGACAGTTGCCATCGCCTGTCATAGGAGAAGCCATACTATCTCAGGCATAATTACATCACTTAGATTCTAGACCAAGTGAAGTTCAATTGAAATCCACATAAAATGGAAAATGAACAGCTTACAGAATATGCTCGTTCTGGAGCCAGCTTGGCACTTTCCTCTGCTCCTAATAGACTCGGTCGAGGGTGGATCGGTCTGGCTGCTATAGGGGCGATCGCCCTTAGCTTCGCACTGGTGGCGGCCCTATCGACCAGTAGTTTGAGCTGGCAGGGGTGGCTGGCGATCGCCGTCACCCTGACCGCGTTTTTGCTCAACGCCCTCACCAGCCTGGCGGCGGAGGCAATCTTTCTGGGCGCGCTGGCGGTGCTAATGCTCAGCGGTGTGCTCGATACCGCTACGGCGCTGGCAGGATTTAGCAACCCCGGTATGGTCACCGTAGCGGTGCTCTACGTAGTGGTGGCGGGGTTGCAGCAGACCGGCGGGCTAGACATGGTGTCGCGCACGGTGCTGGGGATGCCCCAAGGGCAAACCCAGGCGCTAATTCGGCTGATTGTGCCGGTGGTGAGCCTGAGTGCCTTTTTAAACAACACGCCGATTGTGGCGATGTTCATTCCGGCGGTGAGCGACTGGTGCCGCAAGCTGCGGATTAGCCCCTCAAAGTTGATGATTCCCCTCAGCTATGCGGCGATTATGGGAGGTATGTGTACGCTGATTGGCACCAGTACCAACCTGGTGGTGAACGGGCTAATCATTGCCGAAACCTATCTGCCGGGGCTGCGGATGTTTGACTTGGTGCCGGTGGGGGTGCCCTGCGCGATCGCCGGTTCCCTGATGCTGATTTTGGCCCAGCGGTGGCTGTTGCCCACCCGCAAACCCGCCATCACCGAAACCGACGACCCCCGCGAGTACACCGTAGAGATGGTGGTTGAAGACGGCAGCCCCCTGGCCGGGAAGACCGTCGAAAAGGCGGGACTACGCCATCTGCCGGGGCTATACCTGACCGAAATTCAGCGGGGAGAGCAGCTGCTGACGGTGGTGCCCCCCCAGGAGGTGCTGCGCGATCGCGACCAACTCGTCTTTGTCGGCATGGTCGATTCGATTGTGGATCTCAACCAAATTTGAGGGCTCAAGCCCGCCACCGACCAGGTATTTAAGCTCGATTCGCCCCGCTCCGAGCGATCGCTGCTAGAGGCCGTGGTCTCTAACACCTGCCCCCTGGTGGGAGTCACCATTCGCCAGGGGCAGTTTCGCAGCCGCTACGGGGCGGTGGTGCTGGCGGTGGGTCGCAACGGCGAACGCCTGCCCGGCAAAATTGGCGACATTTGCCTGCGCCCCGGCGACACCCTGCTGCTAGAGGCCAACCCAACATTCCTGGAAGAGCGCAGCGCCTCCCGCGACTTTTACCTAATCAGCCCGGTGCCCAACTCTGACCCGCTGCGCCACGACAAAGCCGCGATCGCCTTCGGCATTCTGGTGCTGATGGGGCCCTCGCCACCTTTGGCCTCATGGACATGCTCCACGCTGCTGCCCTGGCGGCGGTGCTGATGATTGTGACCGGTTGCTGCTCGTTTCAGCAGGGGTTTCGCGCCATCGACTGGTCGGTGATTTTGGTGGTGGCGGCGGCTCTGGCCCTGGGCAAAGCCCTAGAGGTAACCGGGGCGGCAGCGGCCTTTTCGGAGTCGGTGCTGGGGCTGGCGGGCAGCAACCCCTGGGTGGCCCTAGCGGCGATCTACGCCATCACCAGCCTGCTAACCGAGGCGATCACCAACAACGCGGCGGCGGCGGTGGTGTTTCCCATCGCTCTGTCGCTATCCCAGAGCCTGGGGGTGAGCTTTTTGCCCTTTGCGGTGTCGATCATGATCGGGGCCTCGGCCAGCTTCAGCACCCCGATCGGTTACCAGACCAACCTGATGGTCTATGGGCCAGGGGGCTACAAATTCACCGACTTTATGCGGGTGGGCATTCCCTTCAACCTGGTATTTTGGGGCCTGACGGTGCTGATTGCGCCGAGGGTGTTTCCGTTTTAGAAGGGATAGAGGGTAGGGGGTGGATGGGTAGGGGGTAGGTCTTGGTTTTTGGTTGCAGGGGTTGAGGTTTCCATCAGACCTACCCCTTACTCCCTACCTCTTACACCTCACCCCTCACTACCAAACGTTCCATTCAACCCCTGAGCAATCGGATCAAATATTTCTTTTATGAGGGAATTAGCCGTTGGGACTGTTTCCCCCGCTTCGCTCAAGCCAGGGTCGATGGGCACCTGCCCCCACAGGGGAAGCGAGAGTTCAGCCGCGATCTGAGCACCGCCGCCACTGCCAAAAATCGGGCTGTGGGTGTCGCAGCAGGGGCACACCAGATAGCTCATATTTTCGATTAGCCCCAGTACAGGCACGCCCACCTGGCGGAACATGTGGATGCTGCGGCGCAGGTCGGCCAGGGCGATCGCATGGGGAGTAGTCACCATGATCACGCCGCAGATGGGGCTTTCTTGCACCAGGGTGATTTGGGCATCGCCGGTACCAGGGGGCAGGTCAACCAGCAGATAGTCCAACTCACCCCAAGCGACTTGTTGAATAAACTGGGTAAGAATTTTGTGTAGCACTGGCCCCCGCCAGGCCAGGGGGTGGTCGGGTTCCGCCAGCAGCCCAACCGACATGAGCTTAATGCCGAGGGTTTCTAGTGGCACAAACCGCTGCCCCTCTGGGGTTTCAATCACCTCGACCTGGGCCTGCCCCAGCCCCAGCAGTTGGGGCACGTTGGGGCCATAGATGTCGGCATCGAGCAGGCCGACCTTGGCTCCGGTGCGGGTGAGGGCGATCGCCAACTGTACCGCCATGGTCGATTTGCCGACGCCCCCTTTACCGCTGGCGATCGCCAGGGTCGTACGTACACCGGGGATGGTGCAGACCTGCACGTAGACTTTTCTGATCCAGGGCAGGGCTGAAAGACTCTGCTGCACCTGATGTTTTAGGGCAAGTTGGTGAGCGCCCACATACAGGCGCAGGTAAACATAGTCATTCACCACCCGCAGGTGGCGCACCATGCCCAGGCTAACCAGGTTGTTGCCCAGGGTAGATTCGCGCAGATGCTTGAGCTGGGCGATGACTTCGGTCTTGCGGGCTGCTTCCTCCGGGCTGGGGAGCGTTTCCTCTGGGGCCGGGGCTCTGGTCTGAAAAGGGCTAACCATGGGCGGTTGCGGCTAGGGTCTGGTTGATTTTGGCGATCGCCCGCTCCGAAAAAATCCGCACGTCTATATCCGGGTCATTTAGGGTTTGCTGCAAGGCCGACAGCGCCTCGGCTTGCCCCAGGTTGCCCAGGGCCGTAGCCGCATCGCGCCGCACGTCAGAAGAGTCATCGGCCAGGGCGTTGATCAGGGAGGGGAGGGCACGCTGGTCAGCGTTTTTTTGCAGGGCACGCACCGCAAACTTTCGCACCTGCCATTCCGGGTCGGCGATCGCCGACACCAGCGCATCAATCGCCGCCGGGTCAGCCAAAATGTCTAACGCCTGGGCTGCATTGCGCCGTACCTGCCAGTCAGCATCCTGAGTGAGCAAGGTGCTGAGCAGGGGCACAATTTCTTCGCCGCTGAGGTGGCCCAAGGTGAGCACCGCCGCCCGCCGCACCGCCTCTGAATGATCCCGAGCCAGGGCCAACGCAGGTTCGCAACGCACCACCTGGTTCAGATAGCGCAGAGTGGTCACCGCCGCCTCCCGCAGTTCAGCATTTTCTGACTCAAAAAACGGCAGAATGAACGGCAACGCCTGGGCGTCGTGGATCTTCCGCAGCAGCACCAGGGCATTGAGCTGAGCGTGGAAGTTCCCCGTTTGCAGCACATCCAGCAGTTTCATCAGGTCGTCGGTCGAGACCAACTCTTTCAGCGCCGACAGCGCTTCGTACCGCACTGCCTCGTGGGCCGACCCCAGACAGTCGATCAAGGCCGGAATCGCGCTGGGATGGGCGAATTCCCACAGGGTGGTGATCGCCAGGGTCTGCACCGTCGGGTCATCGTCTTGGAGGACGTCGATCAGGGGTGCGATCGCAGCCTCATCCCCTAGGTGTTGCAATGTTTTGATGGCGACGAGGCGATCGTCTAGAAGGGGCGATCGCAGCAGATCGACCCATTGGGCAACTTCGGGGTCCATATCAGCGGCGTACATGGGAAGGGTTCCAAAATGACGGCAGGGGAGGGGAAGGGTTTACGGTGTACGGTTTGCGGTCTGCGGTTATGGCTTTTCCTTACACCGTCCACCGCCTACCGTTCACCGCGCTCCCTTATCTAAGCAGGAACGGAATCTGCACCGTAATCGCCCCTGTTGGACATTCCTTCTCGCAGGGTAGGCAAAACCAGCACTCGTCGTATCTCATATAGGCTTTGCCGGTTTCGGGGTTCTTTACCAGCACATCCAGGGGGCAGACTTCGATGCAGGCGTTGCATTTTTCCAGACATTTCGATTCATCGACGATCACGGGGACATCGACACGTTGGGAGGTTAGGGCCATGGGTGGGTAGGGGGTAGGGGGTGGATGGGTGAGGGGTGAGGGGTGAGGGGTTGAGGGGTGAGGGTTCCCCCTACTCCCTACTCCCTACTCCCTACCCTTATCACCGGACGGCGACATCGTAGACTTCTTTTTTCAAGTCAACATTGACGATGTAGGGTTCGACCGGGCGCTTGAATAGCTCCATTTCGCCAGATTCCGTCTTCTTCAAATTGACGTGGCAGAACCACTCGGCGTCGTTCTTTTCGGGGTAGTCGAGGCGGTAGTGGTAGAGGCCCCAGCGGGTTTCTTTGCGGTAGAGGGAGGCGCGGGCGGCCATTTCGGCGCAGTCGCGGATGAAGTGGACTTCGTTGCAGCGCATTAGTTCGTGGGGGTCGCGGGCACCCATGCTCGTGAGGGTGTCGGTGTAGGCGACGAACTTTTCCAGGCCGATCGCCATTTTGTGGGGCGATTTGGGCGGTTGCAGGTAGTCGTTGACCAGGCGGCGCAGTTTGTATTCCACCTGGGTATGGGGGATGCCGTTGGGCTGGGTGAAGGGGTGATAAATGCGGGCATGCTCGGCGGCGAGCCAGTCGGGGTCGGGGTCGAGGTGGTCGAGACCTTGCAGGTAGGCGATTGCATGTTCGCCCGCAATGCGGCCATAGACAAAGGCCCCGATCATATAGTTGTGGGGCACACTGGCCATATCTCCAGCGGCGTAGAGGCCGGGTACGGTGGTTTCGGCCCGCTCATTCACCCAGACGCCTGAGGCGCTGTGGCCGCTGCACAGGCCGATTTCAGAGATATTCATCTCGACGCCGTGGGTGCGGTAGTTTTCGCCCCGGCCCTCGTGGAAGCGGCCCCGGCTGGGCCGCTCGTTGGCCCAGAGAATTGACTCGATTTCTGCAATCGTGTCGTCGTCGAGGTGGTACATCTTCAGGTTGACGGGGCCGTTGCCGGAGTTGAGTTCTTTGTAGATCTCCAGCATCATCTGGCCGCTCCAGTAGTCGCAGTTGATGAAGCGGTGGCCCTCGGCGTTGGCGGTGTAAGCGCCAAAGGGGCTGGCCACGTAGGCGCAGGCGGGGCCGTTGTAGTCTTTGATCAGCGGGTTGATCTGAAAGCACTCGATGTTGGTCAGTTCGGCCCCGGCGTGGTAGGCCATGGCGTAGCCATCGCCCGCGTTGGTGGGGTTTTCGTAGGTGCCGTAGAGGTATCCGGAGGCGGGCAGGCCCAGGCGACCGCAAGCCCCGGTGCAGAGAATCACGGCTTTGGCCTGAATTACCACAAAGTCGCCGCTGCGCACGTCAAAGCCGACGACTCCTGTGGCGCGCCCGTTTTGCACGATCACGCGGGTGGCCATCACCCGGTTGGTGACCTTGACCCCGTGGCGCTTCACCTGGCGGGTGAGAATTTTTTTGAGGTCTTTGCCTTCGGGCATGGGCAGGACGTATTTGCCCACCCGGTGTACCTGCTTGAGGTCGTAGTTGCCGTCGGGGTCTTTTTGAAATTTCACCCCCCAGCTTTCGAGTTCTTGGATCACCTCAAAGCCCAGTCGCCCGGTTTCGTAGACGGCTTTTTGGTTGACGATGCCGTCGTTGGCGATGGTGATTTCGCGCACGTACTGCTCGGGGGTAGAGTTGCCGGGAATGACGGCGGTGTTGACCCCATCCATGCCCATGGCGATCGCCCCGCTGCGGCGAATGTTGGCCTTCTCTAAAATCAGCACGTCGCTCTCGGGGTTGGCCTGCTTCGCCTTGATGCCCGCCATGGTGCCAGCGGTGCCGCCACCGACTACCAGCACATCGGTCTGAATGCGCTGGGTTTTAAAGTCGAAATTCTCTGCTGTGGTCACGCTATCTCTCCAAACGCTACGCAGGGGCAGCCACGGGAGTCGGCCCCTACAGATCCAAAATCCAAAATCGCTAATCCAAAATTCATTACGCGGCCACGGGCTGCACCTGAATCTCTCGCCCCGTATACTCTGGCACCCAGCCTTCGGTGGTGGTGAAATAGCGCACGGCTTTGATGCGGCGGCTGTCGGTGAGCACAAACCAGTGCTCGGTGCCAGCGGGCACGTAAATATATTCTTCGGGTTCGATGGTCAGTTCCACCTGGGTTTCGTCGGGCAGCACAAAGCCAAAGACGCCTTCGCCATCGACGATGTAGCGAATTTCGCTGTCGGCGTGGGTGTGAATCTTGTCGAACTTGGCCAGCAGATTCTCCAGGTTGGGCACCTGCGGGTTGAGCACGATCAGGTCGCGGCTTTGGTAGCCGTCGGACTCCTGCAACTGCCGGAAGTAGTGGTCTAACCCAGTCAGAACGGTGTCTTTTTCAGCATCGTCCAGGCTTTCTTTAGCGAGGAGCGATCGCAGCTCAGCATTCTCCCCAATGGGCCAATGGTGCAGATGAATGCCCAGCGGGGCCAGGGTGGCGGCAATGCTGGGCAGGTCAGTGATGGTGAGGCCATTTTCAAGACGAATTTTTGCCATGGTTTTTTGAGGAAGTGGATGGATGGGGAGCTGGAGGTTAGGGGTAAGGGAAACTCAAAGTTCAAAATTTTGCCTTTCTACTTTTGAATTTCTCGCCCTTTAAGAAACCGCCGCCAACAGCCCGTTATAGGCCGCAGAATCACCCTTGAGGGCTACGCTGGTTTCGCCGCTGGGGCTGACGGGCAGATCGCCGACGATGGTGACGCGCTGCACGCGGCGGGGTTGGTGGCCGTAGTCTGCGATCGCATAGTGCTGGGTGGCTCGGTTATCCCAAAAGACCACATCGCCCGGTTGCCAGCGCCAGCGCACGGTGTTTTCGGGCCGGGTGACGTAGCTTTGCAGGGTGCGCAGCAGATCCTCAGATTCTGCCTGAGAAAGCCCCTGGAAGCGGCGCACAAAGCCGCCGAGCACCAAGGATTTTTCGCCTGACTCGGGGTGAATGCGCACCACCGGGTGGCGCGTTTCAAACACGGTCGATTCAAAGGTTTGACGATACTTTTTGAAGTAGTCGCTGAGATGGGTGGCCCCGGTGGTGTAGTCGTAGGCATTGCTGTGAATGGCCCAGAGGCGATCGGCCAGGGCCTGGAGCGGTTCGGGCAGGTCGTCGTAGGCGGTGACGGTGTTGGCCCAAATCGTATCGCCGCCCACGGGGGGAATCTCTACCGCCCGCAGCACCGCACCCAGCACTGGCCGATCAATAAAGGTGACATCGGTATGCCAGTAGTTGGCGTAGCCGTGATTTTTGCCGTAGTTCAAATCCAGCACCTCGGGGCGCTGCTCCAGCGGCGGCAGGGTGGGGTGGGCGGCGGTGATGGGGCCAAAGCGGCGGGCAAAGGCAATTTGCCCCTCTGAATCCAACTCGTGCTGGTGGCGAAAGAAAATCACTTTGTACTGCACCAGGGTGCGCCGAATCGCCTGGATGACGTCGTCGCCAAGGTTACTGCTCAGGTCGAGGCCCACAATTTCGGCACCGATGCGACCGGCAACGGGCCGAACCTCAAAGGGTTGAAGAGTCATAGAACTGTCCGTTATCCGTAAAAATTTTCTAAGACTGAAGCCACAGGGCGCAGTCGGACTGGTTAAGGGTGGCGATCGCTGCTTCAAGCCGCGTGGGCAACCCCCAAAGTTCCAGCTCAAACCAGCCGTCGTGCTCACCGTGGCTAGGCAGGGAGGCGCTTAGAATGGTGACCGCCACGTCGTGGTCTTTGACCAGGTCAGAGATTACCGGCTGGGGATGGCAGTGGGCCGGAATGTGGAGCTGGAGACGAATGCGATCGCATCCCCTGGGCAATACCACCGGCTTCTGCTCTAGGGATTCCCCCTCATTCAGCAGTCTGGGTGTGGTCTTGATATCTCGCTTTGGCACAAACTGCACCTGCAAGTCTTTCAAGTAGGCCAGCGAACTTGCCTGCTGCTGAGGCCCGCCCCCCAGCGCCAGCACAAACTCGCCGCCCCGCTTGCGCCGGGCCGACAGTGCCGCCCCCAAAATGTTGACTGTCACCCCAAAGCGCGAGGTCAGCCGCGACAAAATTGGCAGCCGCTGGTACGTCGGCGGAATCACTACCTGACACACCACTGGCTCGGTAGGCGATGAACTTGCCTGGGGTGTGGCTAGGGGACGTGGGTAGCGCTGGTGCTCCCTAGGGGGAGAGAACGTCAGCGGGCGCGGCAACCCCACCGGAGCCGAGGGGAACCAGGGTTCCCCATTCACCAGTTCATATTCTAGGTTTGAGTACCACATGGCAGAGCAAAAAGTACAGAGTCTGACCATCCATCTACGGCAATCTCAGACATGGCATAAATTTACCGTTAGCAACTAAATCACAATCCTGCTCGAATTGTAAGTAGAGCGAATTACATTTGAGATTTAACTATACAGTCTGCATGCCTGCACAACTGGATCGATGTGTGCGCTACGACGACGTCACCTTAGGGATGAAACCAGAAGTTTGGCGAGAGGGCTGCCCGACCCGCTCAAAGCTAGACTAGAGCTTCTGCGATCGTCGAGCGCCTTATTGCATAGGATCCGCACTGAGACAACCCCGTAAAATTAGATTTCAGTTGAAATTCAGCCAACTTGCAATTCACTTCAGATTGTGGCACTCTTCGAACATGGTCATTGCCCCCTGGAATGTCACGGATAATGACTGGGACAAATGCTGGGCTTAGCTAAATAGCTTCCTGAGATACAACTCGGCAAGTACTATGCTGATTCAATTGTGTAGAACGTTCTATTTGAAGCATTGCTATGACTCAACTCACCGCTGAAAGCCAAGGATTGCGCCCTGTAAGCCAGGAGGGCCTCAAGGGACTGGCTGAGAAGGCCCGCAACAACCCCAATGCGATTGCCACCGTGCGCGCCAAAACCGTTTGTGAAGGTCAGTTTCGCAACCTCACCTACGTGCGTGATCTGCCCGCCCACGTGATCGACGAGCCTCCTACTCTACTGGGTCAGGACACAGCACCCAACCCCTCTGAAGCGGTGTTGGCAGCGTTGGGGTCTTGCCTCTCGGTAGGCATTCACGCCAACGCCATCGGGCGCGGCATTCAGCTCACCAAGCTAGAGCTAGAGCTGGAGGGCGACATCAATATCACCGGGGTTTGGGGCATTGGCGACCTGTCAGAAAAGCGCCTTGGCTTTAGCACCATTCGCGTCAAGGTCGATATCGAAGGCAACGCCAGCCGTGAAGAACTGGATGACTTGGTGGCCCACGCTAACGCTTGGTCGCCCGTGGCCAACACCCTGCGGCTGCCTGTGAATATGGAGGTCGCTTTGGCCTAATGAAGAAGAGTGAGGAGTGGGGAGTATCTGCCCTCACCCCTACCCCCTACCCCCTACCCACCCAATCCCATGCACCCCAACGCTCTACTTGATCGCACCGCAGAAACCTCCCCACCAGCGGCGATTCCTTTTGACCTCGCAAAGACTCAAGCCACAATCGCACAGCACCTCGCCCCCCTGGTGCCTGCCATCGACCAAGATGGACTGTATCCCCGTGAGTTTCTGCACCGCCTGGGTGCCTTGGGGGGCTTTGGGCAAAGTCTGACTCCCGCTTTTGGTGGACAGGGTCAGGGGTTTCGCTCGGCAGTGCAGGTGATTGAGGCAGTGTCGCAAACCTGTCTGTGCACAGGGTTTATGACCTGGTGCCACATTGCCTGCGTTTGGTATGCTCAAAATACCGACAATACTGTGCTGCAAAGCCAGGTGCTGCCTCAGATTGCTACGGGTGAGGTGCTGGCGGGGACGGGGCTATCGAACCCGATGAAGCACTTTGCAGACATTGAAAAAATTGCCCTGGTGGCTGAGCGGCGAGAGGGGGGCTATGTGATCGAGGGGCTGCTGCCTTGGGTGTCGAATCTGGGGTCGGGGCACTACTTTGCGGTGGTGGCCAAAATTGCCGACAGCGATGACTATTTAATGGCGATCGTCTCCGATCGCCTGCCCGGTCTCACTCTCAAATCGACCGCTCACTTCATTGCCCTGGAGGGTAGCAACACATTTAGCTGCCAGCTACGCCAGGCGTTTGTGCCTGACGAGTGGATCTTGGCCGCCCCCTGCGCTGACTACATTGATCGCATTAAGCCGGGTTTTGTGCTGGCCCAGGTAGGCATGGGGCTGGGGCTTACTCAGGCCTGCGTGGACAGCATGAAGCGCTCAAATCAGCGCTATGGCCATGTGAATGGCTATTTGGATGACTCGGTGGATCGTATTGAGGCGGATTTGGAGCGGCTGCGATCGCAGACCTACGCCCTGGCCAACACCCTCAACGCCCAGCCCCCCTATACCGAACCCGGCTTTTTTCGTCGGGTGGTGCAGGCCCGTGCCGACGCTTCGGAGCTGTCGCTGCGAGCCTCTCAAGCCGACATGCTCCACGCCGGGGCCAGGAGCTATTTGCAGGGGGGCGCGATCGAGCGTCGCCTGCGCGAAGCCTACTTTGTGGCCATGGTCACCCCAGCCCTCAAGCATTTAAAGAAAGTCTTGCAGACTCTGCCTGCTACCTGATAACTAGAGTGAGTCAGTTCCATGAGCAGTCAATTGCGTTCGTCTTCATTCCCTGTGGCCCAGGGTATTCAAAGGGCATCGCCTGACCACGCCACCCTGGTCGTGGAGGATCTGACCAAGCAGTACGCCACCGCCCAGGGGCCATTCACCGTCTTCGATAGCATTCACCTAATCGTGCAGCCTGGAGAGATCGTCTGTTTGCTGGGGGCCAGCGGCTGCGGCAAATCGTCGCTGCTCTCCACTATTGCCGGGTTGCAATCAGCAGACCGGGGCCACGTTTACCTGCACGGGCAGCGCATTCAGGCTCCCGATCCACACATTGGGCTGATCTTTCAAGAGGCGGCCCTCTTGCCCTGGCTAACAGTGCAGC
Organism: Pseudanabaena sp. PCC 9330; assembly: GCF_055795045.1. Lineage (NCBI taxonomy): Bacteria > Bacillati > Cyanobacteriota > Cyanophyceae > Pseudanabaenales > Pseudanabaenaceae > Pseudanabaena > Pseudanabaena sp. PCC 9330. The sequence goes on along the minus strand of NZ_JAYFES010000061.1, from coordinate 49,117 downwards.
AGAATGTTGCTTTGGGCCTACAGCTCAGCCACATGCCGCGCCTGTCGCGCCCCGAGCTGCGCAGCCGCATCGACCAGGCTCTGCTCAGCGTCGGGCTAGAGAGGTTTCACCGTACCTATCCCCACCAGCTCTCGGGGGGTATGGCTCAGCGAGCGGCGATCGCCCGCACCATTGCCCGCGACCCCCAGCTCCTGCTGATGGACGAACCCTTCAGCGCCCTCGATGCCATTACCCGGCTTGAAATGCAGCAGCTTTTGCTGGGGATTATCGCCCAGCGCCGCTGCACTGCCCTGCTCGTCACTCACGATATTGACGAGGCACTTCTGCTGGGCGATCGCATTCTGCTCATGAGCCGCCATCCAGGCCGCATCCATCGTGAATGGGCCGTCACCACCCCCCAGCCCCGAGTACGCCACACCGAAGACCTCATGGCCCTCCGTGCCGAGATCTTTACCACCCTCTCCGAGGTCATGGAAAAACCCATTCTCACCCCCTGACCTCCCACCCCCTACCCTTTACCCCTTCCCCCCCATGAACCCCCTCTGCGCATGCTGCGGCCTCAACCGCCGCGACTTCCTCAAACTCGCATCCCTCTTTACGGGTTCCGCCACTCTCAGTGCGATCGCCGGAGGCTGTGGCACCCAGTCCACGACCACCGAAAATGCTCCTGCGACTAATACCACCGCGATCGGCGCTCTCGATCAACCCGTCAAAATTGGCTACTTGCCCATTCTCGATGCCTCCCCCCTGCTGATTGCCCACGCTAATCAGCTCTACGAAGCCGAGGGTCTGACCACTGAGCAGCCGATTCTGTTTCGCTCCTGGGCCGACATTGTTGAAGCCTTCTTGGCCCGACAGGTCAACGTGGTACACCTGCTCAGCCCAATTACCGTGTGGTTACGCTACGGGGCTCAAAAAGTACCTGGCAAAATCGTTGCCTGGAACCACACCGACGGCTCTGCCCTCACTGTGCAGCCCGACATCAACGAGGTCAAAGACCTGGGCGGTAAGGTGATCGCCGTGCCCTTCTGGTACTCCATTCACAATGTGGTGCTGCAACAGCTGCTGGGGCAGGCGGGCCTGACGGTCGTCACCAAAGCTGGCACCCAAGCCATCCAGCCCAACGAGGTGAATTTGGTAGTCATGCCGCCACCCGAAATGGTGTCGGCCCTGGCCAACAAGAGTATTGCGGGCTACATCGTGGCCGAGCCCTTCAACGCGGCGGGGGAAGCCTCGGGCAATGGCAAGGTGCTGCGCTTTACCGGCGACGTGTGGAAAAACCACGCCTGCTGCGTCGTCTTTCTGCACGAAGATGACCTCAACCAGCGCCCCGAATGGGCTCAGGGGGTGGTGAATGCCGTGGTCAAAAGCCAGCTCTGGATTCGCGACCACCGCTCTGAAACCGCCCAATTACTCTCTAAAGACGGCGGCAGTTATACCCCCCACCCCGAGGCTGTGCTGCAAAAGGTGCTCACCGGCTTCGATGCCGACACCTACGCCAAGCAGGGGGCAATCAAACATGCTGACTGGGCCTCCCAGCGCATTGACTTTCAGCCCTACCCCTTTCCCTCCTACACCGAAGAGCTGGTGCGGCTGCTTCAGCAGACCCAGGTGGAGGGCGACAACGCCTTTTTGCAAGGGCTTCAGCCCGCTGAGGTAGCCCGCGACCTGGTGGATGACTCCTTTGTGAAGCAGGCCCTGCAATCGGTGGGTGGCCCTCAGGTTTTTGGTCTGCCCGACTCTCTGCTACGAGAAGAAAGCTTCCAGGTGGCCCAGTTGGGGCAGTTCTCGCGGGCTTATGCGTAAGCAGTGGAGAGTAGGGAGTGTCTGCGTGAGACATTGAACCCTGAAACCCAAGACCCAATTTACCTCACCCATCCCCTACCCCCTCACCCCTCCACCCCCTACTTCTTACCTATGTCCCTCACCACCTCACCACCCCGCCGTCTCTCCATCCCCATCCCTGTCTCCCTGTGGGGAGTGGTTGCCACGCTGCTGATCTGGTGGCTGGCGACTACGCCCCTGTGGCACAGCGGTGTGATTGGTGATTTTTCGCCAGAGCGCACCTTTGCGGCGATCGCGCAGATGGTGACCTCTGGGGCTATTTTTCCCCACGTTTGGGCCAGCCTGCGGCGGGTATTCGTGGGGCTGTTCGCCGCCACGCTGATCGGCATTCCCCTGGGGCTGCTGATTGGTCTGTCGCGAATGGTGGAAGAGGCGACGTCGGTGTTGTTTCAGTTTTTGCGGATGATTTCGCCGGTATCGTGGATGCCGGTGGCGGTGATGGTGTTTGGTATTGGCGACTGGCCGGTGTACTTCTTGCTGACGGTGGCTGCGGTTTGGCCGCTGATGCTGAATGCGGCAGCGGGGGTGGCCTCGGTCGATCGCCGCTGGCTGCTGCTGTCGCGCAGTCTCTGCGCCACCCGCTGGGAGACTGTGACCAGGGTAGTCGTGCCTGCGACTATTCCCCATTTGCTTACTGGGCTGCGGTTGGCGGTAGGCATCATCTGGATTGTGCTGGTACCGGCGGAAATGCTGGGGGTGAGAGCGGGGTTAGGCTACTACATTTTAGATACCCGCGATCGCCTTGACTATTCAGAGCTAGTGGCCGTAATTCTCATCATTGGTCTAATTGGCTACTTGCTCGACACAGCCCTGCGGCTGGCCAATCAATCCTGGAATCATCAGGCATAATCGAGGTGTCCAGAGGCTTGCTAGCTTTCTATTTCTAACTTTTTAGTGGTGTGGGATAGGTAACGCCAGGGATGGTTCATCGTAAACGCACCCGTGAAGACATGCTTGAGGCAATGCTGGAGCGCGTGCACCGAAAGGGGCTGAACGGCACCGGGCTAACCGAGCTGCTGAGGCTGAGCGGCGCATCTTCCGGCAGTTTCTACAACTATTTTGCTTCCAAAGACGAGCTGGGCCATGCGCTGATTGATTTTGACTGGCAACGGCTTAAGACTCACCTAATCGACCCGGCCTCTGCTCAATTCGATGACCCCGTCGCCCAGATTTTTTGGATGATTGATGCCCTAGAAGCCAAGCACCTGAGCACGGAGAATTGCTTTGGCTGCTTTCTCGGCAATCTGGTGGTGGATCTGGCGGAGTACGATCCCACCTTTCGCGATCATTTAATTGAGATTTTTCAACAGTGGGAGCAGGCCTTTGCCAGTCGGCTGGTTTCGGCCAAAGCCCAGCTCAAGCCAGCGATTGATCCTCAAGCCCTAGCCGCAGAACTGTTGACGCTAATTCAGGGAGGGCTGCTGCTGGGACGGCTCTATCAGCGGCCTGAACGGCTGAAGGCTGGGTTTGAGCAGGTGCGTCGCCATCTGCTCAACGCCCTACGAGAGGATCCTGAATCGGCTTCATAAACAGACCCCTACCCCATTCTCTCAATGGATAATGGGGTAGGGTCGATCTAAGAGTTATGCTTCTAACTCCCTGAAACTAAATCCTAGAAGCGGAAGGTAGCGCGCACAGCGCCCCAGAAGCCGGTATTGTCGGTAACCGCCGCCAGGTTGGCGTCGCCGTAGATCAGCGCGGGGGTGATAGTCAGAAACTGATTGAAGGGGATTTGCCAGTACCCTTCAACCAGAAAAGGATTGTTGCTGTAGCCAACCAGCTGAGGCAGCTGACCGCCGTAGACACCGAGCTGAGAGCCTTCAATCAGGAAGTCTTGGAAGCCTGCACCCGCTGTCCAGCTGAAGTCGTTACCGCCGTTGAAGGTTTGCCAAGCCCCATGACCGGCAATGAAAAAGCTCCCAAAATCGAGGTTGAGCAGACCCGCAAAGGTATCGGTGGCACCAGGCAGCCCGCCCTGGAAGATAGCTGACTGGTCATTGTGCAGGTAGGCAACGGCAGCGTCGAGGAAGCCATCGCTGAGGAAGCTGAGCTGAGCGATATAGCTCTGGCTGGTGGCGGCAAAGATACCCACCGCCGGGTTAGTAGCCCCTGGGTTGCCAGCGGTGTACCCGGCATCTAGCACGATGTTGTCGGTAAAGGCAATGCTGATACCAGCCCCCGCACCGTTGGAGTTGCTGCCACCAAACCGATAGAAGCCGGGGCCACCGGCATCTGCTACTGAGGGGCCATCGAAGGGCACGATGGTGCTAGTGACCCAGTCATCACCCTGTAAGCCACGGGCCGCAGCGGTGATTTTGATGCGATCACCGAGGGGAAAGCTGTAGTAGAAGTCGTCAATGGTGACGTTGTAGGCGCTACCACTTGCATTGGCCAGACCATTCAGTGGGGGAATGGCATTGCCATCACCACCCTGGAGACGAATGCGCAGGCGATCGCGGCCCGTGAAGCTAGAGTCAAAGTTCAGCCGCGCCCGAGCCGCAACGCTGGTGCTGGTTTGACCCGGCAGCGTATCGAAGGGGGTGACCAGGTGGAAGTCTGCTTGTCCCCGCAGCTTGGTGGTGGTGGAGAACTGCTGAGCCCGCAGAGTGGCGGTTTCAGCTTCTAGAGCATCGACACGACCGCGCAGTGTGGCCAGTTCAGCCTGAAACTCTTCTTGCAGGCGACGGATGGTCGCCAGGTCGTCGGGATTGATTCCAGACTGAGCGATTAGAGTCGCAATCACATCTAAGCAAGCGTTGAGACCCGCGGCAAACTCAAAGCGAGTCAGACTGCGCTGACCCCGGAAGGTGCGGTCGGGATAACCCTGAATGCAGCCATAGTTTTCCACCAGGCTTTGCAGCGCCTGGAAAGCCCAGTCGGAGGGCAGCACGTCGGTGAGTTCCGACACGCTAGTGATTTGAGCCAGTTGAATAGAGTCTTGATTGATGCTGCTGAGCTGGGGGGTGACCGCAGATTCAGCCGCAATCGCACCACTTGAAACAGCACCGACTGCGCCCAGAGCAGCGGGCACGGCCAGCAAAGATTGCCAAAGTAACTTAACCATTCATTTTCCTCACACCGTTAAATACGTGAAGGGCAAACTTGCCCCCAACTATTCAAGACGATCAAAACAAGGAAAGAAATATCTGGAACTACAAATGCAAATGAATTGCAATCTTGTTTTATTTCAGACCTGTGACTCAGTGCGGCACTTCACCTTGGCCTTGGCTAGCCAGGGCAGCAATGCCCAACCCAGGGTTAGTGGCTGAACCCCGATCGCGGCGATTGCTCAGGACATAAAAAAGCTGAAGCTGTTCCCCAAGGGCAACTTCAGCTACGGGAAGGAACTTCAGCTTGAGAAGGTGTAGGAGTAGCCCAAAGGCTAAAGCTATCTTTCTACACTAGACTCGAAATGTATGTGAATTGAGCTACAATCGCAACTAATTTCTAGGTCGGTTTGATATCCACGACAAGCAGGCTAGGTCTGGGTAGTTCTGCCTGCGATCGCGCCTCAAAAAATATTTGTCCCCCCTCCACCCCCTCACCCCTTACTCCTCCACCCCATGCTCCCCCTCAACTCGCCCCCCACGATCGCTATCCTCGGCGGTGGATTTAGCGGGTCGCTGGTAGCGGCCCATCTGCTGAAAACCGCCAATCGCCCCCTGACGATCAAGCTGGTGGAGCGTCGTCCCCAGGCGGGGCAGGGAGTGGCCTACAGCACCACTAACCCCCACCACTTGCTGAATGTGTCGGCGGGCAAAATGAGCGCATTCCCCGACGAGCCGGGGCATTTGCTGCGCTGGCTCAACTACAATCGCACGGCCCTGGCCAGGTTTTTCCCGGAGGGGTTTGACGCCAGCTCGTTTATTCCGCGAGCCGTGTTCGGGCTCTACATTCAATCCATTCTGGAAGAGGCGGAGGCCTCGGCCCCCAGCTCTGTGCGGCTGGATCGGGTCAACGATGAAGCGGTGAGTATTGTTTCCCAGGAGCAGGGGGTACGGGTGGCCCTGGCGGGCGGGCAAAGTATTGCCGCCGATCGCCTGGTACTGGCCCTGGGTAATGCCCCTGGGGTAGTTGGCACGCACGACGGTAGCAACTGCCTGCGCCACGCCTGGTCGTGGAACGCGCTGGACGGTCTCGACGCCAATGCCCCGGTGCTACTGGTGGGCACTGGCCTGACCATGGTAGATATGGTGATTTCGCTGCACAGCCGCCACCACCGTGGCCCGATTGTTGCCCTCTCTCGCCGGGGGGTAGCCCCGTTGCCCCACCGCTCGGCCCAGCCCTACCCAACCTTTTTGACCCCAGAGACTGCCCCGACTACCGTGCGCGGCCTAGTGCAACGGCTACGGCGCGAGGTGGATACGGCCACCGCCTACGGCTATGACTGGCGAGCGGTGGTCGATGCCCTGCGACCCATCACCCAAGACCTCTGGCAGCAGTTACCCCGCCCCGAGCAGCGACGCTTTTTGCGCCACCTCAACCCCTACTGGGATGTACACCGCCACCGGATTGCGCCAGAGATTGGCGACGTAATTCAAACCCTGCGGCAGTCGGGCCAGTTGAGCATTTTGGCCGGACGGATCGTGGACTATGAGGATAGTCCGGTGGGAGTGAATGTCACCTATCGCCCCCGCCGTGCCCAGGAAACCAAAGCGCTGAAAGTGAGCCGAGTGATTCACTGTACCGGTGCACAGGTGAACTACCGCACCGCTTCCCACCCGCTGATCGCTAGCCTGCGCGACCAGGGGTTGATTCGCCCCTGCAACCTGGGCTTGGGCCTCGACACTAGCGCCGATGGAGCCGTGCTAAACGGGCAGGGACAGCGATCGCCCTGGCTGTACACCCTGGGCACCCCCCGCAAGGGCCAGCTGTGGGAAACCATTGCTGTGCCAGAACTGCGAGAACAGGCCCAGACGCTGGCCTCTACGCTGCTACAATCGCTGCCGGTACGGGTGCGCCCGGTGCCCGCTCGGGTTTACGCTTTTCCCCAGCGCGACCTGGCCCTGGTGCAAGACTGTGGCGATCCTCGCCCGGTGCTGCCTACCTCCACCTTGGTCTTTCGGCAGCTATTTGACCCCGAGTCGAGCACCTATACCTATTTAATTGCCGATAGCCAAACCCAATCGGCAGCGCTAGTCGATACCGTGCTAGAAAAGGGCGATCGCGACCTTCAGGTGCTCAACGACCTGGGCCTCACCCTGCGCTACTGCCTTGAGACCCACATCCATGCCGACCACATCACCGGGGCGGGCAAGCTGCGCCAGCAGACCGGTTGCCAGGTGCTGGTGCCCCAAAACACCGCCGCCCGCGCCGCCGACCACACCCTATCCGACGGCGAAATTTTGAGTTTGGGGACGGTGCAGATTGAGGCGATCGCTACCCCCGGCCACACCAGCGGCCACCTCGCTTTTCTGGTGAACAACACCCATCTGCTGACCGGCGATGCCCTGCTGATTCGCGGCTGCGGTCGTACCGACCTGCAAGGGGGCGACGCCGGCACCCTCTACGACACCGTCATCCAGCGCCTATTTACCCTGCCGGACGACACCTGGGTCTACCCCGCCCACGACTACCAAGGCCGCACCGTCTCCACCATCGGCGAAGAAAAGCGGCTCAACCCCCGCTTTAGTGACCGCACCCGCGACCAGTTCATTACCCTGATGGCCCACCTGGGTCTCAGCTACCCCAAAAAGATGCACCAGGCCGTGCCCGCCAACGAGTACTGCGGCGATTTCATTCCCCCCGGCGATGCAGAGACGACTGCGGAAGTTCGAGAAGATCGCGACCAAACGGAGCAGAATTTGACGACCAACACTGAGATTTTCGAGAGCTACTTTGCGATGTATATCTGAGGAGTGGATGGGTGGGAAGTAGGAAGTGGGGAGTAGAAGCGCGAGGCATAAATCAGGAACGGTTACGGACGATCATATTGGGACTCTGAGGTGAGGGTAAGCTCACGATAAACTTGTTCGATCGCAAAGCGCAGGTTAATACTGCTGAGTTCGATGGTGTCGCCTGGTTTGTAGTTGATAATCATCCAGTCGCCAGCCTCATTTTTGTGATACAAGTCCATTTCAATCTGGGTAGAACTCACCAATAAATAATCCTGTAGCACTGGATTTTGACGATACATTCTAAATTTGCCGCCTCTATCGTAGGCTTCGGTGGCGTCTGACAATACTTCAACAATTAAACAGGGGTAGGTGATGTATTGGGTCGTCGTTTTATCGCGATCGTCACAGGTCACGCTGGCGTCAGGATAGGTGTAGTTTTGGGCTTCGACAATCTTGACTTTGATGTCGGAGTTTCCCGTGATGCAATCACTCCCGTCTAGATGAGTATCGAACAAGCTGGTTAAACGAACGGCAATGCGGCCATGGTTAACGCTGCCGCCGCTCATGGCGTAGACTTCGCCATTGATATATTCATGTTTCTCTAGCTGAACCTCTTCCCAAACCAGGTACTCGTCGGGGGTGAGGCGAGGGGTGCTATCGTTGGCGGCAATCATACAGCTAGGCTAGGCAAGCGTCTGAAGGGCTGAAATTAAGCGCAGTTGTCTGGGCAGGTAGGCCACTCTAATTCTAAATGCTCACCCTCACCCCCCACCCATCTACCCCCCCACTCCCTACCCCTAAATCACCTCTCGCCTCAACTCCGGAAACACCTTCCCCACTTTCCCCAGCACATAGTCCCCGTAGGTGCCCTCAAACAGTTGCAGGCTGGCTCCGTCCCAGCGATCGCAACCGTCGTCCGGCCCAGAGCCGACCAGGGAGGTAACCGGCTCGACGGTGGCTTCAAAGTTGGGGTCAAAGAAGAAGGGGAAGGAGAGACGGTCGCGCCCCGACACATTCCTCACCCGGTGCGGGGTCGAGCGGTAGAGACCGCCTGTGATGCGATCGAGCATGTCGCCAATGTTGCAGACAAACGTATTGGCGACAGGCGGGGCCTCAATCCACTGCCCCTGGGACTTCACCTGCAAGCCCCCCAGGTGATCCTGCTTGAGAATGGTGAGCAGGCCGTAGTCGGTGTGTTCTCCTACCCCCCAAGCGGTCGCTGGTGGCCTCGGCGGCAGGATAGTTGAAAATGCGAAACAAAATCAGCGGGTCACGGGTGTAGCGCTGGTCAAAATAGTCGGCCTCCAGGCCCAAGCTGAGGGCAATGCCTCGCATTACGGTGTGGCCCAACGCCGTCATTGCCGCTATGTAGTCCAGCACCGTCGGTTGCAGCTCGGGAATTGTTGATGGGAATAGGTTGCACCCGTGCAGCGGCGTACCCGCTTGTACCAGAGGGTGGTCGTTACACAGTTCGGCTCCCAGGTAGAGTCCCTCCTTCAGGTCGGGCTGGCCCGAGGTCAGCTCTCCCCCCACGGGAAAGTAGCCCCGCCAGGCGCGGCCACCCTTGGCCATGGCGATGGCTAGCTTCGCCTCTAGCGGCTGCGCAAAGAATTCGCGGCTGAGGGCTTCAAGCTGCTGCTGCAACCCCTCGTCCACCCCGTGGCCAGTGATGTAAAAGAAACCGTGCCGACGACAGGCTTGCCCCAACTGCTTGGCCACGGACAGTTGCTCGGCCACGGGCAGAGATAAATCTGGGGATAGTCGCAGTGGGGCAATGTCGATAATAGGAATGGTCTGTGACATGGTTGTTGTTAAAGCCACAACGTACTGCACTTATCTTTTTAGATCTTAAACGGATTATTTGTAGCTCGAATTACAACTAAATTAGGCATGCAAAAATGCACCTGTGACTGAAACTACAATTGTCATATAGCCTTACAAAGGCTAATTTCGGCTTCACTAAAATCCTAGAAAATTGTAATTACAGAAACAAATATAGGGGGATTTTTTGATGTTTTTGTAGTCCGAAAAACAATGGCGATCGCTAAATTTTTTGTAACAAAATAGTTTACTCATTTGCTATATAAATAAATCAAGGTTGGTTTTTCAACAGCCTTCGCTGACTCTGAGCTGCGATCGCGCTCTACTGTCCGCCCATCGACCTTATCTAGCATTGATACCCACGCAGGCTTGACTTAAGCCTGCAACTTTCAGGCATTGACCAGTGCCCAATTTTTGTGCGGGCTAGTTTAATGCAGGCTAGGTAACGGTGGTTGAGAGGGCAGAATCCAACCTGAACTTTGATGAAATTGCTCTTTAGGAGACCTGTGTTATGTCCTACGATGCCTTTTCTAAGGTGGTGGCTCAAGCCGATAGCCGAGGTGCTTACCTGAGTGATGACCAGGTAGATGCATTGATCAACTTGGTCAGAGACGGCAACAAGCGTGTTGATGCTGTTAACCGCATTACCAGCAACTCGTCGGCGATCGTCGCCAGCGCCGCCCGTGAATTGTTTGCCGAGCAGCCGCAGCTAACGGCCCCCGGCGGCAATGCTTACACCAACCGGCGGGCCGCTGCCTGCCTGCGCGATCTAGAGATTATTTTGCGCTACGTCACCTACGCAATCTTTGCTGGGGATGCCAGCATCCTGGAAGATCGCGCCCTGAACGGCCTGCGCGAAACCTATGTGGCCCTGGGTACCCCCGGTGCTTCAGTGGCGGCTGGGGTTGAAAAACTCAAAGAAGCCTCCATTCGCATTGTCAGCGACACCGCCAACATCACCCAGGGCGATTGCAGCTCTCTCATTTCTGAGCTGTCGGGCTATTTTGACCGGGCCGCTGCGGCAGTGGCCTAGGTTTTGAGCTACACCAAGTCCAGCTCGGGAGCTGTAGTTTTTCCACCGGCAGAACTCCACTTCTAGCCTTGGATGAGGTTTATTTTCATACCCTTTATACCTTTACGTTTGAGGTAATTTTTCGATGTCAAAAACACCCTTAACCGAGGCCATCAACACCGCTGACTCCCAGGGGCGGTTCTTGAGCAGCGCTGAGTTTCAGGTGGCCTTTGGTCGCTTTCGCCAGGCCGAAAACACCCTGGCGGCGGCTAAAACCCTAGCCAACAAAGCCGATAGCCTGGCCCAAGCTGCCGCCAATGCGGTTTACCAAAAGTTCCCCTACACCAACCAGTTGCAGGGGCCAAACTATGCCGCCGACGATCGCGGCAAAGCCAAATGCGTGCGCGACATTGGCTACTATCTACGCATCATTAGCTACGGCCTAATTGTCGGCGGCACCGGCCCCATTGATGACTATCTAGTGGCGGGTCTGGCCGAGATCAACAGCGCTTTTGAACTGTCGCCTAGCTGGTACATTGAAGCTCTGAAGCACATCAAAGCTAACCATGGTCTTAGCGGCGACCCGGCGGTAGAAGTCAATACCTATATTGACTACGTGATCAATGCTCTGAGCTAAGGCTGTGGGCAAGGCACCAGGCTCTCCTACCTGAACGCCTTATTGATAAACAACTGTTGAATGCGTCAAACAATCATTTGTGTAGCATCTTGGCTCTGTCCGTGGTCTTGTAAGGCGGCTGTGAGCAGAGTCAGGGGCTACGCAAGTGATTTTTTTTGCTCCGCCGAGCCAGCAATGGCCGTAAAAATCCCTGGAACCGCAGGCTAATTCTGCGATTCCAGGAGGAAGTTAGCATCCTGTCCGTAGACCGTAGACTACGACTGAAATAACAGTTGAGAGCCAAGACCACCATAGATGTAGCGGTCTTGGTAGGCTTCTTTAAATAGCCTGAAGGCAATATGGCCAGTGCAATGGGAAGGCGACACCAACCGAACGCCCAATTCGTTTTTGACTTTATCGACCAGGGCCGCAATGTAGGTGCTGTCGTAGGGAAACAGGTGAAACCCGCCAGCAACAGTATCTACCGTTTTACCAGTAGCCTCCCTCGTGGCGCTAATGATTTCTTCAACCCCGGTATGGGAGCAGCCTACTACCAGAACCTCGCCTTGAGGGGTGTCGAGGGTTAAGGAAAGCTCTGGCAAACCGTTGAGGGCGGGTTCTTCGGTGGAGTTGGGGGGATAACCGTTAAAGCCGCCCAGGTAGGGCGATCGCGTAAAGATGATTTGAATACCCGGTGCCACCTCTAGATTTTCGCGCAGATACTCTATATTGGTGGCTCGGTAAAACCGCCCGCTGGGGGTGAGGTTCACCTGGGTAGCACCGGTGCCAAAGTAGCGCTGCTCAGGGGGCAAGGCGGCGGCGGCCTCTGGGTCGGGGCCACCAAATTGAAAGGTAGACGGAGAAGCTCCTAGGGTATGGAGATCAAAGGGCAGGTAGAGTTTGACATCGGGGTTGACCTCAATGAGATAGTCGAAGCCGCTGAGATGGTCGGCGTGGGGGTGAGAGAGCACCGCAAAATCAATGGTACTTAAATCTAAGCTCAGCTTTTCGACGTTGCGCTTAAATACATCGGCGTTGTTGCCCGCATCAAACAAAATGCGTTTGCCGTTGTATTCCACCAGAGCGCTGTAGCCCCAGTCCTCTTCCAGCTCGCTGCTGTCGCTGAAGGCGTCGTACAGACTGGTAATGCGGTTTTGGCCAGCGGGGGGCAAGCTCGCCAGTGCCCCAGGGGGATGCACTAGGGTAGTCAGCCCGAACACCACCGCAAGACTAATGGCAAACAAAACTCCCAGGGAAAGTAAGCGTTTCTTCATCGAATCATATCCTCTAGAGATGGAAACAAAAGGGCGTTGATGGAGCGATCGACATTGAGATCGACGGCTAGGCGATGGGTGGGGCAATCGCAGCGATCGCCCTGCTCCACAGCGTTATCGTTGGCATCGGGGCTGCACAAATGGCGGCTGCTTTGCACTAGCAGCGGCACGGCCAAAACCAAAATCATGCCTGACACCAGCAGGCTAATCACGCCATCGGCCCAGGCCCAGCCCAGCCAGTAAACCGCGATCGCCCCTACGACCACCCCCACCGAACTCACGGCATCGGCCAACACATGCAAAAAAGCACTCTTGAGGTTGAGGCTGTGGTGGCTGCAACCCTTTAGCCAAAGGGCATTGATGGTGTTGACCAACAGCCCCGCTAGAGCTGCGAGCAGCATTGGAAGTCCAAGGATTTCGGGCTGGTCTAGCTGCAATCGATGCACGGCTTCAGCTGCCACCCAAAGGGCGATCGCCACCAGACTACCGGCATTGACTAGGGCGACCTGGGCTTCAAGTTGTTTAGCTTGACTAGGATTCTCTGGATTGGTTGATCGGTGACTCAGCCAGGTTGCCAACAGAGTAAGCCCGATGGCGGCGGCGTCTATCACAACATGTCCGGCATCCGCCAAAAGCGATAGGCTATGACTCCAATAGCCTATGCCCAACCAAGGTACCAGGACAAAAAATAACAGAGGGAGCAGAAAGCTAGAGCTGGCGGGAATTTGACAAGGTGAGGGGAGAGGAGGTGAGCTAGGAATTACCACACCCCTTAGCATCGACCTCCTCATGAACGAGATTACCCGAATTCAAGCGGCACTGCGACCCCATCTGCCCTGGCATAGAGCCCGCCTGACCTTTGTAGCGCTCTTCCTAGTGGCCGTGTTTCGAGTGGAAACCGTCAACTTAGACAAGCTCGCCTCAGTCTTTGCCAATCGGGCTCAGAGTGCCTCCAGCCACAAACGTCTGACTCGCTTTTTCCGAAGCTTTGCCGTGGATTTTGAGGCCATTGCGCGAGCCGTGGTGAGTTGGAGTCAGATCCCACAACCCTGGACGTTGTGCCTAGACCGCACGAATTGGAGCTTCGGCAGCGTTAACTTCAATATCCTGATGCTGGGCATTGTCCACGAAGGGGTGGCCTTTCCAATCCTGTGGACGCTGTTAGATAAGCGCGGCAACAGTAACAGTGACGAGCGGATGGATTTGATTGAGCGCTTCGAGCGCCTCTTCCCCAATGCCCAGATTCACTGTCTGACAGGCGACCGAGAGTTTGTGGGTCAAGAGTGGTGTAGCTTTTTGTTGTTGCCCAACGCTATGCCCTTCCGCCTCCGGTTGCGCCACAGTGACCGCATCAGCTCTCGCTCAGGCAAACGACGACAAAAGGGCGAGCGGGTCTTCGCCAACTTAGCGGTCGGCGAGCAGCGGATTCTGTCGGGCAAGCGTTGGGTGTGGGGTCGCCCTGTCTATGTCGTCGCCACCCGACTGGAGGATGGCGAACTCCTAATTTTGGCCACTGGCCACCGCCCTCAGAGCGCACTGGCGGATTACCACTTGAGATGGGGCATTGAGACGTTGTTTGCCGCGCTCAAAACCCGAGGATTTAACCTCGAATCCACCCACTTCCGCCACGCTGAGCGGCTCAGCAAGTTGATAGCGCTGCTGGCCCTAGCGTTCTGTTGGGCCATGCTGACCGGGCTCTGGCAACACCATCAGCACCCGATTCCGCTCAAGGCTCATGAGCGCCGGGCTAAAAGTCTGTTCCGCCATGGCTGTGACTTTCTGCGGCGCACCTTCTGCGATCTCTCCCTCCGGGTCACTGAATTCAATCAGGCGCTACAACTTTTGTCCCTGTACTGAGATGCCCAACTCCACAAAAAACAGTCCAGATAGTGTTCCTAGGGCTAGCAATAAACGCCTATGAGTCTGATTGTCAGGGTGCGACAGAACAGATTCTACAGCCCAATGCAACGGGGGCTGAACCGAAGCAGAATCCAGAAAGCCAGCTTGCATTACATTACAAATCTCCAACGGTTGACAGAATTTAGAATTTTGAAGGGCCAAGCGATCGCGCTAGAGAAATGCAAGAATCTACAGCGGTTTGAATTGATTTATTGAGGCACGGCAGGTAGATTCTCCACGCAGAAGTATGCCTGCCCTAGAGATTTTCACGATTCATATTGAATCGCTACAACGCTTTGCTGTCGCCCTTCTAGGCTATGGCTCAAGAAATAAAATCAAGGCTATTCTTGCAAAAATCGACAAAAAGCTTCTTCAAGAAAGGAATATTTAGCCTTGTTTAGAGTTGCATGATTGATATAAAAAACTCAGTAAGGTTAACTACAATTTCCCTCTCAAATTCGTGGGTGTTTAGCCATTGAGAAATTGGCTCAACCTATCAAAAACCTAAAAAACAATCACGCTAGGCCAAAACCCAGCGTGATTGTTTCCCTTAATGGCAAGACTAAAAACTAGTTTCAGTAACCATCGTCGGCATCGGTGTTAAACCACAGATCGGCGTCTAGCTCCACCAGATCGAGCAGTGCTTCGTGGATGGTGGCGGCGCGACCCTCGATCACCAAATCAAACCAGCCATCTTCCTGGCCATTGGCTCCGAGCAGAGCACCGAGGATGTTGACCTTGAGGCCATAGCGATTGATCAAATTAGAGATCACCGGGTCGGGGTGCCGCTCCTTGGGAATGCGAATTTTGACCTGGGTTTGCACCAGGCTTTCCGGTTCCTTGAGGTGCAGCGCCTCCAGGCCATAGTCGGGAGAGATGGATGCCATCACAAACCTCCTTAATGACCCCGATGCTGAATGCCAGTGTTGCGCTCTAGCAGATACTTCAGCACCAGGGTAACGACTGCCAGGCAGGCCAGCAGCAGAGCAGCAGTGTAGGCGGCCTGGGTGTTGTATTGAATATGGGCTTCTTCAATAAAGAGGGGCAGGGTTTGGGTTTTGCCCACGATGTTGCCCGAAACCACGGTCACCGCCCCAAACTCACCCATGGTTCGCGCGTTGGTCAAAATGAGACCGTAGAGCAAACTCCACTTGATCGACGGCAGGGTGACCCGCCAAAAGGTCTGCCACTGGGTTGCCCCCAGGGTAGCGGCGGCCTCCTCTTGCTGCACGCCGTTTTCTTCGAGGGCAGGCAGCACCTCGCGGGCAATAAAGGGCATGGTGATAAAGATACTGGCCATAACAATGCCTGGCAGGGCAAAGATAATCTTGATGCCGCCAGCCTCAAGCAGTGGCCCAAACCAGCCTCGGTTGCCAAACAGCAGCACCAGCATCAGACCCGCCACCACAGGCGAGATCGAGAAGGGCAGGTCGATGATGCTGATCAAGAGCGCTCGCCCCGGAAAATTTTTGTTGGCCAGCGACAGCGCCGCACAGAGCCCAAACACTGTATTTAGCGGCACCGTAATCGCCGCCGTAATCACCGTTAGCTTGACCGCATGCAAAAAGAACTTGCTGCTAAACGTGTCGAGCAACCCGGGTAGCCCCCCCTTCAGCGCCTGAACAAACACGTTGAGGGAGGGCACCAGCAACGTTAGCGCCAGGAAACCAAAGGTAAAGGCCACTAGCAGCCACTTGCCCCACTGAAACCCCGAGGTCGTTCCCCGGGGCTTAGACTCGGCAGCAGCAATGGATTGCCTTAGAGATGAATCAGCCATAGAAGCGCCTCCCCCGGGCCTGAATGAGGTTGATTGCCAGCAGAGCCGACAGCGAAATCAGCAGCAGCACCGTGCCAATGACTGTTGCCCCAGCGTAGTCAAACTGCTCCAAACGCTGAATAATCAGCACTGGCGCGATTAAGTCTTGAAAGGGAATATTGCCCGCAATAATCACCACCGAGCCGTACTCACCCACCGCCCGCGAAAACCCCATGGCCACCCCCGTGAGAATGGCGGGCATCAGCGGCGGCAAAATCACCCGCCAAAAGGTCTGCCACGGGGAAGCCCCCATGGACCAGGCGGCCTCTTCCATTTCCGACTCCATGTCTTGCAGCACCGGCTGCACCGTCCGCACCGCAAAGGGCAGCGCGATAAAAATCATCGCCACCAGCACCCCCAGACGGGTAAACGACACCCTGATGCCGAAGGGCTCAAGAAAGCCGCCAATCCAGCCGTTGGTGCTGTAGATGGTGGAGAGCGTTAAACCGGCCACCGCCGTCGGCAGCGCAAAGGGCAGGTCGATAATAGCGTCTAAAAAGCGCTTCCCCGGAAACTCGTAGCGCACCAGCACCCAGGCAATGATCAGCCCGGCAAAGCCGTTGATGATGCTGGCCACCAGCGCCGTAAAAAAGGTGACGTTGTAGGTGGCGATCGCCACCGGGTCAGTGGCGATGCGCCAGATTTCAGCCGGATTTAGGGTCAGCGCCTTGAGCACAAGCGCTGCCATCGGCAAAAACAAAAACAGCGTGAGATAGAACCAGGTGACTCGCCAAGGCCAGGAGGCATGGACAATTTGGTGCCAGATGTTCTGGGGTGAAAACGGTGGGGATGAAGTCATGGTTTACAGAAGAAGGGTAAGGGGTTAGAGCGTTTAGAGGTTGGAACGCCAGACTGTTCTAACGTTCCAACCCTTTGCATCTACCTACTTGCCAACTTTGGCTTGAACCTGGTCAAAGATCGCCCCGTCGGCAAAGAATTTTTTGTCAATTTCTTCCCAGCCGCCCAGGTCAGCGATGGTAAACAGGGTGTCGATTTTGGGGAACTGATCGGCAAACTGCTCACCCACCGATGGATCAGAGGGACGGAAGCCGACTTTGGCGAACTCCTCTTGGGCCTCTGGGGTAAACAGAAACTCCACAAAGGCTTCGGCCACTTCACGGGTGCCGTGCTTATCCACGTTGGCATCGACAACGGCAACGGGGTTATCGATAGAAATATTGACCTCGGGAACGATGTAGGGCAACTCTTCACCATTTTGAGCGGCCAGCAGTACCTCGTTTTCGTAGTTGATCAGCACATCGCCTTGGCCTCGGGTGAAAAATACGTCGGTGGATTCCCGCGCATCCTTGGGTAGCACCGGCACGTTTTGATAGACCTTAGTGACAAAGTCTAGGGCGGCGGCATCATCGCTACCAGTTTGGGTCAGAGAGCCCCAGGCCCCCAAAAAGTTCCACTTGGCCCCGCCAGAGGTTTTGGGGTTGGCGGTCACCACGGCTACATCGTCGCGGGCCAGGTCTTCCCAGCCTTGAATATTTTTGGGGTTGCCCTCGCGGGTGACCAGCACCGCCACCGACTTATGCACGATCGCATTGTTGGGCGCTTCGCCTTCCCAGCCGGGTTCGATCAGGCCGCCTTCTTCGATTTTTTTGGTGTCTCCGGCCAGGGCTAAGGCGACGATATCGGCTTCTAGACCGTCGAGCACGGCGCGGGTTTGGGAACCTGAGCCGCCGTAGCTCTGGTTAAAGGTGACCTCTTGGCCGGTTTCCGCCTTCCACTGCTCAACGAATTTAGGAATGATTTGCTCGTAGGCCGCCTGGGTCACCGCGTAGGAGACCAGGGTGAGTTCGACGGGGCCAGCGGCGGCGGTGGTCGAGTCGCCCGTGCTGGCCTCGGGGGTGGGGGTGGTGCTACCGCAGGCGGCCAGGGTGCCCGCCAGCCCCAGGCCAGCCATAAATAAAACTGCCGATCGCCGCGAAATGTAGCGTTGAGGTGAGGTCATGGTCGCTCTCCAAAGAATCTCCGGTATCTCGATGTGGTTGTCGAGGATTAGGTTTACGGACTGTATCACAGAATTCTTGGATAAAATTGCAATTCATTCAAGATCAAAGTAAACATTTTCTAGATCTCGCCTGCATCATGTTTTGAAGTGACTTGCATTCAAGCTGCGAGTAAGGTAGGTTTGTTTCACATTGCGGTAGCTTCCTTGACGGTAGTTCTAGGTTTGTGGCTGCTGTATGGCGCGTTTACTGGCGCTGACGTAACGTCTGGCTGAGTCGATTGAGCACCCCCTGAGGCGCACCGTAGAGTTTTGGAGATTACCCGTGGGAATTAGAGTCGAAAATGTGTCTAAGCGGTTTGGGGACTTTCAGGCCCTAGAACCGATTAACCTCGACATTAAGAGTGGTTCGCTGGTGGCGCTCTTGGGTCCGTCGGGCTCTGGCAAGTCCACCCTGCTGCGGGTCATTGCGGGTTTAGAACAGGCCGACACCGGGAAGATCTATATTTCGGCTAAAGATGCCACCACTAAATCGGTGCAAGATCGCAACGTGGGCTTTGTGTTTCAGCACTATGCACTGTTTAAGCACCTAACGGTGCGTCGAAACGTCGCCTTTGCTTTGGAGCTACAAAAGTGGCCGAAAGACCGTATCAAGCACCGGGTCGATACTCTACTGGATTTGGTGCAGCTCAATGGCTTGGGCGATCGCTACCCCGCCCAGCTCTCCGGTGGGCAGCGCCAGCGGGTGGCCTTAGCGCGGGCGCTGGCGATCGAGCCTCAAGTTCTATTATTAGACGAACCTTTTGGTGCCCTCGATGCCAAGGTGCGCAAGGATTTGCGCGATTGGCTGCGCCGCCTCCACGATGAGGTGCATGTGACAACGGTCTTTGTCACCCACGACCAGGAAGAGGCGATGGAAATCTCCGATGAGATTGTGGTGATGAGCAATGGTCGGGTTGAACAGGTGGGTTCTTCAGCTGAGATTTACGAAAACCCCGCTACTCCATTTGTGATGAGCTTTATCGGCGCGGTCAACGTGCTGTCGCCTGACAGTACATGGAAGTCGCTCCACCGCGATGCCCCGGCTCATGGTGAGGTGTTTCTGCGGCCCCACGATATCGAAATCTTTACCACTCATTACGATGGCAGCGTGGCGGCAACGGTGAACCACATCATTCACCTGGGCTGGACGATTCGAGTTGAGTTGACCCTCGATAATGGTCATCCCATTACCGCTCACATCAACCGCGAGCAGTATCACGATCTGGGTATTCAGCCAGGGCAAACCGTGTATCTGCGAGCCAAGCTGATCCGCAGCTTTGAGGGGTCACCCAGCTACTCGCAATCGGTCGCTTGAATATCGAGAATTTCAAGGCAATACGTTACGGTCTAACGACCTAGAATTCCAGCCTTTCCTAGAGGAGGGGCTGGATATTTTGTGATTGGCTATTGGTACCTCAGACTAAGCACGGTAACTACCCGATCTCTGTATGTGCCCATTAGAGACAGCAATATGGGCAAGCACTTACAGTTTCAAAACATTTAAAGCCGAATCAGAAATGTGGCATAATTCTTGCAAGGATACACCGGTAAATCGGTAGATTTTTAGGTGTATGGTTTGGTTTTACGGACAACATTCGATGGGGCTGGCATTGAGAGTGGGTTTGGAGCTAGAGGGCGGTGAGCTGGGGTTATCGGTCTGGGCGCTGGTATTGCTGGCCGGGGTCTTCTTTCTCACTAGTGCAATCAGCATGGTGACCGGTAGCACGTCGTTGATTACGGTGCCAGCGCTGTTGCATGCGGGGGTAGAGCCTCAGGTGGCGATCGCCACCAACATGGCCGCCCTCACCCTAATGAGTGTCGGCGCTACCTTACCCTTTCTAGGCCAAAGACAGCTCGACACCCGCCGCGCCCCTTGGCTGATCAGCCTTACTCTGATGGGTTCTGCCCTAGGCGCGGTGCTGCTGAAGTTGCTGCCCGATAGTGCTCTGTCACCCTTTATTGCGGCGTCGATGCTAGTAGTGGTGGGGGTATCGCTGCTGCTGGGCGACAAGGGCATCCAGCCCAGCAATCAGGTGTTGTCTCCCCTCTGGAGCGTGGCTGGGTACCTGGCCACCTTTTTTTTTGCGATCTACGGCGGGCTGTTTAGCGGTGGCTACGTTACCCTGCTGACGGCGACCTTTGTGGGCTGCTTTGGCCATACGTTTGTGGCGGCGATCGCCACCAGCAAACTGGTCAACATTTTTTCGTCTTTTATTGCCACCGCAGTCTTTATCACCCTGGGGCTGGTGAATTTTAGCCTTGGATTGTTGCTGGGCATGGCCATGTTCTTTGGCGCATTTCTAGGGGGGCGAGTGGTGCTGCACCTGCCCAACCGCTGGCTGCGCCGCATCTATGTGATTACCGTTGTTGCCCTAGCCCTAAATCTCTTGCTAAGACCATGATTGAGATCAACATTCCCGGCTTTCGCCATCTCCAGTTGGCCCATCTGGTGCTCGACTACAACGGCACCCTGGCCATCGATGGCCATCTCATCCCCCAGGTGGGTGAAAAACTGACTGAGCTTTCCCATGATCTACATATCTACGTGTTGACTGCCGACACCTTTGGGCTGGCTAAAACTGGACTGGCGGGGCTGCCCCTCGACCTCACCATTACTCCTCCAGAAGATCAGGCTGAAACCAAGCTGGCCTTTGTCAGCGACCTGGGAGCAGAACAGGTAGTCGCCATCGGCAATGGCCGCAACGACGGCCCCATGCTGAAAGCGGCGGCCCTGGGCATTGCCTTGGTGCAGAGTGAAGGCAGCGCGGTAGAAACGCTGGTAGCTGCCGATATTGTTTCCACCAGCATTCTCGATGCCCTCGATTTGCTCAGCCATCCAAAGCGGCTGGTTGCCACTCTCAGGGCCTAGGCTATCCCGTCAACGAACGCCTCTTGATATTCAACAAAATTCAGTAATCCACCTATGACAACGCCTCCCTTGCCACTTACCAAGCCAGAAACCCCGCTAGACGCGCTAACCGACACTGCCCCCACCGCAGAAACTGCGCCCCCACCCACAAATTCCTGGCTGCGCCGACTGTGGGGCGGCACCCTGGTGGTGATAGGCTACCTGCTTTCGCCCCTCTGCTGGTGGAATGACCTGGTGATCAACCTACCCCTGGCCCTGGGCTTTGGCTATCTAGCTAGCCGCCCCTGGCCCGATGCCCTGGTGCCCCTGACCGGCGTGGGCTACTGGCTCACCAACGTGGTTGGCTTTGTGCTGATGCAGCAGGGGGCCGTCACTGCCTTGCAAAAAGATGGGCAAGGGTCAAAGAGCCAATCCCTCCGCAACGGGTTAATCAGCTCGACGGTCTATACGGTGGCAGTTGTATTGCTGATTCAGTTTCACATTCTAGAGATGCCTGACTTTCTAAACGGCGACTTGATGGCTGTGTTGGATGCTTGGCTACCGAATTGGTTGATGGGGTAGCTAACACCATGTCTCAAGCTACCCTCAAACCCCTCTGGCCCCTCTGGCTAGGCGTCGCTCTACCGCTAATCGGGCTAGTCGCCCTGGGGTTGCTGGTAGCGGCTTACCCTGCCCTGCCCGCCTGGGATGCGGCTTTTTTGCTACGGCTACACCGCTACGCCAGTCCAGCTTTTAACCGCAGTGTGGTCGCCATCTCTAACATGGGTACCTTCTGGGGTGTGATGCCCGCCTCTATTGGGCTGACGGCCCTGGCGCTGTGGTATCGCCACTGGCCTGTGGCGAGGTACCTGACGCTGGTGATGGCGGGGAGCGCTGGGCTGAATACGGTCACCAAGCTGCTCTGGCACCGAGTGCGCCCAGCGCTTTGGGAAGGCATTCCGCCCCACGCCGACTTTAGTTTTCCCAGCGGCCATGCCACCTATTCCATGACCTTTGTGCTGGCTCTGGTACTGCTCAATTGGGATAGCCCTCGCCGCCCCTGGCTAGTTGGGCTGGGCGGGTTGTTTGCTCTGGTGATTGGCTTTAGCCGGGTGTACCTGGGGGTACATTTCCCTAGCGATATCGTGGGGGGCTGGCTGCTGGCTATCGCCTGGGCGATTGGTCTACACCAACTCATGTTTTACTGGGGGCCGTGGCTGCGATCGCAGGTGTAGAGCTGATTTTCCCTCATCCTTTACTTCCCCACCCCATGCTTGCCGTCTCCTACCTCTCCCCCAACCTGCTGTGGCTTTACCGGGCTGTAGGCAACTACCTAAGCCGCCTGGGCTATACGGTGGATGTGGTGCAGGGGGAGTTTGACCCGCTGGATGATCCAGATCTGACGGGCGATCGCTGGGATTTGCTCTTCATCTGCGGCTTGCCCCTGATGCGCTATGGGCGGCGCGTGCCCCACCAGTTGCGTCCCCTGGTCGCCCCGGTAATGGACGGGATGCGTTACGGCGGGCAGCCAGTGTATTTTTCGGATGTGGTGGTGCGGGCCAATAGTGCTCTGTATACGTGGGAGGATCTGGCTCAGACGGTGTTTTGCTACAACGATTGCGGTTCCCACAGCGGCTACAGCCGGGTGGGCTATGAGTTAAGCCAGCGGGGGCTGAACTGGGATTTTTTTAGGGAGAAGGTGGAGTCGGGGGGGCATTTGCGATCGCTCGACTACGTCCTCACCGGCAGGGCAGATTGCGCGGCGATCGACAGCACTGTCCTCGAACAGGCCCGGCGCGAGAATCCCATCCTGAGCCAAAAGCTCCACATTGTCACCAGCCTTGGCCCCTCGCCCATGCCACCCCTTGCAGTCTCCCAGCGGCTGGGCCAGGCTGCAATACGCAGTATACAAGAAGCCCTCCTTCAGCCCGATACTGCGCTGCAAGGGCAGCTTGCCCAAGCGGGAATGTTGCGGTTTGCAGCGGTGGACTGGGCTACCTATAGGCCGGTATTGGCTATGTATGGGATGAGTGAGGGAGTGGGGGATTGGAAGTAGGGAATAGAGAAAAAACCAAAATCCAAAATTCTCCCCCAACCACCCCCTATCTCTTCACTCCTCCACCCCTCTCGCCCGCCACGCCACAAACGCCTCCAGCGTCGGAAAATAGCGAATCACCTCATCCAAGCCCAGGGGCCTGCCTGAGCGATAGCCGTCCCAGTAGGCGGAGTCGGTGCTGCGGGGCAGCAGGCCAGCATCGCGATCGCGGCATCCCCGCTGAAACCAGTCCTCTCGTCTCGATCGAATTTCCATCGCCACCTCCACAACGGCGACAGCGGCAAAGCACTGCTGCCAAAGGTTTTAACCGTATACATTGATCGTACGAAGGAAATTCGATAGAAGCAAATAGTCTTTCTTGTCGTATTAATAGATTTTGGTGATGATAGGGAGTGGATAAAAGTTTTGAGTGTTGAGGTTTGAGTTTTTTCAGGACAGCAGAAATTCAAAACTCAACATTCAAAACTACTCTGCCCCCCACTCCCTACGCCATCGCCAATCGCCCTGGCTGCTCTATCGCGTGGCGATAGACCGCGCGAAACAGCGCCTGCTGGGTATGGCTGCCGCCGAGGCGATAGAGGTGGGGGAGCACCGGGCGCAGATGGGCGATCGCACTCTCCAAATCTCCCTGGGCGTGGGCCACCAGCCCTCTGGCCGCAGGCACCGCCAGCTTCAGCCACAGGAGCTGGGCTGGCCCATCCAGACCGCAGCCGTGGATCGTCATATTCTCAATCAGGGTGTGGGCAGCATCGGCATTGCCCGCGCGGGCCAGGGCGTAGACATAGTGCAAATCTTGAAAGGGTAGGGCCTGTTCTGCCAGACGGAGCTGGAGTGGGCGAGTTAGCGATCGCCAGCGCGACCCGACCTCTACCCCGGCCAGCTCCAGCCGCAGCAAAAGTGCGATCGCCCCCACCTGATCCTTCGGCGTGTGTTTTTGGGCGCGGCCCCACACGTGACTGTCGTAGAGCCTGAGCACTGTCGCCGTGTCGCCCAGGGCCAGGTGGGCCAGGGCCACGTGCCACCAGTTGTGGGTGTAGAGCATCGAGTTGCAGTCACCCCAGGTGTCGGCAAAGGCTCTCATCCAGTCCACAGCTTCCTGGTGGCGACCCTGGGCGTCGAGCACGTGGGCCACAGCGTGGTGTGCCCAGGGGTTGTGGCGGCGCAGTTCTGTCGCCTGCCGTCCCAAGGCTTCGGCCTGGGTGAACTGGTGGCACTGCTCTAGGCCAAAGGCCACCATGCTGTAGAGCAGCGGGTGATTGGGGTTTGCCGGAAGTGCCGCCAGGGCCACCTTTAGCAGCCCATGGCTATCGCCCCGGTAGAAATAGTGGTACTGGGCCTGCTGCACCGCTAGCAAATCTTGGGGAAACTCTTGCCCTAGGGCGACATGGCAGCCGATCGCCTGCTCAATCTGGCCCTGTCCCCAGGCCTGGATGCCGCGAATGTAGAGCTGCTCCCGGCGAGAAACCTGCGCCACCCCGGCCAGCGCCTGTTTGAGATAGGGCCTGGCCCGTACTCGGCCAGCCCAGTTTTCTTGGCTGAGGTAGTAGGCGGCGGCGTAGGCCTGGGCGATCGCACAGTCTTCATCGGCGTCAACCGCTTTGAGAATGGTGGCTTCGGCTTCGCATCCATAGGTAAGAGCCTGATCGATGAACTGGCTAATGGCTTCTACGGCCTGGGGAGAGTCGGTGGTGACAGCAAGGCCTTGAGCATCTTGAATCATGGTTAAAACAGCCGCTTACTACTAAGAGGTGCTACCACTATCCATGAATTCAGTTGAAACTCAAGCTAACTGGAAAACAATTGGGAATAATTTTAGATTTCTCAGCCGCCTGGGCAAGCTTTTCCTATACCTAGGCTCTGCAACCATGGCGATCGCTGGGGCTACTCAAACATGGCCCCAGTGATCAGCATCGGGGCGGTGAAGACGTAGTAGATAATGCCCGTGCCCAAAAAGAGCACCGCCAGGCTAAAGAGGGCTACCCAGCGATCGCCCGACTCGTAGGTCTCGGCATCGATGGCGCGGCGCACCCCGTAGTAGTGCTGAGTAGACAACAGCACCGTCAGCAGGCCAATGATCGAAAACGCCAGTCCCAGCTTCCAAGTCACCCCCGTGGAAGGCAGCAGCGGTGGCTGAAACATGCGAATACGCACAATCACCAAACCAAAACCAATCAGCGAAATGGCGCTCCGCATCCAGGCCAGGTAGGTGCGCTCATTGGCCAAGTGCTCACGGACGCGATCGGAGCGGCGCTTGACTGTGGCCTGGTCGGCAGGGGTGTCGTTAGTTCTGGAGCGGGTGAGGGTGAGGTGCATGGAGGTGGGGGTGAGGGGGTAGGGGAGTGAGGGGGGGAGGGGGTGAATGGGTGAATGGGGGGCATTAGAGACCAGGGGCGAGGGCGTAGAGCAGTTGATGGCTGCCGTTTTCGAGCAAAATTGACGAGCCTAGCCAGATCAGCACAAAGGGAAAGGCGCGGCGCACGTAGCGGCTCATAATCACCGCCGTCATCGGCTGGCGGTTGAGGCTATAGGAGACAAACAGCCACAGGCCAATGGCCGCATAGCACACCGCCAAAATAATGCTGAGGCGCGGCAGGGTGCTGCTGGCAAACAGGGGAATGTAGATGGCGATGTTGTTGCCGCCGTTGGCTAGCGTCACCGCCGACACGCGGTAGGTCTGGGGGTCACGCAGGGTGTGCCAAAGCGAGGTGCGGCGCACCTGGCGGTAGTGGGGGTTGGTGGGGTTTGCCACCGACACATCCACCGTGTCGTCTTCGCCCATGGCTTGGCGGCTGAGCAGGGCGTTGACGCCAATGGCAATGGGTAAAAAGCCCAGCAGCCCAATCCAAATGTGGGGAATCATCAAACCGGCAAAATAGCCGATGAGACTGATACCAACGAGGCCTGTAAACCCTACAAATTCGCCCACGACAATATGGCGGGGCCGAAAGGTGCGGTTGGTTTTGCTGAAGAACATCGTCAAATAAATGTTGTCGTCAAAGGTGGTGGCTGTAGCGGTGGCCACCCCAAGGGCGACAGTTGGTAAAATCCAATCCATTGGGAATACCCCTGAAGGAAGAGCACCCTCAATTTACGGGGAGTAAAAAATAAGAGCAAATGCTCTTTTTTGTAGAAACGATAAATTGCAGTTATGCACGCCACAAAAAGCTTGAAACCCTTGTCTAAAAACGGTTCTATCACAGCAGTTTTGCCAATTGGCAGTACCCAAACGGGTTTATTTTTGAGAGGAAAATTGTCTGTTTTTTGAGTGTAATGTAGCCACTTGGTAACGCGCAGAATTGCTCCCAAGGACAGTCGTTATCCCATCCCTGAGTCCCAAAGTGCCGCCTCTGACACCAAGCCCAATCGGTGGATAGTAATTATGGCTAGAACAGTGCTGCTAGAGTAGCTGTTCAGCACTGAGTGCTAATCCCCAAAGCCAAGATCCCAGGGTTTTTCAAAAACCCTGGGATCTACATCGCAGCACTGCTTTTCATAAATTATTCAACGCTGTCGTCCACCAATTCCACCAGACGCGAAAACCAGTAGACAATCTCAGGGTCGCAGCAGGTCGTTAGGCGGGCAATCTCCCGCGCCAGTTGGTAGGTTGCCTCTCCTTTGGGGTGGTGTGTTAACCCAGCGTGGGCCAGCAGCGCCGTTTTTAGATCGCCCTGAAACTCCGGCAGCCGCTGGCCCTCGGCCTGCTGCATTTGGTTGAGAATCGGCTGCCAGTCAATCTCCTGCTTTGGTCGCCTACGGGGAAGTGGAATTTGCATAGAGTCCTTCTTTTTTATAGGTTGATGTATTTGTTTTTATTATTCCCAGGAGGGGTAGGGGGTGGATGAGTGGGGGGTAGGGGGTAATTGGGTTGTTGGTTGCAGAGTTTGGGTGTTCACTCAAGGACTCCCCACTCCCCACCCCCTACTCCTTACGCTCTAATCAACCGGAGCATTTGCCACTTGCGCGGCTACGTCAGCCAAGCTGAGCTGGGGCAGGGGAGTAGCGGTATCTGCTGCTTTCAGCACCTTATAGAGGGGGGCATCAAACTCGATCGCGCCTGTAACTGGGTTCTCGCTAATGGTGAGGCGGGTGCCGTCGACCAGCGATGCGATCGCCCCTTCGCCGCCTAGGTCAAGCCCTGTTACCGCAGCATCAGCGGGCAGAAATACTCCCGTGCAGGCCCAGTCGTCGTCGGTGGTTTGGCCAGCGCCCAGGTAGGCAATGTCGGGGGTGGCGTTTTTGCGATCGGGGTCGTAGCCGTAGACGCCCACGGTGGAGGCGGTAGTGTTGCTACAGATGCCGAAGTCTTCGCTGGTCTCTTGGATGTACTTTTGAAAGCGCAAATCGGAGAGTTTTTGGCTGAGCGAGGCAGCAGTGTAGCCAGCGGCTTCCAGGTCGGCGTTGGGGTCAGTTTGAAGCTGGATTAGTTCTGTGAGGGTTTGAGTAATTTCGGCGTACTGGAGGCTCTTTTCGGCGATCGGGTCGGCGCTGGCCGGGCGAGCCAGACCGATGAGCACCAGCAGCACCCCCGCAAACAGTAGAAAACTCAAGGCATTTTTGAGAGCATGAAGCATGGGAAGGTCTCCTTTTCTAGGGTTAAACTTGCAAAAATTCAAAACAATGTCGGCACCATCGTTAGCTCAGCCGCCGCCAAACTCACTCACCTCAGCGGGCTATCAATCGATAGGTTTCGCTATCGATCAAAATGAACAGGCCCAGGCCAATGAGTACGAGGGGCATTAACCGATGGCCCACCGTTGTCAGGCGGTTGCCTACCAGGGGATGGCTAACTAATGCCTGGGCTAGCCAGTACCAGAGGGCGACTAGCACTCCAAACACCAGCAGCGTCAGGCCCAGCTCGGCCCAGGTTTGACCGGCAAACAACGACACATAGATGCCAATATTGTCGCCACCGTTGGCCAGGGTAATGCCTGCGATCGCCGCCATTTGAGCATTGACCAAGGGCAGTTTGGGGGCATTTGCTAGCTGCACCTCGGCCTCGTCTTCTCTCTTGAGCAACTGCCGAAAGCCAATCGCGATGGGCACCACACCCAGCAGACCAATGTAGGCTTTAGGCAACACTAAACCACCAAAGAAACCGGGCAGACTCAGCGCCACCAGGGCGGCAAAGCCTAGGTAACGACCCCAAAAAATTTGGCGGTAAGAAAAGCGGCTGGGCACCTGAGAAAAGAACACCATAAGTAGAACAAAGTCGTCTAGGTTGGTGGCTACAAATGCGGCTGTGGCTTTGATTAGGGTTTGCAATGGCCAGGCCATAGAGAAGCAGGGGAAATGCTACCCGTCTATTCTCTGGGGTGCAGGCACCGGCTGACCCAGAGCCACCGATTGAGACAGCCGAGCGGCGGTGCGCAACAGATGAATCACGCAGATGCCAATGATGGTGAGCGCCAGGGCCGTTAAGCCCCGATACTCTAGGGTGTGGCTATCGACCAAAATTAGCCCGCCCAGCGCCATCAGCACAAAGGGCACCACCTGCGCTCCATAGCGGGTCAGCAGTGCAGAGATGGCTCCAACCTTGGTGAGTTGGTAGGCCACAAAACACCACACCCCCACCAGTCCAAAAAACACCGCCAAGATGATCCCCAGCCCCGGCCCGTCGCAGTTGGCAAACATCGGCATGTAGACACCGATATTGTCGCCACCGTTGGCCATGGTAATGGCCGCTACGCTGGTGGTCTGGGGCGAGAGCCAGCTAGCGCCGCCGCTTGTGGGGGCCAGCAGCATCTCCCCAGAATCTTCGCCGTTTTCCTCATCAATGGTGACCGACAGCAGTTGACTGAGGCCAATGACAATGGGAACCACCCCCAGCAAGCCAATCCAGGGGCGGGGAAACAGCAAGCTGCCAAAGAACCCCGGCAGGCTGAGGGCCACCAAACCCGCAAAGCCCACGTACTGCCCCGCTACGATATGGCGTTTGCGCAGGGCCACCCCCACCTGGGAAAAAAACAGCATCAATATGACGATGTCGTCGAGGTTGGTGGCAGCAAACGCCATGGAACTGCGAAGTAGGGTTGTCAGTAGGTCGGTCATGGGCGCTGCACCTCGGGGGGGTTAAACGGCTTTACCAATTGCCTACAACATTAGGGTGAACAAATAAATGGATCAAACACTCTTTTTTGTGAGTTCCATAAATAGAATTTATGCAATAATTAGACAGCATTTTAAGCCTGTTTTAGAGTTTGTAATTTCACCGCCATGAAGCTTGAACAACTCCGGGTTTTTATGGCCGTGGCCGAACATTTACACTTCACCCGAGCGGCAGATTCTCTCTACATTACCCAGCCTGCAGTCAGTGCCTCAATTCAAACTTTAGAAGAAGAGTATGGGGTTAAGTTATTCCACCGTATCGGTCGTCACATTGAACTGACCGATGCTGGAGAAATGCTGCAAATTGAGGCGCAGAAAATTCTTGACCAGGTGGAGGTTACCGCCCAGGGTTTGCGCGAACTCAATGATCTCCAGCGGGGCGAACTCAAAGTGGGCAGCAGCTTAACAGTGGGCAACTACTGGCTCCCCCATAAAATTAGCCACTTCAAACAAAACTATCCCGGCATTTCAATTAGCTGCACCATCGCCAATGCCGAAGAAATTGTCAGCGGCACCGTCACTGGGTTGTTTGATCTAGGGCTGGTCACGGGTGAGGTAAAACCCTCCCTCAGCCAAAACCTGGTGGTATCGGTAATTGGGCAAGACGTCGTGGCGATTGTGGTGGGTCAAAACCATCCCTGGTTTGAGCGAGACCGGGTCTCCCTTGCCGAACTCACCGACACCTGTTGGATCATGCGAGAACCCGGATCTGGCTCTCGCTATATATTTGAGCGATCGCTCCAAAATTGGGGCATTGACCCCAGCACCTTAGAAATCACCCTCATTCTCACCACCAGCGAAATGATCAAGGCCGTAGTCGAAGGTGGCATTGGCGCCGCGGCATTGCCGAGATCAATCGTGCGATCGGAACTTAAGCTAGGTACTCTTAAGGCGATCGCAGTAGTCGATGATCTCGACAATTCTCAACACACCTACGAAATGACCCAGCCAGTCATTCTGCTGCGCCACCAAAAGCGATTTCGCACCCGCATTTCCAAAGCCTTTGAAGAGATTTTGGTAGAGGGATGAATTAATTTTGAATGTTGAGTTTTGAGTTTTGAATTTTTGCTGTACAGAAACAACTCAAAATACAAAACCAAGCATTTCTCCTGCGGAGACGCTCCGCGAACGAAACTTCCATCACTTCTTCTCCGGCATCAAATCATCCAATTCAATCACCGTACTCGTCCCTTCGCCTGTGATCATAGGCAAACGACCATCCCATTTTTGTAAGGCTTCGTACCTAAGGATTCCGGGGGTTAGGGTTTCCTGCAAAATCTGGTGGGCTTCGGCGGTGCCTCGGGCTAGATTGATCTCAATTTCAGCCTGGCGCAGGGCTTTTTGGGCAACAAATTCAGCCTGTTTAGCTTCTTGTACCGCGATTTGTTTGGCCTCTACCGCATCGCGAAACTGCTGAGAAAAGTGAATCGTGGTCAGCGATACGTCGTCGATCGCCAGATTGTAGGGAGCGAGGCGCGATCGCAGCCCCGCATCCACCTCCGCCTTCACCTGGTCGCGCTGGGTGATCACCTCTTCGGCGGTGTAGTGCGCCATCACCGCTTTGATCACCTCTTCAATGGCGGGGTTGATGATTGAGCGCACCACGGCAGCCTCGTCGCCAATTTGGCGATACACCACATTGGCCTGGTCGGGCAAGATGTGCCAGTTGAGGGCCACATCGCTAAACACATCCTGCAAATCCTTCGACGCCGCTTCGGTGGCAATTTCCTGCTTTTGAACCCGAGTACTCAGGGTCTCCACCGAATCGACCAGGGGAATCACAAAATGCAGCCCCTCGGCCAAAACTTCGTCCTGCACCTGGCCGAAGCGCATCCACACGCCGCGCTCCCCGGCGGGGATGACCACCCAAAAGCTGACAGCCAGGGCCAACCCCAGCAGACCTAGCAAAATCCAGGCCGCTAGAGTAGCTCCGCTGCTGATGGCCGAGGTGGCGAGCGGGGTAGTGGAGTTGCGATCGCGGGTGTCATTAGATCTGGTGTCTATCAAGGGGAGTCCTGGGAGGTAAGGGGGTGGGGGGGTAGTTTTGTTCGCGGAGCGTCTCCGCAGAAGAAATGTCTAGTTTTGAGTTTTGAGTTTTTGGCGTACAGAAGACATTCAAAATTCAAAACTTAAAATCTAAAACTTTCTACATCACCGGAAACCCCTTCACCGTCGCCGGGGCCGAAAACAGCACGTACAGCACCCCGGCCCCCAGCAGCGTCACCACCAGGCTAAAGAGAATCACCCAGCGGCTGTTGGGTTCGTAGGTGTTGTTTTCGATCGCATCAAGCACCGCAAAGTAGTGCCAGGTTGAAAGCAGCACAGTGATTAGGCCAATGGAGGATAGGCCCAGCCCCACCAGCCAGCCCTGGCCGGTGCCGGGCACATCGGGGGAGACCAAATAGCGCAGGCGGGCGATCAACACGCCAAAACCGATCAGGGCGATCGCGGTGCGCATCCAGGCCAGGTAGGTGCGCTCGTTGGCCAGGTGGTCGCGGGTGCGGGAGCCCAGCTTTTTGGGGGGGGCTGGGCTGGGCGCCAGGGGTGCATCGCCGTTGCGATCGCTTTGAATATCGGTAGATTGGGGAGTCTGCGTCATGGAAAAACAATTAGGTAACAGTCAGTGCAGCGGCAGTGGGGCATAGCCCTTGGCCGATGCAAATCAATTGGTAAGCTGAAACAGTGGCCTGAGTCGGACTCCAAGGAAGGTGCCTAGCAGGGCGAAAGTTATCCAAAGCCAGCCGTGCAGGCTGGTGGAGGCAATGCCGCTAAAGTAGGCACCGACGTTGCAGCCAAAGGCCAACCAGGCTCCATATCCCATCAGCAAACCGCCAATTAGGGCCGCCAGTACCGCTCGCCGCGAAGGGGGCCGCCGCACGGTGAGCTGTCCAGCGATCGCCGCCGCCAGCGCGGCCCCCAGCACAATGCCAAAATTCATCACCGAGGTCACGTCGGCAAAGACGCTGGCTTGCAGCACCTCTAAAATGCTCTCCTGGCTCCAAAACTCGCTGCTGGTCGGGTTCCAGCCAAGCAGGGTGGCCAGCTTGGCGCTCCAGAGGGTGAAGCCCCAGGTCACCCCCCAGGGCCGACCGGCCAGCAGCAGGGTGAGGGTATTTAGCAGCGCCAGGGCAATGCCGCCTACCACTAACGACCAGGGGCCATAGAGGAGTGATCGCCAGTTGGGCCAGTGGCTGAAACCCAAAGTTTCGCCCCCATTTTGGGTTTGCCAACGCCATAAACCCAGCCCCAAGAGTCCCAGCAGCCCCAGTTGCAGCGCTGCGCCACCCCAACCCCAGAGCCCAATTAACGACACCGCCTCAGTTTTGGGCAATCCCTGCCAAAAGCCGTTGGTCAAGGTGCCCAAAAACGATCCGGTGCCAAAGGTTAGCAGCGTCAGCACCATCATCGAACTACCGCCGCCAATGGTGTAGAGGGTGCCGCAGGCGCAGCCGCTGCCCAATTGCATGCCCACCCCAAACAGCAGCGCCCCGATCGCCCCCTGCACCGCCACCGGAGCGAGGGCACCACGCCCCACCCCGCCAATCAAAATCGGCGCAAACAGCAGCGTGGCCACCGCCAGCATCAGCACCTGGGCCAACACCCCTTGCCCGTCGCCATGCACCACCAGGCGGCGGTAGGCCGAGGCAAAGCCAAAACTGGCGTGGTATAGGGTGAGGCCAAACAGCGTGCCCACCAGAAACAAGGTGCTCTGACGCCAGCCAAACGACGTTAGCCCCGCCGCCAGGGCGAGGACTACAGCCAGCAGTAGGTAGAGGAGAAATGACTGCGATTGCGGCAGCTGAGTGCGCGATCGCTCGACAAACTGAGCCATAGCAAACCTACATCAAAACATCACGAAAAGCGGCCTCGGGTAGGGCGACGGGGTTCTTCATCGTCGTCCTCCTCCTCATCGTCCTCATCGGGTTGGGTTGGCGCGCAGGAGGCCACTGGGTTAAGGGTGTCAGACCCAGTCGTCTGAAACGTCGGTGACCAAAACGTGCTTCCCACCAGGGTTAGGGGGGTTAGGGCACTGGCAATTAGCAGCAGTCGCAGCAGCATAGATCAGTCATTCCTGAAAAACAGTTCGTTCTTCCAGTCACAGCACCGATTGCCCCGATTGGGGGTAAAGGTAGCCGGTTGCACCTGTGGGATAAAACCAGCTACCCGATGACTCTCGGTGTTATACCCTCACCGGGGTCTTAAACGTTGGGGTCACGCCCCGTGGCCACGGGCAGGTCAGGCTGGGCCGAATACTCCGTCCACGAGCCTTCATAAATTCGCACGTTGGGGTAGCCCAGCAGGTGCTTCAGCACCACGTACTGCAACGAGGCTTCCCGCCCAGTGCTGCAGGTCACGACAATCTCGTCGTTGGGGGTAATCTCCCGCCGAGCCAGCAGCGCGCGAATCTCATCGAGGGACTTGAGCTGGTGAAAGTTGTCTTCGCCTACGGTGAAGCTTGGCCAAGGAACATTGTTGGCCCCAGGAATGTGGCCATTGCGAATGAACAGGTCTTCTTCACCGGCAAACAAGGCGGGCGGGCGTGGATCAATGAAGGTAATACGGGTGCTGCGGTCGCGCACGATCGATCGCACCTCGTCGAGCGAGACGCGAATATCGCTGTTGTCTTCCAGGGTAAAGTTGCCCTTGGCATACTCAGGGAACTCCTTAGTCACCGGCAGACTGGCGTCTTTGTAAGCTTTAAAGCCCCCGTCAAGTACCGAAACCTGACCTCCGTAGCTGCCCCGCTCCAGCAGATAAGCCACCTGGGTACTGCCCAAAATGTTGTTGCCGTCAGAATAAATCACCACGTGACTGTCGTTGTTGACGCCAGCTTCTTGGAACAGCGACTCAATTTTTTGCTGCTCCCAAAACTGCACGGGCAGACGACCGTTGGGACCACGAAAAGTGTTTTCTGCAATGTTCACCGCGCCGGGAATGTGGCTGTTGATGTAGTCGAGGGGGTTAGTGCGCACGTCGAGAATACGCAGGTTGGCATCGCGAGAATGCTGCGCCAGCCACTGAGGGCTAACGAAATCAATGGTGGTCGCCGCTGCACTGGGCTGCACCAGGGCGGGCAGGGTGGCCACAGCCAAAACCGCCGCTAAAAAGGCAACCAGCTGGATTTTCCAGCGCTGTAGTTGCTTAAGCATCGAGTGTTACTCCTTTTGTTTTGAACAATTTGTCTTGGAAGCGTGTGAGGGGTGTGGGGTAGGGGGGTAAATGGGTGAGGCGTAGGATTTATTAACTACAGGGCTTAGAGCTTCGCTCTACCCCCCACTCCCCACCCCTTACTCCCCACTCCCCCACCCCCTCACCCAGCAACTCCCACTGCCGTCGCCTCCGGCACCTCCACTAGCCGCCCCGTCTTCACGTCGTAGACGTAGCCGTAGATGGGGATTTCGGCGGGCACCAGCGGGTGATTGCGAATGCGGGCGACATCTTCCACCACGCTCTGGGTCAGGTCAGAGATGGTAAGCCAGCTAATGAAGTCGCCCTCATTGGAGCCTGGCCCCTGGCCCACGTCGTGCCAGCCGTCGGCATCGACCTTGGCGGTCTCTAGGCTGTGGGCCAGCAGCCCGCGAATCACGGCATCGGTAAAGGTTTCCATACCGCAGTCGCTGTGGTGGATGACGAACCACTCGCGGGTGCCCAGCAATTTGTAGGAAATCACCAGGGAGCGAATGGCGTCGTCGCTGGCCCGCCCCCCGGCATTGCGGATCACGTGGGCATCGCCCTCGCTCAGCCCGGCAAATTTGGCCGGGTCGAGGCGGGCATCCATACAGGTCAGTACCGCAAAGCGGCGACCGGGGGGCAGGGGCAAGTTGCCTTTGTCGCCAAAGTCGGCGGCGTAGGCATCGTTGGCGGAGAGGACAGCTTGAAGGGTTTGGGACATGGGGGGAGTTGGGGGTAAGGGGTGAGGGGTGAAGGGTAGGGGGGGTGGTTTGGTTGTGGGTTGCAGAGGTTAGCGTTTCAATCAGCTACGCCCCACTCCCCACGCCCTAACCCCCTACGCCTTCACCCATTTCGACGTGCAGGGAATCTTGCTGCGATCGCACCTCCCCGCGTACTTCTCCGCCACCTCTGTCACCTCCAGCAGCAGGCCTTTGCTGAGGGTGGTGGGCTCTAGGCCCAGGTCGAGGAAGCAGCGATTTTCGACGAAGAGATCGTTTTCGGCGGCTTCTTTGCGGGGGTTATCCAGGTGGGCGATCTCGGCTCCGGTGATGTCGCTGACCAGCTGGGCCAGGTCGCGCACGCGGTGGGTTTCGGTCATCTGGTTGAAGATCTTCACTGGCTCTCCCGGCTCGGGCGGGTTTTCGAGAGCCAGCTGAATACAGCGCACGGTGTCTTGAATGTGAATAAAGGCGCGGGTTTGGCCGCCCGTGCCGTGCACCGTCAGCGGGTAGCCGATCGCCGCCTGCATCAAAAAGCGATTCAGCACGGTGCCGTAGTCGCCGTCGTAGTCAAAGCGATTAATCAGCCGCTCATCTAGGCGGGTTTCGGCGGTGTGGGTGCCCCAGACCACGCCCTGGTGGAGGTCGGTGACGCGGATGCCGTCATTTTTGTTGTAGTAGAAAAAGAACAGCTGATCCTGGGTTTTGGTCATGTGGTAGATGCTGCCTGGGTTCGCCGGGTAGAGAATCCGCTGGGCGATGCGATCGCCGCTCTCGGTGGGAATCTCTACATCCAGGTAGCCCTCAGGAATTTTCATCCCCGCCGTGCCGTAGCCGTAGACCCCCATGGTGCCGAGGTGGGCCACATGAATATCTAGCCCCGACTCGACGATGGCGCAGAGCAGGTTGTGGGTGGCGTTGAGGTTGTTATCGACGGTGTAGCGTTTGTGGCGGGGCGATTTCATCGAGTAGGGGGCGGCCCGCTGCTCGGCAAAGTGCACCACCGCATCGGGGCGATACTGCTGAATCAGGGCCAAGAGCTGGTCGTGATCCTGGGCAATATCTACTCGATGAAAAGGGATATCGCGGCCCGAGTGCTCTTTCCACGCTGCCAGCCGCACTCCCAGAGGCGAAATCGGGGTGAGAGAGCTGACCTCTAATTCATTATCGATGTTGCGGCGGGAGAGGTTGTCGAGAATGACGACCTCGTGGCCCAGAGCCGACAGATGCAGCGCGGTAGGCCAGCCGCAAAAACCATCGCCCCCGAGAATGAAGACCCGGAGCGGCTGGGTATAGGGCTGAGCGTTGCCAACAACCATCTAGACGATCTCCTGCTGGTCGGGCACAGGGGCACCGTAGTAGTCGCGCAAAAACTGCTGGATTTGCGGCTGCTCTGGCCCTAGACCGTTGGCAGCAGCCTGTTCTAGGAATGCCTCTTGGGAGAACTTTTCCTGGGTGGCGATCGCGATCAGCGCCACCGCCGTCGCCCGTCCGCCGCCCCGGCAATGAATTAGCACCGGCTTCGGCAATGCATCCAACGCCGCAAGGGCTTCTTCTAGAGCTTTGCCTTCCGGTGTGGTGGGGCTCACTGGAGCCTGGGCATAGCCGAGACCAGCGGCGGCAGCTTGCTCTGCTTCGTCGGCCAGGGTGCCCGGTTCGACGGGCGACCTGAGATTTAGCACCGACTTAAACCCCTGGACTGCCGCCTGCTCAATTTGCTCAGGGGTCAGCTGCCCAGCACTGCTGTAGTCGTCATTTACGGCGCGAATGTTGTCTGTCATGGCTAAAAACAAGTTGTATGCCCAGGGGCTCTCTCAAGGTGCCATTGCAAAAGCGCCTTGATACGTGCTGCATCCCCGGCAAATTTAAACGCACAAGCATCGTACATGAAACTAAAATTGTTTGCAATCTAATTGAAAATTACTGGCCGTC
Organism: Pseudanabaena sp. PCC 9330; assembly: GCF_055795045.1. Taxonomy (NCBI): domain Bacteria; kingdom Bacillati; phylum Cyanobacteriota; class Cyanophyceae; order Pseudanabaenales; family Pseudanabaenaceae; genus Pseudanabaena; species Pseudanabaena sp. PCC 9330. Next base: position 12,166 of record NZ_JAYFES010000061.1, on the reverse strand, counting down.
GTGCCATAGTGAGCAAACATCAATCAATCACCGGTAAACTCATCGGGTTTTCGGTGTATGCAATGCTAAGGATGGAGTGACTTGGCAATTCACGCGGGATATATCGAACCCAGCGACTGGCTCAACTTGATCTTTCGGGTAGGGCTGTCGGTTGTTATCGGTGGGCTGATTGGCTTTGAGCGCCAGTGGACGGGCAACAACCGCTCGGCAGGAGTGCGTACCCATATGGTGATCAGCCTGGGGGCGACGTTATTTATCCTGCTGCCGTTACAAATCCCCCAAGACTACTCCTCGGTCAATGCCCTGAGCCGTACCGTTCAAGGCATTGCTACGGGGGTAGGTTTCATTGGGGCCGGGCTGATCTTGCAGCAGTCGCACCGGGGCAAGGTCAAGGGATTGACCTCTGCCGCCGCCATCTGGGCCACCGCCGCCCTGGGAACCGCCGTTGGCTTTGGGCTGTGGCAACTGGCCGTAGTGGGGACAGTGGCCATGCTGATTGTCCTCAGCGGCGTTAAGCAAGCCAAGCGGCCTATCGCCGTGCGACTGGGTCGATTGCCTTTGCGGTCAGCCAAAGACTCCGCTGCAGAATTACCGCCGGAGCGTTCAGAGGTGCGATCGCGCCTCAGTCGCTTCTCCTTCTATTCCAGGCGGGACTAGTTCCCAACGCATCCTCTTGAGATTTTCCTGTTGTTTCCACTGGTTTAAGCGCCATGACAACTCCTCAAACCCAGCTCAGACTCAGAATCTACGGTTCTCCTCAAGTCTCCGTCAAAGCGCTACTCGAAGATTTGGCCGAAAGCTGTCGGGTGGTTGTTCGCGCCATCGCCCAAAACGGCCAACCCACCACCTTCTCCGTCAGCAGCCTAGCCCAGTCAACCACCTTAGAGATTGAGCTTTCTGGCCCCTTGAACGCCGTACAGTGCTGGCTCAAACAGCTACAAAAGTACCCCATCACCATCCAGGGCAAAGGTCATGCTGATGGCGATAGCTGGCACTACTAGAAAAGTTTTCTGTTGTTCTCTCTACTCTCTCTCCGCCATGACATCCTTCTCTCTAGACACCTCTGAAACCGTCCTCGCCTATCCCCCCACCCCCCAGCCCCTACCCCTTTCCCACCGCCGCCCTCTCCGAAACCGCTGGAGCTATGGTCGCGGCTACACTGTCATCGCCCTGCTCGCTCCCGTGGTGTTGGGTAGCCTGCTGCTGGTTTACCTGCACAAAGCGACTCAGACCCATCTCAGCTTAGGTCGGCTGCGGTTATGGCAGTGAGGGCAGGGAGTAAAAGGCGTATCTGAGTGAAACCCCAACCCCTGCAACCAACAACTAAACCTACCCCCTACCCCTACTCTTCTCCCCCATGCCCATTGCAAACAACATCACCGAACTCATTGGCCACACCCCCATCGTGCGCCTCAACCGCATTCCCCAATCCGAGGGATCTGGGGCTGATATTGCCCTCAAGCTAGAGAGCTTTAACCCCGCCTCCTCGGTCAAAGACCGCATCGGGGCCAGCATGATTCAGACGGCGGAAGAGGCCGGGCTAATCAATCCCGAAACTACCATCCTGGTGGAGCCAACTTCGGGTAATACCGGCATTGCCCTGGCTCTGGTGGCTGCCGCCAAGGGTTACCGGCTGATTCTCACCATGCCCGACACCATGAGCCTGGAGCGGCGGGCCATGCTGCAAGCCTACGGTGCCCAGCTCGAACTCACCCCCGGCAGCCAGGGCATGGTCGGGGCGATTAGGCGGGCGGCAGAAATTGTCGAGTTTTTGCCTAATGCTTTTATGCCTCAGCAGTTTCGAAACCCCGCCAACCCCAAAGTTCACCGCGAGACCACTGCCGAGGAACTGTGGGCCGACACCGACGGGACGATTGATATTTTGATTGCCGGAGTTGGCACGGGCGGCACGATTACCGGCGTGGCCGAGGTGATCAAGCAGCGCAAGCCAGGGTTTAGGGCGATCGCCGTCGAACCGGTCGAAAGCCACGTGCTCTCTGGCGGTGCCGCTGGCCCCCACAAAATCCAGGGCATTGGCGCAGGCTTTGTACCCGAGGTGTTGAAGGTCGATCTGATTGACGAGGTAATCCAGATCGACAGCGACACTGCCGTCAACTACAGCCGCCGTCTGGCCCGCGAAGAAGGCATTCTCTCCGGTATTTCTGCCGGGGCTGCCCTTGCCGCTGCCATCCAGGTCGGACAGCGCCTTGAGAATACGGGCAAGCTAATCGTCGCTGTACAGCCCAGCAACGGCGAACGCTACCTCAGTACCGTGCTGTTCCGCGACTTGCCGCCCAACCAAGTCGCCGATCTGTCAGCCCTGAATAAGGAACTCACAGGCGTAGCTAGCTAAGCCCGAATATCCCCTCACCCATCCACCTACTCCCATGACTCATCGCTACGAAACCCTACAAGTCCACGCTGGCCAAGAACCCGCCCCCGGCACCAACGCCCGCGCGGTGCCCATTTACCAGACCACCTCCTACACCTTTGACGATGCCGACCATGGGGCGCGGCTGTTTGCCCTGCAAGAGTTTGGCAACATCTACACCCGCATCATGAACCCCACCACCGATGTGTTTGAAAAGCGCATCGCGGCCTTGGAGGGGGGCGCGGCGGCCCTAGCTACGGCCAGCGGTCAGGCGGCACAGTTCTTGGCCATTAGCAACCTGGCCCAGGCAGGGGATAACATTGTTGCCACCAGCTATCTCTATGGCGGCACCTACAACCAGTTCAAGGTGACGCTGCCCCGTTTGGGCATTGGGGTGAAACTGGTAGAAGGCGACGATGCCGAGACCTTTCGCCAGGCGATCGATGAGAACACCAAAGCCCTCTATGTCGAGAGCATTGGCAACCCGCAGTTCAACGTACCCGACTTTGCCGCCCTGGCCCACGTAGCCCACGAAAACGGCATTCCGCTGATTGTCGATAACACCTTTGGGGCGGCGGGCTACCTGGTGCGACCCATCGACCACGGGGCCGACATTGTGGTTCAGTCTGCGACCAAGTGGATCGGTGGCCACGGCACCTCCATCGGCGGCGTGATTGTTGACTCGGGCAAGTTCGACTGGCGCAACGGCAAGTTTCCGCTGTTTACCGAGCCTTCCCCCGGCTACCACGGCCTGAACTTTTCTGACACCTTTGGCCCTGACGGCCCCTTTGGCAATATCGCCTTCATCATTCGGGCCAGGGTGGAAGGGCTGCGCGATCTCGGCCCCGCCCTCAGCCCCTTCAACGCATTTTTGCTGCTGCAAGGGCTAGAAACCCTCTCCCTACGGGTCGAGCGCCACGCCAGCAACGCCCTCGCCCTGGCCCACTGGCTGAAAGAGCAGCCCCAGGTGGAGTGGGTCAACTACCTCGGCCTACCTGAGCACCCTTACCACGAGCGGGCCACCAAGTACCTGCACAACGGCTTTGGCGGCGTGCTGAACTTTGGTATCAAAGGCGGTCTAGAAGCAGGGCGCAAGTTCATCAACCACGTTAAACTCGCTAGCCACCTGGCCAACGTGGGCGACGCTAAAACCTTGGTCATCCACCCCGCCAGCACCACCCACCAGCAGCTCAGCGAGAGCGAACAGCGCTCTGCCGGAGTTGCCCCCGACCTGGTGCGGGTGTCGGTGGGCATTGAGCACATTGACGATATTAAGGAAGACTTTGCCCAGGCGTTTGCGGCGCTGTAGGGGAGTGGGGAGTAGGGAGTCAGGAGTGGGGAGTAGGGGGTGGGAAGCGGGTGTCTGAGTGAAACGCTAACCCCTGTAACCAACAACCAAACCTAACCCCCTACCCCTAACCCCCGTGACCTACCTTCACCTCGTTTCACCCTACACCCAGCTCTACCACCTCCCCGCGCCCCTGGAACTTGAACTGGGTGGTGTGCTCCCCGACGTACAGGTGGCCTATCGTACCTGGGGCGAGTTGAACCGCCGTGGTGACAATGCCATTTTGGTTTGCCACGCCCTCACTGGCCATGCCGATGTGGATGACTGGTGGCAGCCACTGCTCGGGCCAGGGAAAACCCTCGACCCGACACAGGATTTTATTGTGTGCAGCAATATCCTCGGCAGTTGCTATGGCACCACTGGCCCCACCAGCCTTAATCCTGAAACGGCACAGCCCTACGGCCCTACCTTTCCGGCTATCACCGTGCGCGATATGGTGCGATCGCAGGCCCAGTTGCTAGCGGGGTTGGGGGTGCAGTCCCTGCGTCTGGTGATGGGTGGCTCCTTAGGGGGCATGCAGGTGCTGGAGTGGGGCGCACAGTATGGTGATCGCGTTCAAAGCCTTGCCGTCATCGCCGCCCCCGGTCGTCATTCTCCTTGGTGCATCGGCCTCAGCGAAGCCCAAAGACAGGCCATCTATACCGACCCCCGCTGGCAGGGCGGCCACTACACCCCAGATAATCCCCCCGTTCAGGGTCTCGCCGTCGCCCGCATGATCGCCATGAGCACCTACCGCTCCTGGGCCAGCTTCCACCACCGCTTTGGCCGTGAACCCCAAGTGCCTACCGTCCCACCAGTAGGGCAGACCCGTGTGTCTGCCCCTACGCACCACCCCTCACCCCCCACCCCCTACGCTATCACCCACTACCTCCACCGCCATGGCCAAAAGCTGGTTGATCGCTTCGACGCCAACACCTACATCGCCCTCACCCACGCCATGGATCGCCACGAGATTGGGGGTGATCAGCCAGGTGCAGACCCGAACCAGCGCTACCAATCGGCGCTGCAAAGCATACCCCACCCCACCCTAGTGGTGGCGATTGATTCCGATATTCTGTACCCCCCTGCCGAGCAGCAAGAATTGGCTGAACTGATGCCCCAGGCCCAGCTCAACTGGCTCTATTCCCCCCACGGCCACGATGCTTTCTTGATCGATATGGAAAATTTGAACGAACAGGTTGTGGCGTTTCGTCAGCAGTGGGCGTTGGTTGAGGGGTAGGGGGTGGGAGTAGAGAGTAAGGGATGTGGAGTAGAGAGTGCTGAGTGAAACGCTAACCCTTGTACCCAACAACCAAGTCCACCCCCTACCCCTTACCCATCCACTCCCCACTCTCCTAAATCTCGTAGTGCCAGTGATCGCTAGTCTCAGCCAAGATTAGCTGGCGCGATCGCCGATAGATTAGCCCCTGTTCTTCAAACTGACGCAGTAGGCGAGTCACCGTCACCCGACTGAGGCCACTGAAGTCAGCTAGGTCTTGGTGAGTAATTTTGAGGTCGATGAGGCAACCCCGGTCAATCTGCAAGCCGAAACGGTTAGCCAGCCACTGCAATAGACCCAGCAGAGCGGTTTCGGCCCGGCGGTGGGTGCGCACTACCATAAGAGCTTCGGTGTGCTTCAGGTAGCTGGTGATGACATCCACGGGGGGTTGCCAGTCGCTAAGGGCGATAGAAACCGCCTTTACCTCCGTCAATGCCTCAATCAGATAAGGATCGGCGTCGGAGAGGGACTGTCCGATAATGTCGCCAGTGCTCCACAGACCCAGGGCGATCGCCGTACCATCTTCCTGATAGGTGATCGTTCGCACGACGCCCGCCTTGAGCAACCAGAGGCGATCGCGGCGAGCGGGCAAATAGCCGCGTCGCCCGCAGGAACTAACATCAGCCAGCGGCCACCGCTGCAACTGCTCCAGAGAAAGCCCCTGCAACGGCTTGGCAGAGACGACTGGTGGCACAGCCCCAGCACTATCCAACTGGTTCAACATGATTATTCTCCTAATCTTGGGGTTTCAACCAAACCTCTGCCCCAAGCGTTGATAGCTAGGCACTTGCGATTCAGCCACTAGGGCGTTGCAAAATCAATCCCCTAGAGATTAACACAATCTCAAAACATTTTGACTTCAAGCACAGCACGTTTTAATTTGACTTCTGCGCAAATTCTGCTTTGTCAGCAATACATGAGTCAAGCCGCTTCAGCCCCGGCCCACGACCAGGTTGCCCTGGTGCTGGCGGGGAGGCTGGCGTTGAACCTGATGACGAATCTGGAGCGGTGCTGAGCACTTTGAATTGCCCATTTTGACACAGGCTAGGGGCTGCCGCTGGGGCTAATGGGGGTAGCTCTGCTGTGTGGTCTGGCGGCTGACTTACCTACCGCTATCGCATTGAAGCCAAAGGTGAATTTCTAAACAACTTAGCTGAGCTAGCGACTGACTGCTTCTAGATATTAGGTTAGGTGTTGCTAAGCCTGAACCATAGACTGTGCTAATGCGGGTAGCCTCTCTACAAGTTGTCTACCTACTATTCCAGTTCGGGCTGCTGCGATGCAGGTGTCGATGGATAAGCTCTATTCCTGGTAGATCCTACAAGTTGCTGATATGAGGTCATTATTTCTACCTGGGCATTTTGGCTAACCAATGGTCTCGCTGACACCCAATCTTCTCTCTGGGGAATCAACACATTAGTATCGCTGGGATTTTCCTTCGCCTTAGGCCGCTCCACTCGCTCGATCAGCCGATCCAAATCTTCTGAGACATACAACCGCAGATCCCACTTAACCCGGCTCACCGTCACATAAAAACTCTCTCGCCCCACATGACGATCCAGCGCCCCAATTACCCGCTCCGCCGATTTTCCCTGGGCCGCATAGGTGGTGCTGACCAGCGCGTAATCCAGATGGGCTAACTCTGAACTCTCGAAGCACCCCACCTCACCCCGCCCCCAGCGAATCAGCACCTGCCCCTCCTCCATGCCCACCACCTCAAACTCCTGGCCATTGCGTCGCCCCAGGGCATGGTCATTGCGCGTCCACCGCAGGCGATCGCCCACTGCAATCTCCATCTCCTCCACCTCATAGACCGACTTTCGCCTAATCTGAGCTGGATCCACCTGCAACGCTGCCCCCAATTGCCCCCGCAGCATTAACCTATTACTGTGGCTATCCGTCGCCAGCACCTCGTAGCGTTGCCCCTTTTCCAACCCCAGCCGCTTGTAGCTGGCCTGGGGAATCAGCACATTCCCCGGCTGAAAATGGTGGGCATAGCCCGCCTGGGTCTCCGTTAAATCCCTCGCCTTCAGCCGCTTTACCATCAAACTCTGACCCAGGGTTCCTTCTGCCTTCAGCCCATCCCGCACTAGCTGGGTGATCGCTAAACGCTCTTGGTTGGTGCCTGCCAATAACAAGGTTTTCTTTCGTTCCTCTGGGTTCAGGGCGAGATAGTCACGGGCGATCGCCGCTGCTCTCGCCTCCTGACTACTCACCTGCTGAATGTAGGGTTTCAACTGCCGCACCCCCGCCGCAATTTCCCCAGCGGCGATCAGGTCAACGCCCGCCTTGATCTGCTGGTTCTTCTGCCGCAAGGACTGGGTGAGGTAGGCCGTTGCCATTCCCGCCTGCTGCAAACTCTTGAACGGGTTCCCCGCATCCACCGCCGACAGCTGCCGGATGTCTCCTACCAAAACCACTCGGGCCTGCTGCGCCTGGGCTTTGGTCACCAGGGCCAGCGCATCCTTGGCACTCAGGAGTCCCGCCTCGTCCACGACCCAAATCTCAGACTGAGCCGGGTTGAGTTCCACCGGTTGAGCACACAGCAACGCCGCCACCGTTTCCACCGGCTGAATCTGTGCCGAGTCACCCAACGCCTTCGCCGCCTCCGCACTGGGGGCAAAGCCCCGGACGGTGTAGCCATGGGACTCCGCAATCTGACGAAACTGATTCAGGGCGTAGCTCTTCCCGGCCCCGGCCACCCCCTGCCAGGCAATGAAGCGATCGCGGGTTGTAGCTGCCAACATCACCCCCTGCACCTGCCCCTCGGTCAGCCCTTGATCGCGCAGATGTCTTTCCACCAAGACTGGCGAGGCGATCGCCCCCACCTCCCCCCGCCCATCCAGCACGGTGCGGATGGTCTCCAGCTCTCGCAGCACCGCCGTCTGAGTGGTCAACCGCTGATCATGAGTATGGATCACCTCCGGATCGGTATTCAAGGTCTGCTGCACCTCATCAAAGAGCTGCTGCCCCAGATGATTCTCCAGGGCAAACCGCTCTACCTGCTCCCGTGTGAACACCGCCTCCCGCTCGGCGCAGTGGGTGAGCCCCGCTTGGGTGGCCCGCTTTGGCTGGCTATGCCAATCCATCTGCTGAGGCTGGGGATGTTCCAGCTTTAGCGCCTCGGCCTGCTGCCGCCAGTAGGTGCGTAGCTCTTCCCGAGGGATTTCCTTGCCTTTAGGCGCACGGGTCATCAGCGTCGCTAGCTCTCGCGCCTGGGCCGTCGCGTTCTCCTCCACCGCCGCCAGAATCTGCTCCCGCCGTTTGGAGAAGGTCTGGAGATCTTCGGCTTGATACCCCCGAAGTTCAAACTGGCCGTTTGCCCTGGGCTCAATACCATAGCCCAGCCGCTGCACCTCTACCGCCAGTTCGTTCTGGTAAATCATCCCCAACAGCTTTTGCTGCTTGAAGAGGATGTCGTTATGGAGCGACTGCCAGCGAGCATTGTTCAACTGCGTGGCATTGATCACCACACAATGGGTGTGCAGCTGCGGATCCTTCTCGCGGGAAGTGTCGTGGTGGAACTGGGCGACAATTAGGTTGCCGGTGCCAACTGCCTGCCGTCCCTCCGCTGTCCGCACCCGCGTTTGGGCATAGCGCTCCTCGATGATGGCCAGGGTGCGCACCACCGCTATGCGATGGGCCTGCTCGATCGCTTCATTGCCGCCCACCAAGGCCGCCAGGCTGATGCTCTTGGGCGCACTAAAGGTCAAATCCAGCCCGGCTCGATGGCGCTCCGGGTCAATCTTTCGACCCGATAGGGTTTGATGCCCCTGAGGATGGGAGCCATGGAGCAGATTCTTGAAGTCGCCTCCCTGCACCTGTCCTGCCAGACCCAGGCTCTTGGCCCCCTGGCCCCACCAACCAGAGTGGGCCTGGTTCTCTTCGCTGGTGTAGTAGTTCTCGGCGGTGTAGTAGGTTTCGCCTTGGTTGGCGCTGATTACCGTCAGGCTGAGCATGACTGACCTCCTAGCCTTCGACCAAACCCTGGCGCTTGCGGATTTCCTGAATCAGCGCCTTGCGATTTTCCATCGCTTGCGGCCCTCGGGCATTGGCCTGCTCCAGGGCAATGGTCTCCAGCAAAATCTGGAGCCCCTGGAACTGCACTTGCAGCAGCTCCATCCGGGCCTTCAGGTCATCCACCTGCCGTTCCAGTTCCCGGCGCTGCTGACCATCGCGCATCATCAGGCGAATGATGCTGGCGGCGGGTAGCCCCAGCCGATTGGCCTCTTTCTCGACGATCGCTGCCTCTTCGAGGGGCAGCGAGACGCTAAATCCTTTACCCATGAGCTTTTCCGTGAATTCGTCAGTGATTCGTAAACGACCGGCCATTGGCTCCCATGCCTGGAACCCCTGATAGTGCTGGGTTTCAGCAACCCCCTGGCCCAGGGCTGGGCGTGGTGTGTGAAACGCGGAGCTACGAAACGCAGTGGAGTGGCGTAGCCCCCCAGGGCAACCCATCAGGCTTCTGCCGGGGCGTTTTGTGCGAGGGGATTGGAAACAATTACCTCTGTTTTAGCCCACAGAAAATGTCAGTTCTGTTCAGCTAAGAGAGCTGCAAAGTTTGTTCGTATTCATCAATCTATTGATTGGAATCTGTACCCTATAAAAGGAGAAGTCGTGATTAAGTCGTTATCAAGTCGTGAATAATTGGATGATTCCAGGCTTGCTTTGGGTTCTGGATAGGCAAGTCGTTATCAAGTCGTGAATAAGTCGTGAATGAAATTCACTAGTTATCAAAACGATGATGGATATTGCTGAAGATAACAATTCAGTCGTTATCAAGTCGTGAATAAAAACGACAACTCAGAATACAGATATCGATCAACAAGCTGGAAGGCATTCTTGCAACTTCAAGCTGTTGATTAAACGCTGTCATTGGCATCCAAACTATGACCCAAATCATCCAGACCTATATCGACATGGGCAGCTCTGCCACCAAATGCCTCTACTGGCAGGGCCAGCCCTACCTGCTGCATCTTGACCCCCAGGTAGCTCGGTTGAACCCCGCTCGGCTTGACCGGCTGATGCTCGGCGGGCTGACTAGCCAGGAACCCGAGGACAGTGCCTATGTGATGGTGGGCAATAGTGCTTATGCCATTGGGGCCTTAGCAATCGCCCAAAAAGGTGACTCGGGTCTCGCTCTGCCCAAGCGCGATCGCGCCGTCTACAAAATTCTCGCCACCCTCGGAGTCATCGCTGAGAAGACTCTGGCGGCTCAGGACGCTGACAGCTCAGGTTGTGAGTTCACTGCTCAACTGGGCCTGCTGTTGCCGCTGGAAGAATACTGGCAAGACCGTAAGGAGTTGAAGGCTCAGATTCTGGGAGCCATTTCAGACTTCAGCTTTCGGGGCCGGTCTCTGTTTGGGCAGCTAGAGCGCATCGAGATGCAACCAGAGGGGGCCGGGCTCTACCTGGCCAAGGGGTTGCAGCTGGCCAGAGCTGGGGTAGGGATTCGCGATTCCACTGTCGTCGTCCTGATGTTTGGCCACCGCAATCTCTCCATCCTCACCTTCGAGAAGGGCAGCACGCCCCAAGAAACCAACAGCACCTCCCAGGGGCCAGGGTTCGTGGAATACATGAAGCAGTGTGCCACCGAATTACCGGGTGTCGCTCCCGATGACCCGGCTCTTCTGGAAGCAATCCTTCAGGAGCACCCCACCTTTCACGTCCCAGGCCGCAAGGAAGCCCTTGACCTGGCTAAGGCCTGTAGCTACGCTCGGGAGTTTTATCTGGATCGGGTGAATCAGTTTCTGGTGCAGTGGCTGCCCTCGGCTGAGGTGGAGGTGATTGTCGGCGGGGGTGCTGCCTATTTCATTCGGCCAGAGCTGGAACAGTTTTTTGACCAGCGCGGGCTTGCTCAGCAGATTACCTGGGTCGAGGCTCTACGACAGGAGATGACCGATGTGCTGCGAGGCCAGGAGGGTACGGCAGAACCCGACTTGATCACCAGCGTCCGCTGGGCCGATGTCTATGGGTTGTTCAAAACGTTTATGTACAGCGCCAAGCCAACCCAGGCTCGCTAGCGCCGAACTCTCCCCAGTTGCAGCAACGATAAGGAATTAGAGGGATGACCCAAACGTCAGAAACAAAGGCCCGGATTCAGTACTCCAGCCGGGATGAGCTGGATGTGGCGGTGATTGGTTATTGCCGGGGAAAGTCTCGACATGATCTCCATGCCCGTATGCGATCGGCCTTGAATGGTTGTTATGGGCCGTTTGCGATGGCGGCGGTTCAGGCTCCCCAGGATGAAATTCGGCGGCAGGCTGTGCGATCAATTCAGCAGTTGACGACTCAGATTCTAGAAATCAAGGAGCGGTTTCTCCCAGAGCTGGAAGCCTTCGATGATTCGATCACGCCACCCAAGACCGCTCTCTCACTGGTTGGGCCAAACCCACGACATCTACCATCAGCCAATAGCTTCATGGCATCTACCTCAACAGCATCCATCAAAACCCTACCCGGCCCAGGGCCGGTTGATCAGCCGCTTCGGGAGTTTTTGGGCGACGATGCCGCCATCATGGCGGGGCTCAATCCCTTCATCAATGACCTGACGTGACCTCGCCGCGACCCAGAATACCGATCCCCGTTGACCGCCAGACCCAGGAGCAGATTGCGGGGACGGCGGTGCTGCTGCTGGAGCGGTTTTGCCAGGGGCAGCACCGAGGGCAGCGGGTGTTTGAGGGCAGGCAGTTCTACACAATTGTGGAGCGGGGGCGCGATTTGAATATCGAGTTTAGGGGCGATGCTCACCACCTGCCGGAGACGATTCTCACGTTGAGGATACAAAAGCAGGATGGGCAAACGTTCTATGAACTCGAGTCTTGGCTAACCCAGGCCGATGTGCAGCGGTTCGCTCTGATTCGGCAGGAGCTGCAGCGAGACCTTTCATCAGTAAGCTCAGGGAAAAGCCACCGGCAGCCCAGTAAGGAGGCTGAAGCCTGATATTTCTGGCTACCCCGTTTTGAAAGCTGAGGCGGGCTATGAGGTAGGAGGAAATCTGCGAATTTGAAACTGAATCCAGTGCCGCTGCGATCGGGGATTCCCTGGGTCTTGAGAATCTGGAGGAGATTGTTGTGTTTGGTGTGGACAGACTGTTACGGTCTCTGCCCGACTGACACCAGAGACTATTCTCCCACCGCTGCCAGACGCTACTCGTCATCCTCCAAGAGCAGGCCGAGGTTGTGGG